>NZ_CP015849.1:4130000-4455625 GCF_001654495.1 Streptomyces sp. SAT1
CCCAGCACCCCCGGGGCTTCCTCACCGCCCGGTACAACCGCGACTTCCTGCGCCGCGCGGTCACCACGCTCGTACGGGACGAGGGCGTGCGCCAGTTCCTGGACGTCGGCACCGGGCTGCCGACCGCCGAGAACGTCCACCAGATCGCCCAGCGCCTCGCCCCCGAGACCCGGGTCGTCTACGTCGACAACGACCCGATCGTGCTGACCCACGCCCGCGCGCTGCTCACCTCCGGGCCCGAGGGCCGCACCGACTACGTCGACGCCGATCTGCGCGACCCGGCGCGGATCCTCGAAGAGGCCGCCCGCACCCTCGACCTCGACCGGCCCGTGGCGCTGGTGCTGCTCGCGGTGCTGCACTTCATCGAGGACGAGGCGGCCTACGCCCTGGTCCGCGACCTGCTGGCGGCGCTGCCCCCGGGGAGCTGGCTGGTCCTGAGCCATCTGGCCGAGGACCTCAACCCGGCGGGCACCTCCAAGGTGGTCGGCTCCCTGAAGAAGAGCGGGATGACCTTCGTGCTGCGCACGCGCGAGCAGGTCGAGCGGTTCTTCGACGAGAACGGGCTGACCCCCGCCGAGCCGGGCATCGTCCCCGTGCACCACTGGCGCCCGGACGGCGCGGCGCCCGTGCTGCGCGTGCCGGACCCGGAGTACCTGGAGTCCCTGGAGCTGATCGACCGGATCAGGTACGCCGACATCAACGACCCCTCGGCGGGCGACCCCAGCATCCACGCGGCCATCGCCCGCAAGCCCTGACCACCGCCCCTTCCGTACTCCTTTCGGACCCCTTCGGACCCCTTCGCACCCCAGGAGGAACGACGTGCCCGGTGACGCCCTCAGCCAGGACCCCGCCGAGATCCGGGGCCGGATCGACACGACCAGGGCCCATCCGGCGCGCGTCTACGACGTCTTCCTGGGCGGCAAGGACCACTACCCGGCCGATCGCGCCGCGGCCGCCGCCGGACTCGCCGCCAACCCGCGCGGCTACCTCGACGTCCGGCACAACCGCGACTTCCTGCGCCGGGCCGTGACCACGCTCGCCGCCGAGGACGGCATCCGCCAGTTCCTCGACATCGGCACCGGCCTGCCGACCGCCGAGAACGTCCACCAGATCGCCCAGCGGACCGACCCCGGCGCACGGGTGGTTTACGTCGACAACGACCCCGTCGTCCTCGCGCACGCCCGCGCGCTGCTCACCTCCGGGCCCGAGGGCCGCACCGACTACATCGACGCCGACCTCCGCGACCCCGCGCACATCCTCGAACAGGCCGCGAACACCCTCGACTTCGACCGGCCGATCGCCCTCTGCCTGGTCGCTATCCTGCACTTCGTCGCGGACGAGGAGGCGTACCCGCTCGTCCGCGAACTGCTGGACGCGCTGCCCGCCGGGAGCCGGCTGGTCCTCAGCCACCTCACCGACGACCTCAACCCGGAGAACGTCCGCGCGGTGCAGCGCGCCTACACCGAGCGCGGCTTCACCTTCGTGCTGCGCTCCCGCGCGGATGTCGCCCGCTTCCTCACGGACAACGGCCTGGAGACGGCCGCGCCCGGTGTGGTCCCCGTCCACCACTGGCGCCCCGACCACGCCGCGCCCGTCCCCGAACAGCCCGATCCTTCCTACCTCGACACCCTCGACGACATCGAGAAGGTCCGCTACCGCGCCATCGACGACGTCACCGACGCCGACATCAACGTGTACGCGGCACTCGGCGTCAAGCCGTAGCCCGCGGCGCCGCCGGCGCGCTCAGTCCCACCAGAAGTGCCAGGACCGGCCGCCCGTCAGCGTCCGCGCGTACGCATCGAGCCCCTCCTCCACGCTGTCCGGGCAGAACGCGAAGTGCTCCGCCGCCACCGCCTCCGCCTCGGCGGGGGTGGCGGGCGGCGCGGCCACGGACACGGTGAGGTGGTCGAAGCCCAGCGCCACGACCCGTATGCCGAAGCGGTCCTCCCACGAGCGGAGCACCGCGCACAGCCGGGCCACGTCCTCCTCGTGGTTCACCGGGCCGCTCCAGCCGATCGCCGCCGGTATGTCCGCGCTGCGCCGCGCGGGCACCAGCGCCAGATGCGGGTCCTTCAGCCAGGGCCGCCCCTCCGCGAGCGCGTCCGCCAGCTCCGCCGCCCGTACGTCCGGCGCGGCCGTCAGCGACAGCGGCTCGGCCAGCCCCGGCCACTCGCCCGCCCGCTCCACCGCCCACTCCGGCCAGCACTCCGCGAGCACGTCCTCGGCGTCATGATCACCCGGATACGACGTCTCGCCGGGCGCCAGCTCCCAGTCCTCCGGGCCGCCCTGACCGCCGTTCAGGTCCAGCAGCACCGGCAGCAGGCCCACCCGGGCGGCGGGCCCGCCCAGCGCCGCCCAGTTGCCGGACGCCACCGCGCGCCCGGCGCACCACATCAGCGGTTCGCGCCACGGACCGTCGTCCGTCGCGTCGATCAGGCTCCCGGGCGGCAGTTGCAGCCCGAGGGAACGCCCGCTCGGATCGGCGGCGAGCTTGGGCAGCGGATTCGGAAGAGTCGCCATGCCAGTGACTGTAGGCGCAGCCACTGACAATCCCTCACCTGACCGAGTCGGTGAACGCTTCCCAAATCGCCGGTGAGACACGGAGGGTGGGCGCGTCCTCCGTGTTCTTCGAGTCACGGATGTGGATGGTGTGGGGGCAGGCGGCGACTTCGAGGCACTGCCCGCCTTCGCTAGCGCTGTAGCTGGACTTGCGCCAGGTGTAGGCGACTTCGAGGCACGCGCCGCCTTCGCTGCCGCTGTAGCTCGACTTGAACCACTCAAGTGAGGTGCTCATTGATCTCCTAGCAGACGGTCGAGCAGGCCCTTCGACTCACCTGGAGTCATGGCCTGTGACCGCAGCATCGCATACTTGCGGGCCAGTACGGACACCTCGTCCGGGGCCGCCACCCACTGGCTCCCGCGCTGCCCTTCTTCGTAGGCGAGATGGTGGTGATCGGGGGTCTCCAGCAGGATGAACGGGCCGTCCAGACCAGCACTGCTCGGTGTTCGCATGGGCAGGAACTGCAAGGACATCCCCGGCCGTTCGGTGTACTCGCGCAGACGGCGCAGTTGCTCGCGGCGGACGCGGTCCCCACCGACGCGGAGGTGCAGCACCGGCTCCCAGACGATGAAGCTCATCGTCGGCGGACACTTGCGCTGGAGGATCTCCTGGCGGCCGATGCGCCCCGCGAGCTTCGTCGCCAGTTCGTCCTCGTCGTACGCGGGGACCCGCTCGCACAGTACGGCGCGCGCGTACGGCTCCGTCTGGAGCAGACCGGGCAGTACCGCGTTGTCGTACCAGGAGAGCGAGACCGCTTCCCGCTCATGGACCATGTACTGCTCGGCGTACATCGGGAACTGGTCGATCTCCGGCAGCTTGTCCACCCCGGCCGCCAGCATCCCCTTGGTGTCGAGGAGTACGTCCATCGCCTCCGCGACATCCGGCATCAGCGGTCGTCTGCCCTGCTCGATCGAGGCGACGGTCTCCTCGTCCACCATCAGCCGTTCCGCCAGCACGCGCTGCGTGAAACCGGCCGCCTTCCTCGCGGCCTGCACCTGCGCGCCCAGCATCTTCAGCGTCGAGAAGTTCTTCTTCCGTGGCTGCTTCTTGGTGCTCATGCCGGTCCAACTCCCCACGCCCCGCTCGTGGTGACCCTTGCCGACCCGTACAGATTACGCGTACGGGTTCACTCACTGACCCACAGTAGTGACTCTGCGCGACATTCGTCCCGTGATTCAGCCAATCGAACTCCCCTACCAGCGCGACCAGTTCTACCGTCGTGACCGCCGGTCCGTGCCGGCCGCCCGGCGGCTGACCGAGTGGGCGCTGCGGTTCTGGGGGCTGGCCGAGTGGGCGCGGGCCGAGGACGTGGCCCTGTGCACCAGCGAGCTGGCCACCAACGCGCTGCTGCACGGCGTACCGCCGGGCCGTGGCTTTCTCCTGCGGGTGCGCTACGACGGCGCCGTCGTGCGCGTCGAGGTGCACGACAGCGGTGACGGGGTGCCGGGCATCCCGGAGGGGCCCCCGGACGCGGCCGAGGGCGGACGCGGGCTGCTGCTCGTGTCCGCCCTCAGTGACAAGTGGGGCGTGGGGGAGCGGAACCCGGGCAAGGTGGTGTGGGCCGAGTTCGCTCGGTGACTCAGAGCCGTTCGGGCGCCTGGATGCCCAGCAGGGCCATGCCCTGCCGGAGCGTGCGGCCGGTGGCGTCGGTCAGGAAGAGGCGGTTCTCCACCTGCTCCGGCGTCTCGGCCTTCAGGACCGGGCACTTGTCGTAGAACGTGGTGAACAGGGACGCGAGCTGGTAGAGGTACGCCGTCAGCTTGTGCGGCGCGTACTCGGCGGCGGCCTCCGCGACCGTCTCCGCGAACTGGTCCGCGTGCAGCCCGAGCGCCCGCTCGGCCGGGGACAGCTCCAGCTCGGGGTGGGCCACCGGGCGGACCTCGCCCGCCTTGCGCTGGATGGACTGGGTCCGGGCGTACGCGTACTGGAGGTAGACGGACGTGTCGCCGTTGAGCGAGACCATCTGGTCCAGGTCGAACTTGTAGTCCCGGCTCGCCGAGGTCGACAGGTCCGCGTACTTCACCGCGCCGATGCCCACCTGGGCGCCGCGCTCGGCGATCTCCCGCTCGGACAGGTCCTGCGCCTTCTCGCGCACGACCGCCGACGCGCGGTCGATCGCCTCGTCCAGCAGGTCGACCAGGCGCACCGTCTCGCCCTCACGGGTCTTGAACGGCTTGCCGTCCTTGCCGAGGACCGTGCCGAAGGCGAGCTGCCGGGCCTTGACGTCCTCGCCGAGCCAGCCGGCCCGGCGCGCGGTCTCGAAGACCATCTTGAAGTGCAGGGACTGCCGCGCGTCCACCACGTACAGCAGGGTGTCGGCCTTCAGGTTGAAGACGCGGTCGCGGATCGCGGACAGGTCGGTGGCCGCGTAGCCGTAGCCGCCGTCCGACTTCTGGACGATCAGCGGGACCTTGTTGCCGTCGGGGCCCAGGACGTCGTCGAAGAAGACGCACAGCGCGCCCTCGGAGCGGACCGCGACGCCCGACTCCTCCAGGAGGCGGCAGGTCTCGGCCAGCATGTCGTTGTACCCGGACTCGCCGACGATGTCCGCGTCCCGGATCTCCATGTCCAGCTTCTCGAAGACGGAGAAGAAGTAGATCTTCGACTCGTCGACGAACTTCTGCCACATGGCGAGCGTGTGCGGGTCACCGGCCTGGAGGTCGACCACCCGGCGCCGGGCGCGCGTCTTGAACTCCTCGTCGGAGTCGAACTTCCTGCGCGCGGCCTTGTAGAGGCGGTCGAGGTTGGACATCGCCTCCTCGCCGCTCACCTCTCCGGCCCGGTGGTCCAGCTCGTGCGGGTGCTCGTCCAGATACTGGATGAGCATGCCGAACTGGGTGCCCCAGTCACCGATGTGGTGGCGGCGCACCACGGTCTCCCCGGTGAACTCCAGGAGCCGGACGACCGCGTCGCCGATGACCGCCGAGCGCAGGTGGCCGACGTGCATCTCCTTGGCGACGTTCGGCTGGGCGTAGTCGATGACCGTGGTGCCCGGGTGGTCGGCGTGCGGCACGCCGAGCCGGGCCGCCGGGTCGGTGACCCGCGCGGACAGGTTCTCGATGATCGCCTTGTCGGTGACCGTGATGTTGAGGAAGCCGGGGCCGGAGACCTCGATGTCCCCGATCACGTCACCGGTGACCACCCGCTCCACGACCTGCGCCGCCAGCTCGCGCGGGTTCGCCTTGGCCTTCTTGGCCAGCGCCAGGATCCCGTTGGCCTGGAAGTCGGCCCGGTCGCTTCGTCGCAGCAGCGGGTCCGCGGCGGCGGCCTCCGGCAGGGCGGCCGAGAGCGCGTTCGCGAGACGCTGGTGGACGGAGGCGGTGAGGGACGTGACCGAGGCCATAGGAATGGGTGCCGTTCTCGTCTGGGGATAATGAGTCCCGCTCAGTATCCCACGGGGGGTAAAGCGAATTTTCCGTCCGTCCGGCCAACCCCGGGGCGCGTCCCTCCGTCCAACGCCGTGGAAAGGCGTTTTCGTGGATGCCGCCCGGCCTGGGAGAATGGGACGGTCAGCCGTGCGACCGCGTGGGCGGCCCACGGAGAGCTTCCGGATACTCCAGGAAACTCCAGGAAACTTCAGGAAAGAGGACGTGCCGATCGTGGCTCAGAGCACCGAGACCACCGACTGGGTCTCCCGTTTCGCGGATGAGGTCATCGAGGAGTCGGAGCGCCGGGCCCCTGGCAAACCCGTGGTCGTCGCCTCGGGTCTGTCCCCCTCCGGACCCATCCACCTGGGCAACCTGCGCGAGGTCATGACCCCGCACCTGGTCGCCGACGAGATCCGCCGCCGCGGCCGCCAGGTCCGGCACCTGATCTCCTGGGACGACTACGACCGCTACCGCAAGGTCCCGGCGGGCGTCCCCGGCGTCGACGAGTCGTGGGCCGAGCACATCGGCAAGCCGCTGACCTCCGTCCCCGCGCCCGCGGGCTCCGCCCACCCGAACTGGGCCGAGCACTTCAGGGCCGCCATGGTCGCCTCGCTCGCCGAGCTGGGCGTGGAGTTCGACGGGATCAGCCAGACCGCGCAGTACACCTCCGGGGTCTACCGCGAGCAGGTCCTGCACGCCATGCGGCACCGCGCCGACATCGACGCGATCCTCGCCCAGTACCGCACCAAGCCGAAGACCGGCGGCAAGAAGCAGCAGAAGCCGGCCGACGAGGCCGAGCTGGAGGCCGCCGAGGGCTCGGGCGCCGCCGCCGAGGACGACGGCAGCTCCGGCTCCGCCGGGTACTTCCCGTACAAGCCGTACTGCGGCAACTGCGAGAAGGACCTCACCACCGTCACCGCCTACGACGACGACTCCACCGAGCTGACGTACACCTGCACGGCGTGCGCCTTCTCGGAGACCGTCCGGCTCAGCGAGTTCAACCGCGGCAAGCTGGTCTGGAAGGTCGACTGGCCGATGCGCTGGGCGTACGAGGGCGTGATCTTCGAGCCGTCCGGCGTCGACCACTCCTCGCCCGGCTCGTCCTTCCAGGTCGGCGGGCAGATCGTCGGCATCTTCGACGGCAAGCAGCCCATCGGCCCGATGTACGCCTTCGTCGGCATCTCCGGCATGGCCAAGATGTCCTCGTCCAAGGGCGGCGTGCCCACGCCCGGCGACGCGCTCCAGATCATGGAGCCGCAGCTGCTGCGCTGGCTGTACGCCCGCCGCCGCCCCAACCAGTCCTTCAAGATCGCCTTCGACCAGGAGATCCAGCGGCTGTACGACGAGTGGGACAAGCTGGCCGGGAAGGTCGCCGACGGCTCCGCGCTGCCCGGTGACGTCGCCGCGTACACCCGCGCGGTCGGCACCGCCTCCGGCGAGCTGCCCAGGACGGCCCGCCCGCTGCCGTACCGCACCCTCGCCTCGGTCGCCGACATCACCGCCGGCCACCAGGACCAGGCGCTGCGCATCCTCAGCGAGCTGGACCCGTCCGACCCGCTGTCCTCGCTGGACGAGTCCCGCCCGCGCTACGACAAGGCCGAGGCGTGGATCAACACCCACGTCCCCGCCGACCAGCGCACCATCGTCCGCGCCGAGCCCGACACCGACCTGCTGAAGTCGCTGGACGAGCCGTCCCGGCAGTCCGTGCGGCTCCTGCTGGACGGCCTCGCCGAGCACTGGTCGCTGGACGGCCTCACCCACCTGGTCTACGGCGTGCCCAAGGTCCAGGCCGGATTCTCCGCCGACGCCACGCCCAAGGAACTGCCGCCGGAGATCAAGACCGCCCAGCGGACGTTCTTCGCGCTCCTCTACCACCTGCTCGTCGGCCGCGACACCGGCCCGCGCCTGCCCACGCTGCTCCTCGCGGTGGGCCAGGAGCGGGTGCGGACGCTGCTCGGCGCGTAGGCGCTCCGCGGGACGCCGTAAGGCAACGGGAAGGGGGCCCTCCACCCGGAGGGTCCCCTTACCGTTGCCGTGCCTGTGCGTGCCTACGCGATGTGCTCCTCCATCAGCTCGTCGTTGAGACGGGCCGTGAAGCGGTCCATGTACTGGTTCAGCTCGCGGGACTGGAGACGCACCCCGTACGCCGCCTCGACGTTCGCGGCGAAGGTGCCGGGCGTCGGCATGCCCTCGCCCTCGATCGAGTACCGGAACACCTGGTAAAGGCCCTCCTCGTCCGACGCCTGCTCGGCCGTGCCGCCGCCGTCGCCCAGCTCACGGGTGCGGTTGGGGCCCGCGGGGACCGGGAAGCCGCCCGTGTCCTCGGGGGAGGGCTGCCGGGGGGCGGGCTGCTGGGGAGCGGACCGCTGGGGGGCGGGCTGCTCCGATGCCTGCTGCTCCGGCTGGTCGGGGTGCCGCTCCTCGTACCACTCGTCGTACGGCGGCTCCGGGCCGTACGACGGCTCCGGCTCGTACGTCGGGTCGTACCCGCCGTGGTAGTCGACCTGCCGCGGCGCCTGGAACCACGGGCTCTCCGCCGGGTCCGGCACATACGCCTGCTGCTCCGGCTCCGGGCCGCGCTCGGCCACCAGCGCGCGCGGCTGCCCGCCGCCCGGCACCGCCGCCCGCTGCGCCTCGGCGGCCACCGCCGGCTGCGGCGCGGGCACCGGCGGCAGCAGCGCGGGCTCGATACCCGCCGCCGCCAGGCCCGCAGGGGCCGTCTCCGCCAGCGGCACGCCGTAGCGGGCGAGCCGCAGCGGCATCAGCGACTCCACCGGAGCCTTGCGGCGCCAGGCCCGGCCGAAGCGCGAACGCAGCCGCGCCTGGTAGACCAGCCGCTCCTGCTCCAGCTTGATCACCTGCTCGTAGGAGCGCAGCTCCCACAGCTTCATCCGGCGCCACAGCAGGAACGTCGGCAGCGGCGACAGCAGCCAGCGGGTGAGGCGGACCCCCTCCATGTGCTTGTCGGCCGTGATGTCCGCGATCCGGCCCACGGCGTGCCGCGCCGCCTCCACCGCCACCACGAACAGCACCGGGATCACCGCGTGCATCCCGACACCCAGCGGATCCGGCCAGGCCGCCGCGCCGTTGAACGCGATCGTCGCCGTCGTCAGCACCCACGCCGTCTGACGCAGCAGCGGGAAGGGGATCCGGATCCACGTCAGCAGCAGATCCAGGGCGAGCAGCACACAGATGCCCGCGTCGATGCCTATCGGGAACACATAACTGAAGTCCCCGAAGCCCTTCTTGATGGCCAGCTCGCGCACGGCCGCGTACGAACCCGCGAAACCGATACCGGCGATGATCACGGCGCCGGCCACGACCACGCCGATCAGTACCCGGTGCATCCGAGTCAGCTGCAATGGCGCGGCCACTCGTACTCCCCTCCCCTTGCCTCCTGTTGCGCGCAACAGAGTGGCACATCCGTGCGGGGAACGGATGGCCGGATCCGGCGGTCCGCTCCGCCCGGCCGCGCGCGGACGGCTACCGAGCGGACTTCGACGCCGACTCCGAGGGCGACGTCGTCGCCGACGCCGAGGCGGAACCGGAGGCCGGCGCGGACGCCTTCCCGGACGCCCCACCGGACGCCTTCCCGGAGGGCGAGGACGCGTCCGAACCGCCCGAAGAGCCCGCACCACCGGCGCCGTTGACCGTCTTCACCGAGGCCACCGCCTCCTGGGCGGCCCGCACCGCGTCCTTCGTCAGGGCCTCAGCGTCCGGCGTCTTGTCACCGGCCAGACCCGCGCCGTTGTAGTCGAGCGTGACCACCACGTTCTCCACCCGGGCCACGACCGTCTGCTGCTTGAAGGTGCCTTCCTTCTTCTTCAGGTCGTAGCGCACCGCCGTCGCCTCGTCGCCCGCCCCGGACACCGGCTGCGACGACGTCTTGCGCGCACCCGACACCGACCGCGCGTCCTGCACCTGCTTGCCGTAGTACTCGCGCGCCTGCGCCTCGCCCGAACCGCGCGCCGTGTCCGACTCGAAACGCAGCAGCGAGACGTTCAGCCAGCGGTACTGGGACCCCTTCACGCCGTTGTTCGTCAGCCCGTTCCACGAGCAGCTCGCCCGCGTCGACACATCGCTGGAGGTGCCCGCCTTGGCGGACTTCTCACCGCCCGGCACCAGTTCGCCCAGCGTCTTCTTCGGCAGCATCCCGCACGGGTCCGGCAGCTTCCCGTAGGCCGCGGCCCGCACGGTCGGCGACGGGCTCGCCGACGCCGACGCCGAGGCGCCGCCCGAGGCCGCCGCGCTCGCCGTGCCGGACGCGTCGTCCGAACCGGAGTCCGAGGAGGACGAACAGGCGGCCGCCGTCAGCAGCAGCACCGGCAGCGCGGTCGCGCACACGACGGCACGGCGCAGCCGCGGTGCCCCCGCGGCACGCCCCTCCCGCTGGTCACGCCGGTCACGCTGTTCTCGCTGAGCTGCTCGCTGCATGGTTCCTTCACTCATGACGCTCGTGGTTCCCTGCGTTTCGGATCACGGTCTGATCAGGTCCGGGGGCCACCGTACGCAATCGGTCAGCGGCGTGGTCCGCCTTCCCGCGCATCCCGGCACCGCGCCAAGTGCCGCGCCCCGGACGTCAACCGCCCAGCGAATCCGCGAGCTGCGCCGCCAGTTTCCGGGCCCTGTCCTGCATTTCCTTGCTGTCCGGGACCGCGCCCACACCGGCCGGCTGCTCCTCGTACTCGATGGTCACGATCACGTTCGACGTGCGGAACGCCACAGTCACCGTCCGCTGCTTGACCGTCGAACCGGAGCTGCTGAGCGCGTCGTCGAGAAACGCCTCGTCGCCGAGGTCGTCGAGGGTGCGGGGCTGGATCTCGGCCGGGTCGGTGACGGGGGCGGAGGCCGTAGAAGAAGGCGCGGAAGGCGCGGAGGGGCCGCCGGTGGAGTGGGAGGAGGGCGCGCCGCCGGGGGTGCCGCCGGACGGCGACGGGGGCGGGGACTGGGATCCGGAGGAGCCGGAGGAGCCGGACTGCGACTGCGAGCCGCCGGACGGGGTGAGCGGCGCGGGCAGGTCCGCGGCGCTCTGCCGGGTGGCGAAGACCGCCTCGGCCTGGCTGTCGTCGCTCACCGCGTTGTCGTAGGAGACGACCCGCTCGAAGTCGATGTGCAGATGGTCGGTGGCCTCGGCGGAGTCCACCTTCCAGCGGCAGCCGACCTTGCGGTCCGTGTCGTAGGTGAGCGTGGCCTCGCCGTCGTACGCCTTCTCGCGCTGCTCCGGGTCGGTGATCTGCTGGATGCCGGGCAGCAGCGTGTCGAGGGTGCCGTGGCCGACCGCGCGGCAGGCCTCCGGGAGCGTGCGGTACCTGCCCGGCTGGGCCGCCGCCGTCGCGGGTCCCGGACCGTCCGGGTTGGCGTCGTCCGCCCGGCCGCCGTCCGACGAGCCGCCGGAGCAGCCGGCCAGCAACAGCGCCGCGAACAACGCGGCGGCGCCGGATACGTACGCCTTCCGCAGCACGGTCAGGCTCCTCTCGACGGGGGTCGGTCACCCGGGCCGCCCGGCGGTTAATCGCTTGCCGGGCGGGGGCGTCTCCTGGAGACAATGTGTATCGCACGCACTGCCGTGGACGCCGGTCCGATGTCCTGTTTCGTCGACCTTGGCGCTGGTATTGCGATTCGCCACTTCTGAGACTTCTGTATGTTTACCGGGGGAATGAGCACGCTATGTCGTACGTGGAAATGCCGGGCGCGAAGGTGCCCATACGCCTGTGGACCGACCCCGCCTCGGTCGAGGACGTGGCGCTGCGCCAGCTCCAGAACGTCGCCACCCTGCCCTGGATCAAGGGCCTGGCCGTCATGCCCGACGTGCACTACGGCAAGGGCGCGACCGTCGGTTCCGTCATCGCCATGCGCGGCGCGGTCTGCCCGGCGGCGGTCGGCGTGGACATCGGCTGCGGCATGTCCGCGGTGAAGACGTCCCTCACCGCCAACGACCTCCCCGGCGACCTCTCCCGCCTGCGCTCCAGGATCGAACAGGCCATCCCGGTCGGCCGCGGCATGCACGACGACCCCGTCGACCCGCACGCCTTCCACGGCCTGGCCACGGCGGGCTGGGACGGCTTCTGGGGGCGGTTCGACGGTGTGGCCGAAGCGGTCAGATTCCGTCAGGAACGGGCGACGAAGCAGATGGGAACGCTCGGAAGCGGCAATCATTTTGTGGAGATTTGTACAGATACGACCGGTTCTGTCTGGTTGATGCTTCACTCCGGTTCGCGGAACATCGGCAAGGAACTGGCCGAGCACCACATCGGCATCGCGCAGAAGCTCCCCCACAACCAGGGCCTGGTCGACCGCGACCTGGCGGTGTTCGTCGCGGACACCCCGCAGATGGCCGCCTACCGCAACGACCTGTTCTGGGCGCAGGAGTACGCCAAGTACAACCGCACGCTCATGATGGCGCTGCTGAAGGACGTCGTCCGCAAGGAGTTCAAGAAGGCGAAGCCGGTCTTCGAGCAGGAGATCTCCTGCCACCACAACTACGTGGCGGAGGAACGTTACGACGGCATGGACCTGCTGGTCACCCGCAAGGGCGCGATCCGCGCGGGTTCCGGCGAGTACGGCATCATCCCCGGCTCGATGGGCACCGGCTCGTACATCGTGAAGGGCCTCGGCAACGCGAAGTCCTTCAACTCCGCCTCGCACGGCGCCGGGCGGCGGATGAGCCGCAACGCCGCCAAGCGCCGCTTCTCCACGAAGGACCTGGAGGAGCAGACGCGGGGCGTGGAGTGCCGCAAGGACTCCGGTGTGGTCGACGAGATCCCGGGTGCCTACAAGCCCATCGAGCAGGTCATCGACCAGCAGCGGGACCTCGTCGAGGTGGTGGCGCGGCTCAAGCAGGTGGTCTGTGTGAAGGGCTGAGAAGGGCCGAGGTTCACCCCTGTGGGTTATGCGAGCCGCTTCTCCAGCAGGGTCACCGCGTACGGGGTGCCCGTGGGGTTCGGTTTGGCGGGGTGTTCGCCGGTGGCCGTGTAGCCGGCCGTCTCGTAGTAGGCGCGCAGGCGGGGGTTGGTGGTGAGGCAGTCGAGGCGGGCGTAGGGGCGGCCGGTGGCGGTGATGCGGGACTCGGCCTCGGCGAGGAGGCGGCGGCCGGTGCCGGGCGGGGCGGTGTGCGGGGCGGTCATCAGGCGGTGGATGTAGCCGGCGTCGGCGGGGCGGGGGCCCCAGGCGTCGGGGTCGTCCCACCACAGTTCCCAGGCGCCGGCCAGATGCTCGCCCGCGTACGCGAGCCAGACCTCGCCCTCGCGCATCCGGGTGCGGAAGTGGGCCTCGTCCTTCTCGCCCGGCTTCCACTGGTCGATGCCGCGGGCCAGCTGCCACAGGGCGGCGCTGTCGCGCAGCCGGACCAGCAGCGGCGCGTCGGCGGGGACGGCGCGGCGGAAGGACAGCGGCGGCCGGGTGGCGGGGGCGGGCTCCAGGAGGTGGGCGCGCAGGGTGGCGGCGAGCGCGGACGCGTCGAGTTCCAGGGCGTCGGTGACGTACGCCTCGACGGAGCCGTACTTCTGCCTCAGGGCGGCCAGGAACAGGCGCATCACCGCGGCGGGGGCGCGGCCGTAGCCGGGCCAGCGGGGGGTGCGTCCGCCGTTGCGGGCCCGCCAGTCGGCCAGCAGCATCGGGGTGGCCAGCTCGGTGAGGGAGAAGTCCTCGACGACGGTGGGCTCGGGGACGCCGAGCAGGGTCAGGACCAGCGCGGCCAGTTCGCCCGTGCGGTCCTTGCCGGAGGCGCAGTGGAAGACCAGCGGGGTGCCGGAGACGGCCGCGTCGCGGATCAGCTCCAGGGCGGCGCGGATCTCCTTGGTGCCGTCCTCGGCCACTTCGAGGTAGCGCTCGGCCAGATACGGGCCCGGGTCCACCTCGGGGCCCAGCGCGGGCTGGTCGTAGGGGCGGTGCTCGATGCTGAGGTTGTGGTAGGTGAAGGAGGGGTGCTCCGGGACCCGGCCCTGGCGCTCGGCCTCCCAGCCGTGGCGCAGGTCGATCACGGTGCCGATCCCCAGAGCGAGGAAGCGGTCCCAGTCCGGGGCGGCGCGGTCCAGCTTGCCGAGGCCGTCGGCGCGGTAGAGGAGGCGCGGGCGGACCCGCAGGCCGTCCTCGGTGGCGTATCCGCCGAGGTCACGGACGTTGCGCAGGGCGTCGAAGCGTATGTGTCTGTCCACGGTCGGTCACCCTACGGCGGGGTCGACGCGACCGCGCGGGGCCTCACTTGGCGTGGCGGACCGCGTAGATCATGACGAACGCCACCACGTGGATGCCGAAGAGGAAGTAGCCGAGGTAGTACCAGACGTAGCGCTCGCGCTTCTTCTCCTCCGCCAGGCGCCGCTGCTCGGCGGCGGTCCGCTCCCGGGCGGGCGGCCCCTGGGCGGCGGGGCCAGGTCCGGGGGTGTCCGGCCCGGGGGTGTCCGGTCCGGAGGCGTTCTGTGGCGTCGTCATCGTCATCACCGCTCCCGGTGCACCTTGGTGTTCGACGCCTGGGCGCGCGGGCGCACGACCAGGAGGTCGATGTTGACATGGCTGGGGCGGGTCACCGCCCAGGTGATGGTGTCCGCGACGTCGTCGGCGGTCAGCGGCTCGGCGACGCCCTCGTAGACCTTGGCGGCCTTCTCGGTGTCGCCGCCGAAGCGGGTCAGCGCGAACTCCTCGGTGCGGACCATGCCGGGCGCGACCTCGACGACCCGGACCGGCTGCCCGACGATCTCCAGGCGCAGCGTCTCGGCGAGGACGTGCTCGCCGTGCTTGGCGGCGACGTACCCGGCGCCGCCCTCGTAGGTGCCGAGGCCGGCCGTGGAGGAGACGACGACCACCGTGCCGTCGCCGCTCGCGGCGAGCTTGGGCAGCAGGGCCTGGGTGATGTTGAGGGTGCCGATGACGTTGGTCTCGTACATCGCGCGCCACTGGGCGGGGTCACCGGTGGCGACCGGGTCGGCGCCGAGCGCGCCGCCCGCGTTGTTCACCAGGACGCCGATGGTGCGGAAGGCGCTCGCGAACTCGTCGACGGCGGCCCGGTCGGTGACGTCGAGCTGGTAGGCGGTGGCGGAGTGGCCGGCCGCGGTGATCTCCTCGGCCAGCGCCTCGATGCGGTCCTTGCGGCGGGCGGTCAGCACCACGCGGTAGCCCGCGGCGGCGAGCTGCCGGGCCGTGGCGGCGCCGATACCGCTGCTCGCACCGGTGACCACGGCGATGCGGGAGGCGGCGGACGGTGCGGCGGTGGCCATGGGCTGCTCCTCGGGTTCGTGCGCTCGGCTCAGCCCAGCGTAGGCGAACCTCAGCCGCCGTTCCTCGGGGCCCACATGATCAGCGCCATTCCGGCCAGGCAGACCGCGGCGCCCGCGAGGTCCCAGCGGTCGGGCCGGTAGCCGTCCGCGACGACGCCCCACAGGATGGATCCGGCCACGAAGATCCCGCCGTAGGCGGCGAGGATGCGGCCGAAGTGCGCGTCGGGCTGGAAGGTGGCGACGAAGCCGTACGCGCCGAGCGCGAGCACGCCGCCGGCCGCCCACAGCCACCCGCGGTGTTCGCGCACGCCCTGCCAGACCAGCCAGGCGCCGCCGATCTCGAAGAGCGCGGCGACGACGAAGAGGGCGGCGGAGCGGAGGATCAGGGGCATGGGGGGCAGCTTTTCACGGCGGGCGTGGGGGGCTTGGCGGGGTGGCCGGGCCGGTCAGAGGGGGGTGGCCGGGGTGGTGCGGCGGGTCCGTCAGGGGGTGGCCGGGGTGGTGCGGCGGGCCCAGGGCGGGGTCCAGATGTCGCCGGGGGCGCGCCGGGCGCGGGCGGCGCGCAGGAGGTGGTCGCGCAGGGCGGCGAGGGCGGGGTGCGGGTTGTCGCGGTGGTGCAGGAGGCAGTGCGGGTACGCCGGGACCGGGTGGCGCAGCGGGATGCGGCGCAGGTCGTAGTCGGCGGGCCAGAGCACGCGGGTGAGTTCGCCGACGAAGGTGGTCAGGGTGGGTGACTCGGCCAGGACGTCGGGCAGCGGCTCGGTGCCGAAGTGGGGGCCGATCACGTCGATGGTGAGGCCGAAGGCGGCGGCGAGGTCGGCGTAGTAGGCGGCCCACTCGGTGCCGCTGCCCAGCTCGGGCATCCAGATCGGGTGCCCGGCGAGGTCGGCGGGGCGGACGGCGCGGGCGTCGGCGAAGGGGTGGGCCGGGCCGGTGAGCAGGTGCAGGGGCTCGTCCAGGACGGGGACGGCCGCGATGTCGTCGGGCAGGTTCCGGCCGGGCTGGAGGACGGCGCGGAACGAGGCGTCCACGGTGCCGGCGCGGAGCGCGGCCACCGCCGCGTCGGCGTCGTAGAGGGTGACCACGTCGAGCGCGGTGTCCGGGTGGGCGCGCAGGAAGTCGCGCAGCAGCCCGGAGGGGGCGAGCTTGCGGCCGATGACGTCCACGCGCAGCGCGCGCCGGCCGGGGCGTACGGAGGCGGCGGCGCGTTCGGCGGCGCGCAGGAGTTCGCGGGCGTGCGGCAGGAACGCCTGGCCGTCGACGGTGAGCCGGGCGCCGCGCGCGGTGCGGGTGAACAGCCGGGTGCCGAGGGTCTTCTCCAGGGCGGCCACCCGCTTGGAGACGGCCTGCTGGGTGACGGCCAGATCGGTGGCGGCGTCCTGGAAGCGGCCCGCGTCGGCGGCGGCGACGAAGGTGCGTACGGCGGTGAGGTCCAGGTCCGGGTCCACGTCGGCCGACCCTACTGCCACCGTGCCGTCACAACTGCCGGTTGTGGGCCGCGTGCCCCGGCGGTTGTTTGCCGGGCGGGACGGGCGGGGGCTTGGATGGGCGGCCGGTCGGCGGCGGTGGACCGGCCGGGCGGCTGCGGGAGGAGAGCGCGCGTGGGGCGTGAACGGGGACAACGGGAACAACAAGAACAACGGAGACAACGGGGACAACGGGAACAACGGGAACAGCGACGGGAGCGGCAGGGGCAGCGGCGGCCGGGGCTCGGGCGGCGGTTCGGGTGGCTGTGGGCGGCGTACGCGGCGAGCACGTTCGGGACGTGGCTGGCGTTCGACGCGTTCGCGCTGATCGCGGTGCTGGTGCTGCACGCCGGGCCCGGTGAGGTGTCGGTGCTGGCGGCGGCCGGTCCGGCGGTGGGCGCGGTGCTGGCGGTGCCGTTCGGGCCGTGGGTGGAGTTCCGGCGCAAGCGGCCGGTGATGATCGCCACCGACCTGGCGCGCTGCGCGGCGCTGCTGACCGTGCCGGTCGCCTACGCGTGCGGTGTGCTCGGGTTCGCCCAGCTGCTGGTGGTGTCGGTGCTGGTCGCGGCGGCGGACATCGCGTTCGGCGCGGCGAGCGGGGCGTATCTGAAGGCGCTGGTGCCGAAGCCGGACCTGCTGGCTGCGAGCAGCCGGTTCGAGTCGACGATGTGGACGGCGTCGGTGCTGGGGCCGCCGGCCGGGGGGTTCCTGGTCGGGGTGTTCGGGCCGGTGGTGACGGTGGTGGCCGACGCGGTCAGCTATCTGCTCTCCGCGCTGGGGGTGCGCGCGATCGGCGGTACGGAGGCGGCCCCGCGTCCGCGTCCCGTGCGTACGGAGGGGGCGGAGGGGGGCGCGCCGGGGCGGCTGCGGGCGGCCGACCTGCTCGACGGCTGGCGGTTCGTGCTGACGCACCCGGTGCTGCGGCCGCTGTTCTTCAACACCCTGCTGGTCAACGCGCTGATCATGGCGGCGCCGCCGCTGCTGGCGGTGCTGATGCTGGGCCCGCTGGGGTTCGCGCCGTGGCAGTACGGCCTCGCCTTCGCCGTGCCCTGCCTGGGCGGGCTGCTCGGCTCGCGGCTGGCGGGTCCGCTGGTGGCGCGGTACGGGCGGCGCCGGGTGCTGCTCGCCACGGGGGCGCTCAGGGTGTGCTGGCCGGTGGGCCTGGTGTTCGTGCGGCCCGGGGTGCCCGGACTGGCGGTGGTGATGGCGGTCGAGGCGGTGCTGATCACCCTGTGCGGGGTGTTCAACCCGGTGTACAGCGCCTACCGGCTGGAGCTGACCCCGTCGGACCGGGTGGCCCGCACGCTCGCGGCCTGGTCGGCGAGCGGCAGGCTGACCACGGCGGCGGTGACCGCTCTGTGGGGCCTGCTGGCGGTGTTCACCGGGACGCGCGCAGCGATCGGCCTGGCCGGGCTGCTGCTGTTCGTGACGCCGGTGCTGCTGCCGTGGCGGACGAAGGACGGGGTCGGGGACGGGGACGGGGACGAGCGGGGGCGTGGGCCGGAGGGGGAGGCGGAGGCGCTGGCGGCGGGGACCGGGGCGGCCTGAGCCCGCCGAGGGGCCGAGGGGCCGAGGGGTCAGGGGGGCGAGGCACGTGAAGGGGGGTGAGGGGGTCAGGGGCCGAGGGCCGTGGAGGGGGGGGTGCGGCGCGGGTGCGGAATACCTCCGGGTGGGGGACCGTTCAGCAGGTATAGTTGAACAGTCAACAACCTGGAGGATGAGCGACCATGCAGTTCGGGATCTTCAGCGTCGGCGACGTCACGCCGGACCCCACCACCGGCCGGACGCCGACCGAGCGCGAGCGCATCAAGGCCATGGTCGCCATCGCGCTGAAGGCCGAGGAGGTCGGCCTGGACGTCTTCGCGACCGGCGAGCACCACAACCCGCCGTTCGTGCCGTCGTCGCCGACCACCATGCTCGGCTACATCGCCGCGCGCACCGAGCGCCTCGTCCTGTCCACCTCGACGACCCTGATCACCACCAACGACCCGGTGAAGATCGCCGAGGACTTCGCGATGCTCCAGCACCTCGCGGACGGCCGGGTCGACCTGATGATGGGCCGCGGCAACACCGGCCCGGTCTACCCGTGGTTCGGGCAGGACATCCGCCAGGGCATCAACCTGGCCATCGAGAACTACGCCCTGCTGCACCGGCTGTGGCGTGAGGACGTCGTGGACTGGGAGGGCAGGTTCCGCAGCCCGCTCCAGGGCTTCACCGCCACCCCGCGCCCGCTGGACGGCGTACCGCCGTTCGTCTGGCACGGCTCCATCCGCTCCCCGGAGATCGCCGAGCAGGCCGCGTACTACGGCGACGGCTTCTTCCACAACAACATCTTCTGGCCCGCCGACCACACCAAGCGCATGATCGAGCTGTACCGCTCGCGCTACGCCCACTACGGGCACGGCACCCCCGAGCAGGCGATCGTGGGCCTGGGCGGCCAGGTGTTCATGCGGAAGAACTCCCAGGACGCGGTGCGCGAGTTCCGCCCCTACTTCGACAACGCCCCCGTCTACGGCCACGGCCCCTCCCTGGAGGACTTCACCGACCAGACGCCGCTGACCGTGGGCTCCCCGCAGCAGGTCATCGAGAAGACGCTGGCCTTCCGCTCGTACGCGGGCGACTACCAGCGCCAGCTGTTCCTGATGGACCACGCGGGGCTGCCGCTGAAGACCGTCCTCGAACAGCTCGACATGCTGGGCGAGGAGGTCGTGCCGGTGCTGCGCGAGGAGTTCGCCGAGAACCGCCCGGCCGGTGTGCCGGACGCGCCCACCCACACCTCGCTGCTCGCCGCGAAGGACACCCCGGAGGTGACCGTATGAAGCTCGTCGTCGTCTCGGCGGGGCTGAGCGTCCCGTCCTCCACCCGGCTGCTCGCCGACCGGCTGGCCGCCGCGACCGCCGGCCGCACGGACGCCCGGGTCCGGGTGATCGAGGTGCGCGACCTCGCCGTGGCCATCGCGCACAACCTGACCAGCGGTTTCCCCGGCCCGGAGCTGGCCGCCGCGCTGGACGCGGTGACGGAGGCGGACGCGCTGATCGCCGTCACGCCCGTCTTCTCCGCGTCCTACAGCGGACTGTTCAAGTCCTTCTTCGACGTGCTCGGCGCGCGCGAGAAGGACGCCCTGGCCGGCAAGCCGGTGCTGATCGCGGCCACCGGCGGCACCGCCCGTCACTCCATGGTCCTCGACCACGCCCTGCGGCCCCTCTTCGCCTACCTGCGGGCCGTGGTCGTCCCCACCGGCGTCTACGCCGCCTCCGAGGACTGGGGCGCCGAGGGGTTGCCCGAGCGGATCGAGCGGGCGGCGGGGGAACTCGCGGCGCTGGCCGCACCGGCGGCGCCGGCTTCACCGGCTTCACCGGCTTCACCGGGTGCACCGGCCGCACCGGCCGCACCGGTGGGCGGTGGCGCGGACTCGGCGGGGCGGACCGTACCCGGAGAGCAGGCCGTACCCGGGCAGCCGCCCGTTCCCGGGCAGCAGGGCAGGGCGGCGGACGGCGGTCTGGCCGTGGTGCCGTTCGAGGAGCAGCTCGCCCGGCTGCGGGGCTGAGCGACGCGTCCGCGCCCGCCCGGCGGCGGAGCCCCGCCGCCGGTGAGCGGCGCGAGGACGGCGGGCCCGTACCGCCGGTTGCGCCCGGGACGGTGAGAGCCGGGTAAAAAGGGTGATCACCGGCCCGCTCGCCCCCTTCGTACCACCACCGCCTTGGCAGACTGGTCGCGTGCCCCAGACTGTGCTGCTCGCCGAAGACGACCGCGCCATCCGCCACGCCCTGGAGCGGGCCCTGACCCTGGAGGGCTACGAGGTGACGGCGGTCGCCGACGGCGTCGAGGCGCTCGCCCAGGCCCACCGGACCCCGCCGGACGTCCTCGTGCTGGACGTGATGATGCCCGGCATCGACGGGCTCCAGGTCTGCCGGGTGCTGCGCGCCGAGGGCGACCGCACCCCGATCCTCATGCTCACCGCCCTGGTGGAGACCGCCGACCGGATCGCGGGCCTGGACGCGGGCGCCGACGACTACGTCGTCAAGCCCTTCGACGTCGAAGAGGTCTTCGCCCGGCTGCGCGCCCTGCTGCGCCGCACCGCCCCGCCCGCCGCCGAACCGGCCCCCGCCCCGGCCGCCCCCGCCGCACCGGCCGCCGCCGCGGGCCCGGCCAGGGCGCCGCACCTGCCCGAACGGCTGGTCGAGGCGGCCGGGATCCGGATGGACCTCCAGGCCCGCCGCGTCTGGCGAGGCGCCCGTGAACTGGAGCTGACCCGCACCGAGTTCGAACTCCTCGAACTCCTCGTCCGCAACGCCGGCATCGTCCTGGACCACTCCACCATCTACGACCGGATCTGGGGCTACGACTTCGGCCCCGGCTCCAAGAACCTCGCCGTCTACGTCGGTTATCTGCGCCGCAAGCTGGACGCGCCGGGCGCGCCGCAGCTCATCCACACCGTCCGCGGCGTCGGTTACGTGCTGCGGGAGGACTGAGTGGGCCGCCTCGCGCGGCTGACGGACCGGCTCCGGCCCCGGCTCCGGCCACGACCGCGGCCGCGGCCGCGGCTCTGGTCGCTGCGGACCACGTTCGCGGTGTCGTTCGCCGTGGTGACCGCCGCCGTCACCGTCCTCGTGGGCATCCTGTCGTACAACTCCGCCGCCCGGCTGGTCCGGGTGGACCAGCAGTCGGTGTTCACCCAGGTCGTGCAGGACGTCCAGGACGAGGTACGGCGCTACGACCGCACCCCGGAGGACTTCTCCTCCTCCCGCCCCGGCCACGAGGTCGTCCGGCCCAGCCGTACCGACGTGCAGGTGCTCGGCGCCGGGGGGCAGATCGTCGACCACGGCAGCCCGCCGCTGCCCGTCACCGTCGACGACCGCGAGCTGGCCGGTGACGCCGTGGCGGGCAAGACCATCGAGTACCAGGACGTGCCCGTCGCCGACGACGTGTACCGCATCGCCACCGTCGCGCTCGGCGACGGCCGCGGCGCCGTCCAGATCGCCCAGGAGTTCAGCGACACCGAGGACCTGCTGCGCGCGCTCCAGCAGCGCACCCTGGTGCTGATGGCGATCGTGGTCATCGCGGCTGGGCTGTTCGGCTGGTGGCTGGCCCGCCGCATCACCCGGCGCCTGGTGGTCCTCACCGCCGCCGCCGAGGACGTCGCCCGCACCCGGCGGCTCGGCGTCCAGGTCCCGGTCACCGGCTACGACGAGGTCGGGCGCCTGGGCCGCGCCTTCGACCGCATGCTCGGCCGCCTCGCCCAGTCCGAGGAGGACCAGCGGCGCCTGGTCCAGGACGCGGGCCACGAACTGCGCACCCCGCTCACCTCGCTGCGCACCAACATCTCGCTGCTGCGGCGTATCGACGAACTGCCGCCCGCCACCCGCGAGGACCTGGTCGCCGACCTCACCCAGGAGGCCCGCGAACTGACCGATCTCGTCAACGAGCTCGTCGACCTCGCGGCGGGCCAGTCCGACAGCGAACCGCCGCAGCGGGTGGACCTCGCCGACATCGCCGAGGACGTGGCGGGCCTCGCCCGCCGCCGCACCGGCCGTGACATCGTGATCCGGGCGAGCGGCGACACGACGACCCACGGCCGGCCGGGCATGCTCCAGCGGGCCCTGTCCAACCTCGTCGAGAACGCCACCAAGTTCGACCGCGGCGGCACGGCGCCCATCGAGATCGCCGTCCTCGGGCCCGCCCGGCCGGGCACCGTGCGCGTCGAGGTCCTCGACCGCGGACCCGGGGTCGCGGAGGCCGATCTGCTCCGCGTCTTCGACCGCTTCTACCGGGCCGCCGACGCCCGCTCCCTGCCCGGCTCCGGCCTCGGCCTGTCCATCGTGCGCGAGGTCGCCCTCGCCCACGGCGGCGCGCCCTTCGCCTACCGGCGCGAGGGCGGGGGTGCGGTGATCGGGTTCACGGTGGGGGCGGAGCGGGAGGCGGGGGAGTGACCTCCGGAGGTCACTCCCCCGGCCACAGCGCTAGTCGGTAGGCCCGGTCGGACCGCCCGTCCGCGCGGAGGACGCCTCCGGCGCGGTGGACGCGCCGTGGCGCCGGCCCCGGCGGACGAAGGACGGCAGCGCGGGCGGGGTGAGGAAGCCCTCGGCGCGGGCGCTGGCGAGGCCGATGCGCGGAATGTCGGCGCTCTTGGCGAACAGCAGGAACCGCGGCTCCCACACCGGCCGGTACTTGGCGTTGGCGCGGTACAGCGACTCGATCTGCCACCAGCGGGAGAAGAAGGTGAGCACCGAACGCCACAGCCGCAGCACCGGACCGGCCCCGAGCCGCGCCCCGCGCTCGAAGACCGAGCGGAACATCGCGAAGTTCAGCGAGACCCGCCGTACGCCGATCTCCCCGGCGCGCAGCAGCAGTTCGACGACCATGAACTCCATCAGGCCGTTCTCGCCCTCGCGGTCGCGGCGCATCAGGTCGAGGGAGAGGCCGTGCTCGCCCCAGGGCACGAAGCTGAGCAGCGCGCGCGGCTCGTCGTCCGCGTCCCGGCACTCCAGCATCACGCAGCGGCCGTCGCCCGGGTCGCCGAGGCGGCCCAGCGCCATGGAGAAGCCGCGCTCGGTGGCGCCGTCGCGCCAGTGGTCGGCGCGCTCCACGAGCAGGGCCATCTCGTCGTCCGGGATGTCCTCGTGGCGGCGGAGGGTGACGGTGTAGCCGGCCCGCTGGACCCGCTTGTGCGCCTGCCGCACGCCCCGCATGGCGCGTCCGTCGAGGCTGAAGTCGGCGACGTCGACGATGGCCTCGTCGCCCAGTTCGAGAGCGTCCAGCCCGTGCCGGGCGTAGATCGTGCCGGCCTCCTCGCTCGCGCCCATGACGGCGGGCGTCCAGGCGTGCCGCCGGGCCTCGGCCAGCCAGGCGTCGATGGCGCCGGGCCAGGCCTCCGGGTCGCCGATCGGGTCCCCGGAGGCGAGGCTGACCCCGCCGATGACGCGGTAGGCCACGGCGGCCTTGCCGGTGGGGGAGAAGATCGCGGCCTTGTCGCGGCGGAGGGCGAAGTAGCCGAGGGAGTCGCGTTCGCCGTGCCGGTCCAGCAGCTCGCGCAGCCGGGTCTCGTCCTCGGCGCCGAGCAGCGCCAGGCCGCGCGGCGAGCGGAAGCAGACGTACAGCACCAGCAGGAAGGTCACCGCCATCAGCACGTTGATGAGGATGTCCACCCAGCGGGGCGACTCCACGGCGGGGACGCGGTCGGCGAGCGGGCCGACGCTGACGCTGCGCAGCAGGGTGTAGGCGACCTTGTCGGTGAGGGGCGCGCCGGACACCTTGTTGGTGGCGTCGACCAGCCAGGTGCCCAGGCCGCCGCTGACCAGGATGCCGACGGCGCCGACGGCCAGGGCGAGCCGGGGGTTGGAGCGGTCGCCGATGGCGTTGAACTCGGTGCGGCCGACCAGCAGCGCGAGCACGAACAGGCCGGTCAGGGCCGCCGAGACCCAGTTGAAGGGGTGTTCGCGGAAGCGCTCCTGGGTGAGCGCGAGCACGTAGAGCGCGAACAGCGGTCCGGCGAGCAGCAGGTTGAACACCCAGGCCGCGCGTTTGCGGCGCCGCATCACCATGGCCAGGAAGAGCGCGAGCGCGGCCGAGACGAGGCCCGCGGTGGCCAGGTACGGGGTGAAGAACTCACCGCCGTTGTGCTCGTGCACCTCCTCGCGGAACGGCAGCGAGAGCACCGCGACGATGTTGAGCAGCGCGAGCACCCGCAGGTACCAGACGGTCGCCGCGGCGGCGCCCGCCCGCAGCCGGGGGCCGGGGGAGGGGCGCGCGGACGTACGCGGGGCGCGCTGCGGGGGGATGAGGACGGACTGCCGAGCGGGCATGGGTGACGGGTCACCTCGGGGACGGGCCGGATGGGGGCCGATGGGACGGACAGGGACGGACAGGGACGGACGGGGTCTGGCGGTGGCTGGGGGTGGTGGTCGGGGCGGTGGCTGAGGGGCCTTGGCCCCAGTGTTTCGGGAGAAGGTAAGGAGCGGACGGGTGTGTGCTTACTCGCCGGGGCCGGGAGGATGAACCGCGGCGGAGACGCAGGGAGCATGCGGGGTACCCGCGGAGCCCGGACCGACACCGTCGCCGCGGTCGCCGCGGTCACTGCGGTCACCGCTGTCCCTGCCGCCGTCACCCTCGCCCTCGCCCTCGCCGTCTCCTCCGTCGTCCCCGGCACCGCAGCCGTCAGGGTCATCGGACTGGTCACTCACGGTGAGGGCGGCGTGCCTGAGGGGCGCCGTCAGGATCCAGGCCAGGTTGCCGACCGCCGCCCCGGCCGCCACCGTGGCGACGATCACGCCGGCCGTGGCGAAGCCGTCGCTGAACAGATGGGGCCGGTGGTCGAGGCTGTGCAGCCCGAAGCCGCTCAGCTCGTACACCCCGACGGCGGCGACGGTGAGGCTCACGACCAGGGCGGCGACCGTGGGCGCGAGCCCGCCGTCCCGCTTCTGGCCGGGCGGTGGAGCACCGGGCGCCGGACAACGCGCTTCCTGCATGGATCCCCCGTGGACGATGGAGAAGGGCGAGCGGGACCCTACAGTACGTAGTGCCGGGCGCGGAGGAAAACCGGAGGCTTGGTCACTCTCCGTCACTTCTTGCGGGCGGCGCGGGTGAGAGCGCGGACGACGGCCTGCTCGTCCTTCCCGAGCAGGTCCTTCTCCAGGCTGTGGTCGTCGGAGCGGGAGAAGAGTTCGCCGCGGGCGACGTCGTCCTTGCCCAGGACCCGCCCGCACCACTCGCCCGACCCGGCGGTGTGCCCGTCGAACGGTACGGAGGCCCCCTCGCCGAGCACCACCCAGGCGCCCTCCGACCAGCGCAGGGCCAGGAGGTAGGTGTGGCCGGTCTCCAGGCGGGGGGCGTCCCCGGTGGTCCGCTTGATCCGGGCGCCGCCCGCCCGCAGCACCCGCCAGCCGGGAGCGACCAGCGCGAAGTCGCCGCCCAGCGCGTGCCGGGGCCGGGCGGCGGACCACAGGCGGCGATCGGTGCGGAAGGTCACCTTGCGGTCGGTCTCGTAGCTCACCGGGCCGCTCTTGTAGTCCCGCCGCCCGGTGTCCTCCTCGCCGACCGGCGCGGCCACCACGACGTGGTCGGCCTGCGTCACCCAGTCCCGTGCGGTCTGGTCCGGGTAGGTGTGTTCGGCGGGGCCGCAGCCCATCACCGTGTCCAGCCCGGAAGCGCCGACGAAGACGCCCCCGGCGATACCGGCGAGAGCCACGACGAGCGCGACGACCGAGGCCGTCCGTGTCACTGCGCACCCCCCGATGCGTCCTCGTGCCGCCCGCGGACGGCATCCCCCAGCAACGGCCGTGGTCGGCGGCCGCAGCCGTCATGATCACACGGCCTGTTCCGTCCTGTACATGGGCGACGACGGCGGCCCCGCCGAGCCCCCGCCGGGCCCGCCCCGACATGCGCGATGTCCGCCCGTCCGGAAACGTGGAGGACGCCCCCTTTCCTGCCCTGCCCCTCCGGAGCTTCCCATGTCCGCGAAGCGCATCCTGAACCGCTCGTCGTCCGCCACGGAGCCGACGACCCCCCACCGCACCGCCTCCGCCCGGCCCCGCTCATGGGCCGCCGACTGGGGTCTGCTGCTCCTGAGGCTGACCTTCGGCCTGCTGCTGGCCGGGCACGGCTCCCAGAAGCTGTTCGGCCTCTTCGGCGGCGGCGGCCTGGCGGCGACCGGCCGCGGCTTCGAGGCGATCGGCTACCGTCCCGGCCGCGTCTACGCCGTGATCGGCGGCCTCTCCGAACTCCTCGGCGGCCTCGGTCTGGCCCTCGGCCTCCTCACCCCGCTCGCCGCCGCCGCACTGATCGGCGTCATGATCAACGCCATGGTCACGGTCACCGGCGCCCACGGCTTCTGGGACACCGACGGCGGCATCGAATACAACATCGCCATCGCCGTCGTGGCCCTGACCGTCGCCGCCACCGGCCCCGGCCGCCTCGCCGCCGACCGCGTCTTCCCCTGGTCCACCGGCGGCTGGCCCGAAGCAGCCCTGGCGGCGGGGCTCGGGGGAGCGGGGGCGGCGATCACTCTGGCCCTGTGACACCCTCACTCGAACGCGGGGCGGCACAGCTGGACTACCGCTCCGTGTAGCGCAAGAACTGCCAACCCAGTACGGCCAGGGCAAGTGTCTGTGCGAGGGAGACGATCACCAGTGAGGGCCGGACGGCGGGAGAGCACCAGAAAGCGGCCACGCAAACCATCGGAAGGGCCAAGTACGTGAACAGGTCCACGATGGTCTGAAGCCGCTTGCGCGTGGTGCGGCCCGCGTCGCCGCGGTGGTAGGTCTCCCAGCCGAACACTGCTCCGCGGGCGCCGCTGAGTTCTGCCAGCCGCGGGCCCAGCTGGTCGCGGATGTAGCAGCCGACGGCCGAGATCTTCTCGTCGTTGACCAGGTAGGTCCAGCCGAGTACCAGGCAGATCACGGGCACGGCGAGCAGCAGTCGCGCCTGCCCGCTCTGGACGGTGATCGCCAGTACCGCGGTGGACGCGGCGAGGGTGAAGTAGAGCAGGTTGTCACGGAACCCTATACGGGTGTTCTGCTCCTCCTTGATGCGGTCGTACTCGGCCAGCAGCAGTCTGCTCTCGGTGACATCCTCTGTGGCGGTCATGACAATTCGCCATCCCTAAGCTCGGGTCCCGGCTGAGCTGATGCGCGGGCGGGCAGAGCTCCGTCGCTGCGGAACCTGCCCGCCTCGAAGGCTTGGAAGGCTCAATCGGCGGCGTCGAAGGACGGCAGGTTGTTCGGGTTGTTTCGTTCGATCCAACCCTTTCCGTCCGCCGCGATTCCTTCCAAGAGGCGGAAGGTGTGGATGAAACCGGCAGAATTCAGATTGATCTCTGCGATCTCCTGGGCGTTCTCGTCCGGTGCCAACTGGTGGGAGTCGGCGTCTTTGACGCGAATGTTCCTGGCCGGCCCGTTGGTGAGGACGAGTTCCAAGTCGTAACCGACATTGGTCCTTTCCGTTACCTGCACGGAGGACAACGCGTCGAACCGGTAGTTGCTCCGCTGCTCGTTCCCGCCGCGTCGCCCGTCGGTGAAATCGAATTCGGTACTGACTTCACGAACGCCGTCCTGGGTGACCAGGAAAAGACGGAAGCTGTACCGTGAGTACCGCCAAGGGCCGCCCTTCACCCGACCTCGCTTGTAGGGGCGTGCGGGCGTCATCAGAATGGTGTGGGTGATCAGGTCGCGCCAGGTGAGCTGGTAGTGGCGGAGTGCTTCGTCGACGAACAGTGTCTTGTCACAGGTGAGCCAGGTCTCCATCTCCTGCTCACTGGGGCGCGTCGTGTCCAGGAACGACTTCCACTGCTGGTAAGCGACCTGCCGCGCGGTCAGCCGCTCGTGGTACTCCTGGGTCTCCTCGGCGAACCGGTGCTCTTCGCCCTGGGCCTCCAGCCACGAGGACGCGGCCGCGCGTCCGGACCAGACCGCGACGACCACGGCCAGGAGGGTCAGCAGTATCTGCGGTGCGCCGGCATCCGAGATCACTGTCCCGAGCAGGGCCAGGGTCGTGATGCCGAGAGCGGTGAGAGCTAACACACGCAGGGCCTGCGCCATCGCCGACGTCTGGTTCTGCTGGCGTTGATCGAACAGGGTGCCTGCGGTGTAGCGGTTCCGGGTGTCCTCGGCGAGATGGCGGATCAGCCAGTGGACCCGGTCCACGCCGACTCGGCTCTCGCGGTAGAGCAGTGCGATCTCGGTGACGAGGCTGTCGCGGATGGGGGTGGTGTGACGGAGCCATTCGTGCGGGGCGAATCCGTGGGGCACATGGACGCCGAAGTAGTGGTCGAACGAGTGACGGACGCGGTTGGTGAATCCGTCCCCGGCAGCGGCGGGACCGGCCTGGCCGGGGACGCGGGGCTCAGAGTTCTGGGGCGTCAGCCGATGTTCCTGGTACCGCCGCAGGCGGCCGAAGTGAGCGGCGGTCAGACCCGCACCGATGGTCACCAGCAATTCGATGACAGCCGCAGCCGGATCCGCGATGAGTGCCAGGACAGAGACGAACACGCCGGCGACGACGAACAGCCCGGCCCGGAACGGGATCGTCGCCCGTGCGGCGGCAGCGGTGCTCGGGCGAGGCGGCAGGGCCCGCGGTCCGATGGGGTCGGGTTCGAAATAGGCCCAGACCCGTTGGGCTCGGTCGTGGCCGAAGCGAGCCGCCTCGGCCCGGTCGCGGTTCTCGGTCCACAGGCTGTCCTTCAGACCTCCGGTGAGTACGAGGTCGAGGTGATGGAGGATCGCGTCGCGCAGGTGAGATGACAGGGCTCGCAGACGCTCCAGTACGCGCCCCGCCTCACCGTCTGCGGTGCTGAGCATCGCGAGCAGTTCGAAAGCGACGCGCAGAGCTTCCTTCCACTCTCCCTCGGCATAGGTCCGGACGAGCCCGGAGGCACGGTTCAGCCGCTGGACCTCTTCGGTGCTGAGGTCGTGGTAGGCGCGCCCGCTGAGCATGGCGAGCACCCAGTGGAAACGAACCTCCGCGTTGTCGTGTCCATGGGCGATCGCGTCGCTGATCATCTCGCGAGCACGACTCGGTACGCCGTCCTCCAGGAACCGCACACCGACCTTGTACTTCTCCTGAGGTGTCGCATCCGGATGGACGATGGAAACGGTGGAGTTGTGAACGACCTCGGCCTGGATCCCGACGACGGAGTCGTATGCGGCCTGCGCGACGCTGCTGACATCGGTCACGACAGGTCACCAGCCGCGATGACCAGTGGGGCCAGCATGGCCACCAGCTCGGGAACCTCCGCGATCAGACCGCGTAACCGCTTGAGTGCCATGGTGGCCCGCTTGGACGACTCGGACGTGTGCTCCCGGGCCGCCCGGCGAGCGAAACCCAGCTCCGCCAGTGCTTCTCGGTAGGTGTCGTCATCGAGGGAGCCCTCGGCGTGGTGGTGCTTCAGACGCGTACGTAAGACGTCCAGCTCTGCGGCCAGGCCCGCGGGACCAGTCACCTTCGGGCCCGCGTTCATCCGGACGCTGCTCCCCGTGACGGAGCCGGCCATGATGCCGATGGTGCTGTTGTGGGCCATGTTGCTGACGTGTTCTTTGGGGTTGTCGGCCGCGTGGGCCCTGTTTGTCTCGGACACGGCGATCTGCTCCTGTTCTTCCACGAGTTCCACGGCCAGCCGTATGGCGAACGCCGCCGCGTTCGCTGCGGCACGTGGTTGCCAGTCACGGTCGTTCGCGCTGCTCTTCGTGCCGTCCGCCCGGTCGCTGATCCCGCGGATGATGGCCACGGCTGCCCCGTTGAGGTGTCCGGCCTGCGCCACGCCGGCGGCCTCCATCTCGATGGCGAGCGCGTCGTTGTAGTGCTGGCGGATCCACTGCGCCTCGGCGGAGATCTTCGAGTTCTGCACGACCTCGCCGGCGGCGATCGCTCCGAAGCGCACCTGCGGCGCGTGCCGTTGGCCGGGCACGGCGTCAGCCCAGTCGTTCACGCGGGCCAGGTGCGCGCCGAGCTGACTGATACCGTGCGCCGCCTCCCACGTCCGCGGGCGGGCCTTGAGTCCGTCGTCCTCGCTGGTCCCGCCGTGGTAGGCGTATACGTGTGTCGCCATCACCACGTCGCCCAGCCTGGCGGTCTCCCACAGGGCGCCGGCGACACCGACGAACAGCACGGCCACCGGCGAGAACTCCTGGATCGCGCGCTCGGCGATCACAGCGGCGGAGTGGTTTCCTTTGTTCGTCAGGCCGAGCGCGACCCGACACGAAGTGCCCTGGACGGTTCCCACCTCGAACCGTGTCCCACGCTCATGCCGGTGTATCCGCGGACCGGACAGTCTCCGGCGCACGGCCTGATACTCGAGATTGAGGGCGGTGAGGACCACCACCAGGTCTTTCGCCATCTATTCCTCTTCCTCTCTCGTTCCCTTGTCCGTCATGGTCGGCACGGGTCGGATCAGTGGCGGGAACAGCACCGCCTTCGGTCCGGCCCGGTAGAGGCGCGCGGGCCGGCCTCCCGTGGTCCTGCGTCCGGAACCGGCGGGCACGATGAACCCCTTGGCGGCCTGGACTTTCCGGTAGAAATTACGGGTGTCGAGTTCGGTTCCCCAAACCGCCTCGTACACCTGTTGCAGCTCCGCTATGGTGAAGAGTTCTCCGCAGAATGCCGTGGCCAACGCCGAGAATTCGAGCTTTGTTCGCGCGAGTTCGATCCCGTCCGTCACGATCCGGCGGTGATCGAAGGCTAGTTCCAGCTCACCTGACAGGATGGTCTCCGCAGGGACCCATGCGGCGTCGGAGGCATCCGTTCCCGCAACCGGTTCGGGGAGTCCGGGCGCGATCGCCAAGTGGGCCACGGAAACGACTCGGCCTCGTGGGTCACGGCCTACGTCCCCGTAGATGCCCATCTGTTCAAGATGTACGCACCCGGCGACCAGAGCGGTTTCCTCACTCAACTCGCGGTGGGCAGCGCCAAGGATCTCCTCACCGGCGTGACTGAGGAAACCACCGGGCAGCGCCGGTGTGCCCTGAAAAGGATCTTCACCCCGCTCCACGAGCAGGATGCACAGTTGCCCTTCGCGCAAGGTCAGGATCACGAGGTCGACCGTCAAGAGCACGGGTGTGGGTGACCACACGTCAGCTTGCATGCCGCTTACGGTACTTGGGTTCCTGTCACTTGCACAAGAAGTGGGTTGCGGCGGGCTCGGGCGAAGCGGGACGGCGATCGTGTCGACGCCGGGGGCACCCTGGCGCGGTCGACGGTTGCTCACCTGCGGCGGATCGAGGCGGTACTGCAGGTGGTCTCACCCGTGAGCTGCGGAACCTTGCCGCTCCGGGCTCTCCTGCGGCAGACTGGTGACCAGGTCCGGCATGTCCGGGCGCGGAAGAAGCATCGAGACACTGGTTCGGGAAGCATCCGAGAATTGATGCCGTGGTTTATTGGGAAGGTTAAGCCTACGTTGTTCTACAACAACTAGGTAAATGTAGGAGCCTGCCCAAAAATCCTCAGAATTCCTCTCCTTCTCCCAGGCTCCGTAATTCCAATTCAGTAGCAATAGGCCGATCCCGGGCTGAGCGAGTTTCGCGTCACAGCCGGGGTCCCCTCGGTATGCCCGGCCCCATGCCCCCAGCCCCGACTGGTTCGTCAGGACAGGGGGCCCATGCACTGCCCTCTGCCGGAAAGGCGCGGCAGTGCGCATGACCCTGGTTTCTCTCCCCGCCCTGGCCTCCGGAGCAACAGGACTGCGTGACCTGCTGGTGGGAGCGCCTTGGTGGGCCGCGTCGGCGGGCGTCGCCCTCACCGTTCTCGTGCCACCGGTCGTCGCCCAGGCGCGGGCCTGGCATCGGGACAGGGCCGAACGCGAATTCCAGGACGCCTTCGTTCAGTTCGTCAAGGAACTGCCTGATCCACAGCAAAGGGTCCGGGCGATGATCGAATACCGGAGAGCAGAACCACAGTCTTCTTTGGGCGGCGCCGAGGCCACCGGCCAGGCGCCTTCTCCAGGTTCCGCGCAGAATTCGGCAGACCCGCAAGGACCCTGACGCGCACAGCAATGGAGGAGGCGGCGACCTGCCGCCCCCGAGTCCGTCACATCCCCCGCCTCAGGGCCACACCAGGCAATAGGCCTGATGCCCCGCCTCATGCAGCCGGTGGCTGAAGTCCTGCCACTCGTGGAGCAACTGGTACACGTTGAACGCGTCGCGCGGGCCGCCGCGGTCCGGGACCGTGGACCAGATGAAGGCGGCGGCGCCGACCGCTTCCTCGCCGATGTCGCGGAGGGGGTCGACGACGGTCATGGGGAGTCTGACGACGGCGTAGTCGGGGTGGAGGACGACGAGTTCGAGGGGCGGGACCCGATGCAGGGGGACGCCCTCGATGCCGGTGAGGACCATCGCGGCCATGGTCTCCGGCTTGATCTTGGTGAACATGCCGTTCATGCCCAGCTCGTCGCCGCCCAGTTCCTCGGGGCGCATGGAGATCGGGACGCGGGCCGCGGTCGCGCCGTCGGGGGCGCCGAAGTACTTGTACGTCACCCCCACCCGACCACCATTCCTGCTCCCCGCCCGCAGGCGATCGGCCCGGCGTCCCGCCCGGTCGTCGGTCCGCCGGTCGGAGCGCTCGGATTCGCCGGGCGCGCCCTGCGCCTGACGTGCTTCGGCGGTCTCCTCCGCTTCGCGCCGGTGCCTTCCCCGCCGGGCACGCCGAGGACCCAGGTCGTCAGTCCCCTCGCCCAGTCCGCCACCGCGATGCATATCTCCACCCGACTGCTTTTCTAGGACGCGTGGCCCCGGCCGCGCAACCCGATCATCGTGTCAGTGACCTCCCCCACGGCCGCACGCCGAAACGTACGCCGAAACATCTCGCCGCGGGATCTTCGTGGCCGTCGGCACGACCCTGCCACGACTCTTCCTCCTGTCCGTCCGCCCGCACGCATCCGTCCCTGTGTCTGTGCGTACGTACGAGGAGGCCAGTTTCTCAGATGGGCCGGGCCTGAGCCGCTTCTTCGGCCACTGCCACGGCCACCGATACCGATACGGGATCCGCCCGCGCGCGGGGGCCGGGAGCGGACCGGGAGCGCCACCCCGCTCCGCTCCCGGCCCCCGCGCCCCCTGGCCTACCCTGAACAGGTCACCGGAGTGGTCACCGAACAGGTCGGCGAACAGGTCACCGGGCCGGTGGCCGGACAGGACACGCCCGCCGGACCGCTGATCGGACCGCGGCCGTCCGCCCGAGCGCCGGAAGCCCGGACGCCGGACGGCCGGCCCCCCGAGGGACCGACCCAGCGCCGGGAGAACCGAGAAATCGGAGAAGTCGCAGGCCATGAGCGAAGTGCCATACCCATACGAAGCCCCCGCCTCGCAGGCGCTGTTCGACCGGGCGGCGACCGTCACGCCCGGCGGCGTGAACTCGCCGGTGCGCGCCTTCCGCGCCGTGGGCGGCACGCCCCGGTTCATGGTGTCCGGCAGCGGGCCGTACCTGACGGACGCCGACGGCCGGGAGTACGTCGACCTGGTGTGCTCCTGGGGGCCGATGATCCTCGGGCACAGCCACCCCGAGGTGATCGCGGCCGTGCAGGACGCGGTCGCGCGCGGCACCTCCTTCGGTACGCCCGGTGAGGGCGAGGTCGCCCTCGCGGAGGAGATGGTGGCGCGCGTCGCGCCGCTGGAGCAGGTCCGGCTGGTCTCCAGCGGCACCGAGGCCACCATGTCCGCGATCCGCCTGGCCCGCGGGTTCACCCGGCGCGCCAAGGTCGTCAAGTTCGCCGGCTGCTACCACGGGCACGTCGACTCGCTGCTGGCCGCGGCCGGCTCGGGCGTCGCCACCTTCGCGCTGCCGGACACGCCCGGCGTCACCGGCGCCCAGGCGGGCGACACCATCGTGCTGCCGTACAACGACCTCGACGCGGTGCGCGCCGCCTTCGCCGCGCACCCGGACGAGATCGCCTGTGTGATCACCGAGGCATCGCCCGGCAACATGGGCGTCGTGCCGCCGCTGCCCGGGTTCAACCAGGGGCTCAGGGACCTGTGCCGGGACAACGGCGCGCTCTACGTCTCCGACGAGGTCATGACCGGCTTCCGCACCAGCCGGGCCGGCTGGTACGGCGTCGACGGCGTCGAGCCCGACCTGATGACCTTCGGCAAGGTGATGGGCGGCGGCTTCCCGGCCGCGGCCTTCGGCGGCCGCGCCGACGTGATGGCGCACCTCGCCCCCGCCGGGCCCGTCTACCAGGCCGGCACGCTCTCCGGGAACCCGGTCGCCACCGCCGCGGGCCTCGCCCAGCTGCGGCTGCTCGACGACGCGGCCTACGCCAAGGTGAACGCCGTCTCGCAGCAGATCCAGGCCATGGTCTCCGAGGCGCTCACCAAGGAGGGCGTCGCGCACACCCTCCAGAACGCCTCCAACATGTTCTCGGTGTTCTTCACCGACCGGCCGGTGCGCGACTACGACGACGCCAGGGCGCAGGAGTCGTACCGCTTCACCGCCTTCTTCCACGCGATGCTGGCGCACGGCGTCTATCTGCCGCCCTCGTCCTTCGAGTCGTGGTTCGTGTCCACCGCCCACGACGAGCGGGCGCTCCAGCGGATCGCCGACGCCCTTCCGGCGGCGGCCCGCGCGGCGGCGGAGGCCACGGCATGAGCGAGCAGCGGGACACCGAGATCACCGAGATCACCGAGATCATCGAGGACGTCAAGAGCGCCGGGAGCGGTGGGGGCAGCGACGTCACCGTCGTCCACCTCATGCGCCACGGCGAGGTGGAGAACCCGACCGGTGTGCTCTACGGGCGGCTGCCGGGCTACCACCTGTCCGAGCTGGGGCGGCAGATGGCCGAGCGGGTCGCCGAGCACCTGGCCCCGCGCGATGTGACGTACGTCGTCGCCTCGCCGCTGGAGCGGGCGCAGGAGACGGCCACGCCGATCGCCAAGGCGCACGGGCTCGACCTCGCCACCGACGAGCGGCTGATCGAGGCGGAGAACGTCTTCCAGGGCAAGACGTTCGGCGTCGGCGACGGCGCGCTGCGCCGCCCGGCGAACTGGAAGCACGTGGTCAACCCGTTCCGGCCGTCCTGGGGCGAGCCGTACATCGACCAGGTGGTGCGCATGATGGGCGCGCTGAACGCGGCGAAGGACCGGGCGCGCGGGCACGAAGCCGTCGTCGTCAGCCACCAGTTGCCGATCTGGATCGTGCGGTCCTACGTGGAGCGGCGGCGGCTGTGGCACGACCCGCGCAAGCGGCAGTGCACGCTGGCCTCGCTGACGACGTTCACGTACCAGGGCGACCGGATCGTCTCCGTCGGCTACAGCGAGCCGGCCCGTGACCTGGTGCCGGCGCATCTGCTGGCGGGCGCCCGGCCGGTGAAGGGCCAGGGGAAGGCCTTCGGGGCGTAATGCACCTAGCGGGGCATATCGCCCATTGCGCAGCACTCCGCTCTGATCGCGATCAACTGCGGTCTCCCGTAGTACACAGAGCGTAAGTAGGCCGTAAGTCATCGGTCACATGCGGACAATTTCGCTACGTTTGTTGTGAAATTCATACCGCGTCACGCAACCCTCGCGGCCGTCACGCCCTCTGAACGAGTGACCACCATTCAGCGGACGTGACGGATCGAGGGACTCATGCGCACCTTCTCCCGGAGGGGAATACTCGGCCTCGGCGCGGGCACCGCGGCTGCCGTAGGACTCGCGGGCTGCGGCGGCCTCACGTCTTCGGACAGCTCGGACGACGCCGGCGGTTCCGGATCCGGTGCGGGTTCGCAGGGCAAGGACACGCCGCCGCCCGCCCGCCCGATCGGCGACGGCTCCACGTCGTTCACCGGCAAGCAGCCGCACCAGCCCGCCAAGCCGGTCCCGCTGGAGCCGGGCCAGACCCCGCCGCAGTTCGTCGTCTTCTCCTGGGACGGCGCCGGCGAGGTCGGCAACGGCCTCTTCCCCCGCTTCCTCGACCTCGCCAAGCAGCACCAGGCGGGCATGACCTTCTTCCTCTCCGGGCTCTATCTGCTCCCGGAGTCCAAGAAGCGCATGTACGACCCGCCGAACAACGCGCGCGGCGCCTCCGACATCGGCTACCTCACCGACGAGCACATCAAGGCCACCCTCACCAACGTGCGCCGTGCCTGGCTGGAGGGCCACGAGATAGGCACCCACTTCAACGGCCACTTCTGCTCCGGCCACGGCACCGTGGGCGACTGGACGCCCAAGCAGTGGCGCAGCGAGATCGACCAGGCCAAGGCGTTCGTGAAGCAGTGGCGGACCAACACCGGCTGGACCGACCTGCCCTCCCTGCCCTTCGACTACGACAAGGAACTGGTCGGCGGCCGCACCCCCTGCCTGCTCGGCCAGGACCACCTGCTGCCCACCGCCAAGGACCTCGGCTGGCGCTACGACGCCTCCTCGCCGGGCGGCCGCCAGGTGTGGCCGGTCAAGAAGCTCGGCATCTGGGACCTCCCGCTCCAGCAGGTCCCGTTCCCCGGCCGGAAGTTCGAGGTCCTCTCGATGGACTACAACATGCTGGCCAACCAGTCCCTGAACTCCACCAAGGCCCCGCCGGTCAACTACCCCGGCTGGCGCAAGCAGTCCGCGCAGGCATACATCCAGGGCTTCGAGCGGGCGTACCAGACCAACCGCGCGCCGTTCTTCATCGGCAACCACTTCGAGCAGTGGAACGGCGGCATCTACATGGACTCCGTCGAGGAGGCCTTCAAACACATCGCCGCCGAGCGCGACAAGGGCGCCGATGTGCGCCTGGTCTCCTTCCGGCAGTTCGTCGACTGGATGGACGTGCAGAAGCCGGAGGTGCTCGCCAAGCTGCGCACCCTGGAGGTCGGGCAGCAGCCGACGGGCGGCTGGAAGGAGTTCCTGAAGACTCCCGCAGGCACGGGCACCGGGACCGGGAAGGGCACCGCCGACGGCGCCTGATATGCGGTTTTCCGCCCGGGAGGGGGGCGGGCAAGATCCCCGGAACAGGCATGCGAAACTTTTCACATGAGTGCCGCCAGCCGCGCCCCCCAGTGCTCCCGCCGGGCGAACCGCACGTCCGCACCGCACCGCACGCGCACGCCCCGTGCCCGCGGCCGCGCCGTCCTGCTCGCCGCCGGGACCGCGGCCGCGGCACTCGTCCTGACCGCCTGCGGCTCCGGGGGCACCTCCGGCGGCTCGGGCAACACCAACTTCATCACCGGCTCCGACGGCATCGCCACGGTGAAGAAGGGCGACCGCAAGCCCGCCCCCGAGCTGTCCGGCAAGACCATCGACGGCAAGGAGCTCGACCTCGCCGCCTACAAGGGCAAGGTCGTCGTCCTCAACGTCTGGGGCTCCTGGTGCTCGCCGTGCCGCGCCGAGGCGCCCAACCTGGTCAAGGTCGCCGGGGACACCGCCGCCGAGGGCGTGCGGTTCGTCGGCATCAACACCCGCGACACCAGCACCCAGCCGGCCCAGCAGTTCGAGAAGAGCTACGCGGTGCCGTACCCGAGCCTGTACGACCCCACCGGCAAGCTGATGCTCCGCTTCAAGAAGGGCACCCTCAATCCGCAGGCCATCCCGAGCACCCTGGTCATCGACCGGGACGGGAACATCGCGGCGCGCGCCCTCCAGGCGCTCAGCGAGGAGAAGCTGCGCAAGATGCTCGACCCGGTCCTCGCGGAGAAGTGAGCCGCCGTGCTACTGGCCGCAGCCACCGATCCCAACCAGACGGTCTTCAGCGGGGCCCTGCTGCTCGCGCTGCCCGTCGCCGTCCTCGGCGGACTCGTCTCCTTCTTCTCGCCGTGCGTCCTGCCCCTCGTCCCCGGCTACCTCTCGTACGTGACCGGGGTCACCGGCACCGACCTGGCCGAGGCCCGGCGCGGCCGGATGGCCGTGGGCGCCTCGCTGTTCGTGCTCGGCTTCACCGTCGTGTTCGTCAGCGGCGGCGCGATGTTCGGCTTCTTCGGGCAGACCCTCCAGGAGTACAAGGGGACCCTGTCCAAGGTGCTGGGTGTGCTCATGATCCTCATGGGCGTCTTCTTCATGGGCCTGATGCCCTGGCTGACCCAGCGTGAGTTCCGCTTCCACCGGCGGCCGGCCACCGGCCTGGTCGGCGCACCCCTGCTCGGCGCCCTGTTCGGCGTCGGCTGGACGCCGTGCATCGGCCCGACGCTGGCCTCCGTGGTGGCGCTCTCCTCCAACCAGGCCAGCGCCGGGCGCGGTGCCCTGCTGACCGTCGCCTACTGCGCCGGGCTCGGCATACCGTTCGTGCTCACCGCCATCGCCTTCCGCAAGGCCCTCGGCGCGTTCGGCTGGGTCAAGCGCCACTATGTGTGGGTGCTGCGCCTCGGCGGGACGATGATGATCGTGACCGGTGTGCTGCTGCTCACCGGCGCCTGGGACCGGCTGGTGCAGGAGATGCAGACCTGGTCCAGCGGCTTCACTGTGGGGATCTGATCCATGAGCAAGACGACACCCGGTACGCGCGCCGACGAGAAGCCGGCCGCGCCGCCCCCCGGTGAGGACGACCTCGGCGCGGCCGGCTCCCAGCTGTCCACCGCGCCCGCCGAGACGGCCGTGCCCGGCTCCTTCGGCGGCCGCCGCGCCCCCGGCGCGGCCGGCTGGCTCGCCTGGGCCGGCCGCGAGTTCATCGGCTGGGTCCGCTGGTTCTGGCGGCAGCTGACCTCCATGCGGGTCGCGCTGCTGCTGCTGTTCCTGCTCTCCCTGGGCGCCATCCCCGGCTCGCTGATCCCGCAGACCGGCAGCGACGCGACGAAGGTCGAGGCGTTCCGCCAGGCCCACACCACGCTCGCGCCCGTCTACGACCGGCTCGGCCTGTTCCACGTCTACAGCTCGGTGTGGTTCTCCGCGATCTACATCCTGCTGTTCGTCTCCCTCATCGGCTGCATCGTGCCGCGCACCTGGCAGTTCACCGGCCAGCTGCGCAGCCGCCCGCCGGGCGCGCCCAAGCGGCTGACCCGGCTGCCCGCGTACGCCACCTGGCGCACCGCCGCCGCGCCCGAGGAGGTCCGCGAGGCCGCGCTGAGGACGCTGCGGCAGCGCCGCTTCCGCGCCCACCTCTCCGGTGACGCGGTCGCCGCCGAGAAGGGCTATCTGCGCGAGGCGGGCAACCTGCTCTTCCACATCGCGCTGATCGTGATGCTGATCGCCTTCGCCTGGGGCCAGTTGTTCAAGACCGAGGGCAACAAGCTGATCGTCGAGGGCGACGGCTTCGCCAACACCCTCACCCAGTACGACGACTTCAAGTCCGGGAACCTCTTCGACGACGACGACCTCGTCCCGTTCAGCTTCACCCTGAAGAAGTTCACCGGCACCTACGAGCCGAGCGGCCCCAACAAGGGCACCCCGCGCACCTACCAGGCGGACATCGACTACAGCGTCGGCGCCGACGGCGAGGAGCGGCACCGGACCGTCAAGGTCAACGAGCCGCTGGAGATCGACGACGCCAAGGTCTACCTGGTCAGCCACGGCTACGCCCCCACCGTCACCGTGCGCGACGGCAAGGGCCGGGTGGTCTACCGCCAGGCCGTGCCGCTGCTGCCGCTGGACCCCAACGTCACCTCGCAGGGCGCGATCAAGGTGATGGACGGCTACAAGAACGCGCAGGGCAAGAGCGAGCAGCTCGGCTTCGCCGCGTTCTTCGTGCCGACCTTCGCCGGGGCCGGCAAGGGCACGATGTTCTCCCAGTTCCCCGCGCTCCGGTTCCCCGTCCTGTCGCTGGGCGCCTACCACGGCGACCTGGGCGTGGACGCGGGCACCCCGCAGAACATCTACCAGCTCGACACCAAGAACCCGAACCTGAAGCCGTTCAAGGACGCCAAGGGCAACATCCTCAAGAGCCGCCTGCTGCCCGGCGAGACCCTGACGCTGCCCGGCGGCGCCGGCTCCATCACGTTCGACAAGGACATCAAGGAGTGGGCCGGCTTCCAGATCGTCCAGCAGCCGGGCACCGGCTGGGCGCTGACCGGAGCCGTCGCCGCGATCTTCGGCCTGGCCGGATCGCTGTTCATCCAGCGCCGCCGGGTCTGGGTGCGGGCGGTGGCGGGCGCCGACGGGGTGACGGTCGTCGAGGTGGCCGGTCTGGGCCGCAGCGAGTCGGCGAAGCTCCCCGAGGAGATCGGCGCCCTGGCCGCCCTGGTCCACGACAAGGCACCCACACAGCCCGAACAGCCCGACGCCGGCTCCGACCCGGAGCAGAGCGCCGCCACCCCCGTACCCGCCGAAGGGGCTGAGAAGAAGTGACTCTCGCCGCCGCAACCGAGCTCGCCACGGCGACCAACGAAAACCTGGCGCACACCAGCAACGCGCTGATCTACTCCTCGATGGCCGTCTACACCCTGGCCTTCCTCGCCTACATCGCGGAATGGCTCTTCGGCAGCCGCAGCAAGGTGGCCCGCACGGCCGCCGCGCTCACCGCCACCGAGCAGAAGGCGGCCGGGGCCGCGGGCCCGGCCGTGGCGGTGAAGTCCGCCGGGGGCACCGCCGTACTGGAGCGCCCCCAGGTCGTCGTGCGGTCCGCCGCCGGCGCCCGCGACGTGCCCGACGGGCCCGGCGCGCACGGCGGTGACGTGCAGGGCGACCTGTACGGCCGGATCGCCGTCTCGCTCACCGTGCTCGCCTTCCTGGTGGAGCTGGCGGGCGTCGTCGCCCGCGCGGCCTCCGTGGAGCGGGCGCCGTGGGGCAACATGTACGAGTTCAACATCACCTTCTCCACGGTCGCGGTCGGCGTGTACCTCGCGCTGCTCGCCCTGAAGAAGAACGTGCGCTGGATCGGCCTGTTCCTGACCACCACGGTCCTGCTGGACCTGGGCCTCGCGGTCACCGTCCTGTACACGGCCAGCGACCAGCTCGTCCCGGCCCTGCACTCGTACTGGCTGTACATCCACGTCTCCACCGCGATCTTCTGCGGCGCGGCCCTGTACGTCGGCGCGGTCGGCACGCTCGCCTACCTCTTCAAGGACTCCTACGAGAACAAGCTGGCCTCGGGCGGCGAGCCGGGCTCCTTCGCGAAGTCGGTGCTGGAGCGGCTGCCCGCCGCCGCCTCGCTGGACAAGTTCGCGTACCGGATCAACGCGGCCGTCTTCCCGCTGTGGACGTTCACGATCATCGCGGGCTCCATCTGGGCCGAGTCGGCCTGGGGCCGCTACTGGGGCTGGGACCCCAAGGAGACCTGGGCCTTCATCACCTGGGTCGCCTACGCCGGCTACCTGCACGCCCGCTCCACGGCCGGCTGGAAGGGCCGCAAGGCGGCGTACATCGCGCTGATCGCGTTCGCCTGCTACCTGTTCAACTACTACGGCGTGAACATCTTCGTCGGCGGCAAGCACTCGTACGCGGGCGTCTGACCGGCCGCCGCGGGGAACCCGGCCGGTATGACCGGTTCCTTCGGCGGTTCCATCGAACAGGGCACCAGCCAGACGCACGGCAGTACGCACATCCTGGGCTTCCTGGTCCGCTTCCCGCGGCCCATGGAGGCCGTCTGGCCCGCGCTGTCCACCCCGGACGGGCTCGCGGGCTGGTTCACCCCCGCCGACGAGCTGGAACCCCGGCTCGGCGGCGCGGTCAGCCTGCGCGGCCTGGGCAGCGGCCAGGTCACCGCCTGGGACGTCGACCGGGTCGCCGAGTACACCCTGGCGGACGGCGGCCGGATCCGCTTCCACCTGGAACGGGACGGCGCGGAGGGCTGTGTGCTCCGCTGCACCCATGAGTTCGGCGGCGAGGGCGCCTCGGAGCGGGCCTGGCGGACCCGTTTCGGACGTCTCATCGAAAAGCTGGCGGGAGAGTAGCCCTCGGGGGCGGGGATCACTCCCCGATGTCCTCCCGCCACAGCTCCGGGCGCTCGCGCACGAAGCCGCGCATCAGTTCCACGCACTGCGGGTCGTCGAGGACCACGATCTCCGTGCCGTGCTCCGCCAGCCACCCGTGCCCGCCGTGGAAGGTGACCGCTTCCCCGACGACGACCCGGCCGATCCCGAACTGGCGGACCAGCCCGGAGCAGTACCAGCAGGGCGAGAGCGTGGTCACCATCGTCGTGCCCCGGTAGGACCGCTGCCGTCCCGCGGCGCGGAACGCGGCCGTCTCCGCGTGCAGCGACGGGTCGCCGTCCTGCACCCGCCGGTTGCGGCCCCGCCCCAGCAGGGTGCCGTCGGCCGCGTAGAGCGCCGCGCCGACCGGGATGCCGCCCTCCGCGAGCCCGGCGCGCGCCTCAGCGAGCGCCGTGCCGAGCCATGCGCGTGCCTGGGCCTCGTCCATGGACCCACTGTGCGGGCAGCCGGTGCGCTACGGCAACGGCGCGCCTCCCCCCGGGACCCGGGAACCGGGGGCCGTTCAGGGCGCCAGCGAGCGGCAGATGCGGTCGGGCAGCAGCCGGACCGCCTCCTCCAGGTCGACCTCGCCGGCCCCGGACAGCCAGCGCCGCGCCGTGGCCACCACCGGACCCATCACCAGCGCCTCGATCAGCGGCGCGGGCAGCGGCGCGATCTCCCCGGCGGCGACGCGCGGTCCCAGCCAGCCCGCCAGCTCCGCCAGCCGCGCCTCCTGCGTCTCGTGCACCTGCCGCCCGTGGCGCATCGCGTCCCGCGACGTCCCGGAGGAGTGCAGGAACAGCGCCGCGTCCCGGTGCTCCTGGATGAAGGCGAGATACGCCCGCACCAGCGCCCGGACGCCGGTGTGCAGCGTGCGGGTGGGGACCAGCGCCGTCAGCAGGGCGTCCAGCAGGCGGGAGTTCCAGCGGGTGTGCAGCGCGGTCGACAGCCCCTCGATGCTGCCGAAGTGGTGGTACAGGCTGCCCATGCTCACCCCGCTGGCGGCGGTGACCGCGGTGACGGTCAGGCCGTTGTCGCCGGTCACCGCGTACACGCGCAGCGCCGCCTCCAGGAGCAGGTCGGCGGTGGCCTCCCCGCGCTGCTGCTTGGGGCTCATGGTTTCCAGTGTAACTTTCTAGAGAACTCTTCCAATTCCGGGGGTCGCGACGGCACACTGACAGCGCTTGTTGCCGACGGCCGGACGGGGAGAGACGTGGTGGAGCTGAGCGGCGGCGGGGCCGAGCCGCTGTCGGAGGGGGACCCGCGGCGGATCGGCGCGATCCCGCTCGTCGGGCGGCTCGGCGCCGGCGGCATGGGCCGCGTGTACCTGGGCGTGCACCAGGGGGAGTACGCCGCCGTGAAGCAGGTGCTGCCCTCGGTCTTCGCCGAGGATCCCGGCTTCCTGCGCCGGTTCGGGCAGGAGCTGGACAACCTGGCCCGGCTGCCCGCCGACGTGACCGCGCCGCTGCTGGCCAGCGACCGCGAGGCCCGCCCGCCGTGGCTGGCCACCGAGTACATCCCCGGGCTCACGCTCAGCGAGGTCGTCGAGGAGTACGGCACGCTCTGCGCCGACGCCCTGTGGTTACTGCTGCGCGAGGCGGCGGCCGGGCTCGCCGCGGTGCACGACGCCGACATGGTGCACCGCGACCTCAAGCCGTCCAACGTCATGCTCACCGGCGACGGCGTCACCCTCATCGACTTCGGCGTCGCCCGCGCCGCCGAGCAGAGCCGGCTGACCCGCACCGGCGTGGTCGTCGGCACCCCCTCCTACATGTCACCCGAACAGGCGTCCGGGGCCCGGCGGCTGACCGGCGCCACGGACGTCTTCGCGCTGGGTTCCCTGCTCGCGTACGCGGCGACCGGGCACTCCCCGTTCGGCGAGGGCGCCGGGGTCGACCTGCTCTACCGGATCGTGCACGACGCGCCCGGCCTGAGCGGCCTGCGCGAGGTCGACGCGGACCTCGCGGACCTGGTGGCGGCCTGTCTGGAGAAGGACCCCGAGGCCCGGCCCGGCGCGGCGGAACTGCTGGAGCGGGCGCGCGGGCGCGACCTGCCCGAGCGGGCCGCCTGGCCCGAGGGCGCCGGGGAACGGCTCGCCGAGCGGGCCGCGTTCGCCGCGGCCCCGCCCCGGGGCACGGAACTGGCGGAGCTGGAGAAGCTCGCGCGGTCCGCCACCACGGCCGGGGGGCCGGGTGCGGCGGCGGGGGAGGGCGGCGCCGGGGGTGGCCGCAGCAGCGGGGGCGGGGGTGACGGCGGGGTCGCCGGGCCCGGCTCGGACTCCGGTTCCGGCGGCAAGGACACCGCGCCGGACCGCGAGCCCGCCCACCGGGGCCGACGGCGCGTGCTGCTGGCGCTCGTCCCGGTCGTGGTCACGGCGACCGGCGCCACCCTCGCCCTGCAACTGCTGCCCTACACGGCCGCCACCAGCGACGGCGCGCAGGCCGCCCCCACCGTCTCGGTGCCGGTCACGGGACCGGGCGGCCCGTCCCCGTCCGGCGCCTCCGCTCGGGCGACGGCGACGCCGTCCGGGTCCGCGTCGCCGGGCAAGGGCGGGAAGAAGGGCAAGGACAAGGGAGACGGCAAGGGCAAGGACAGCGCGGCCGGGCAGCCGGGGGAGAAGGACGCGGACGGGGCGGACGGCACGGACGGCGCGGGCGGCCGGGGCGGGCAGCCGGGCGGCGGCGGCAAGGCCGGGGGCGGCGGCACGACCGGCAAGGAGAGCGCGGGCGGCGGCTCCGGGAGCGGCGGTGGCGGGGGCGGGAGCACCAAGCCGTCGGGCGGCGGCTCCGGAAAGGGCGGGGGCTCGGGCGGGAGCGGGGGCTCCGGTGGAAGCGGCGGTTCCGGCGGCAGCACCGGCGAGCCGCCCGCCTCGGGCATCTTCACCCTGCGCAACGGCTCCAGCGGCACCTGCCTGTCCGTCTCCTACGGCTACGGCGCGATCATGGAGAGCTGCACGTCCGCGCGCGCGGACTGGGAGTTCCGCAGCGCCGGCTCCGGCGGCGTCCACCTCTTCAACAAGGCGACCGGCGCCTGTCTGAGCGCCAGCCTGCCGGCCGGCGGCCTCATGACCATGTCCTGCGACCGCGCAGGCAGCAGCGACGCGGACATCAGCTGGCGCTACGGCTCCGGCGGCACCCTCAGGAGCGACTACAACGGCCGCTGCGTCGCCGTCCTCGCCAACGGCACCGTGGACACCGCCGCCTGTTCCTCCGGCTCCGCCGCCCAGCGCTGGTCGAAGAGCTAGGCCCGGCGCCGGCCGGAGCACCGGGACGGCGCCACGCGCCCGCCGGGCACGGGGCGGTCGCGGGACGCGCGACCGCCTCGGCGATACTGGACCCCATGGCTTACGACGATCTTCGCTCCCTGCTCAGGGCGCTGGAGCGCGAGGGCGACCTCAAGCGCATCAAGGCCGAGGTCGACCCGTATCTGGAGGTCGGTGAGATCGTCGACCGGGTGCAGAAGTCCGGCGGCCCCGCACTGCTCTTCGAGAACGTGAAGGGCTCGGCGATGCCGCTCGCCATGAACGTCTTCGGCACCGACCGCAGGCTGCTGAAGGCGCTCGGCCTGAAGTCCTACGCCGAGATCAGCGAGCGGATCGGCGGGCTGCTGCGGCCCGAGCTGCCGCACGGCTTCGTGGGTGTGCGCGAGGCGTTCGGCAAGCTCGGCGCGATGGCGCACGTACCGCCGCGCAAGGTCAAGGAGGCGCCCGTCCAGGAGGTCGTGCTGCGCGGCGACGACGTCGACCTCGACGCGCTGCCCGCGCTGTTCACCTGGCCCCAGGACGGCGGCTCCTTCTTCAACCTCGGTCTGACCCACACCAAGGACCCGGAGTCGGGCATCCGCAACCTGGGCCTGTACCGGCTCCAGCGCCACGACCGGCGCACCATCGGCATGCACTGGCAGATCCACAAGGACAGCCGCAACCACTACCAGGTGGCGGCCCGGCGCGGCGAGCGGCTGCCGGTCGCCATCGCCTTCGGCTGCCCGCCCGCCGTGACGTACGCCTCCACCGCGCCGCTGCCCGGCGACATCGACGAGTACCTGTTCGCCGGGTTCCTCGCGGGCCGGCGGATCGAGATGGTCGACTGCAAGACCGTGCCGCTCCAGGTCCCGGCCCAGGCCGAAGTGGTCCTGGAGGGCTGGCTGGAGCCGGGCGAGATGCTGCCGGAGGGCCCCTTCGGCGACCACACCGGCTTCTACACCCCGCAGGAGCCCTTCCCGGCGCTCACCATCGACTGCGTGACGATGCGCAGGCGCCCGCTGCTCCAGTCGATCGTGGTCGGCAGGCCCCCCACGGAGGACGGCCCGCTCGGCCGCGCCACTGAGCGCTTCTTCCTGCCGCTGCTCAGGATCATCGTGCCGGACATCGTGGACTACCACCTGCCCGAGGCGGGCGGCTTCCACAACTGCGCGATCGTCTCCATCGACAAGAAGTACCCCAAGCACGCCCAGAAGGTGATGCACGCCATCTGGGGAGCGCACATGATGTCGCTGACCAAGCTGATCGTGGTCGTCGACGCCGACTGCGACGTGCACGATCTGCACGAGGTCGCCTGGCGGGCCCTGGGCAACACGGACTACGCCCGTGACCTCACCGTCGTCGAAGGCCCCGTCGACCACCTCGACCACGCCTCCTACCAGCAGTTCTGGGGCGGCAAGGCAGGCATCGACGCCACGAAGAAGCTGCCGCAGGAGGGATACACCCGCGACGGCGGCTGGCCGGAGATGGTGGTCTCCGACCCGGATACGGCGGCGAAAGTCGACCGCCGCTGGAAGGAGTACGGCCTGTGAGCGCCTCCGCCGCCGCGATGCCCCAGCCGGGACGCACGAAAGCATTCCTCCGCCTGGTCATGATCGAGCACTCGGTCTTCGCGCTGCCCTTCGCGTACATCGCCGCGCTCACCGCGATGTACGAGTGGGACGAGAACATCCACTGGGCGCGGCTGCTCCTGGTGACCGTCTGCATGGTGGGGCTGCGCACCTTCGCCATGGCGGTGAACCGGATCATCGACCGGGAGATCGACGCCCGCAACCCGCGCACCGCGCACCGCGAGCTGGTCACCGGCGCGATGTCCGTACGGCACGCCTGGACCGGTGCGCTGATCGCCCTGGTGGTCTTCCTGGGCGCCGCCGCCCTGCTGAACCCGCTCTGCCTGGCCCTCGCCCCCATCGCGGTGGTCCCGATGGTCGTCTACCCCTACGGCAAGCGGTTCACGAACTTCCCGCAGGCCATCCTGGGCCTGGCCCAGGCGATGGGCCCGATCGGCGGCTGGCTGGCGATCAGCGGCGAGTGGTCGTGGAAGGCGGTGATCCTGGGCCTGGCCGTCGGCGTCTGGATCGGCGGCTTCGACCTGATCTACGCCTGCCAGGACGTCGAGACCGACCGCCAGATCGGCGTCCGCTCGGTCCCGGCCCGCTTCGGCATCCCGGCCGCGATCTGGGGCGCCCGCGCCTGCCATACCGTCACCACGGCCCTGTTCGTCTGGTTCGCCCTGGCCACCGGCGCGGGCGTCCTCTTCTGGCTCGGCCTGCTCGTCGTCGCCGGCGCCTTCCTCTACGAACACACCATCGTCCGCCCCCACGACCTGTCCCGCCTGAACCGGGCGTTCTTCAGTGTCAACGGCTTCATCGGCATCGCGCTCTTCGTGTGCGCGCTGCTGGATCTGCTGGTGCGGGGGCTGCGGCCGTAGCCCGTCGGCGGGTGAGGCCGAGTGCTCACCTCGAAGCGACCTGATCTGCCCGGTCACTTCGGGGTGAGTGGGGTGCGGTGGGTGGTTCGCTTCTCGTGGCGGGACCTTGACACAGGGTGAAACCACGCCTTTAAATCTCGCTTACCTATGAAGATCTTGTGATGGCGGGGGCGGGGTTTCGTGCGGGTGGGGTGGGGTGGGGTGGGCTGGAAGCCGTGGTGCGCCGTGGGCGCAGGCGGCGTGGTGGGACGGCTTCCGCGGTGGCGGCGCTGACAACGGTGGCCGTGATGGCCGCCCTGCCGGCGCCGGCGGCGCATGCCGTCTCCGCGGCGGGGACGGACTCGGTGCCCGTCTCCGAAGGGCAGAAGGCGCTGACCCGGGCGGAGCAGTCCGGCGAGCGGGTGGAGGTGCCGGGCGAACGCACCGAGCGGACCACTGTCTACGCCAACCCCGACGGATTCACGTTCACGCTGGAGGAGTCCGCGGTTCCGGTGCGCGCGGCGGCGCCCGGCGGCGGCTGGCGGACCCCGGACGCGACCTTGGAGCAGCACGCGGACGGTTCCGTCGGGCCGAAGGCCGCCGTTGTGCCGATGGCCTTCTCGGGAGGCGGCGACACGGCGCCCCTCGCGCGGATCAGCGAGCAGGGCAAGTCCCTGGAACTGGGCTGGCCGGGCACGCTGCCTGCGCCGCGGCTGGACGGGGCGAGCGCTCTGTACGCCGACGTGCTGCCCGGTGTCGATCTCCGGGTGACCGCCACGCCCGAGAGTTTCCAGCCGGTGTTCGTGGTGAAGACACCCGAGGCGGCGGCGAGCGAGAAGCTGAGGAAACTGACCTTCACGCTCGGGACGCAGGGGCTGAACGTACGGGAGGGGGCGGCCGGCAATCTGATGGCGCAGGACGCCGACGGCCGCACCGTGTTCAAGGCCCCGCCCGCCCGCATGTGGGACTCGACCGGTGACACCGGGGCACCCGCCGGGCCGGTGTCGTCCCGGGCGGTGGCCGCGGCGGAGGGCCGGCCGTCGGGTTCCGCCGAGGCGATGCCCTCGGGGTCCTCGGGGTCCTCGGGATCGGGTCTCGAACCCGGCCAGGGCGACACGGTGGCCCGGATGGGCGTGGACGTCTCGTCCGGCTCCCTCTCGGTGACGCCCGACGCCGACATGCTCACCAAGACCGCTCCCTCCGCCTTCCCGCTGTTCCTCGACCCCACGGTGACCTGGGGAGAGTCCGAGCGCACCCTGCTGCGCAGCGACGGCTACGAGTCCTACGCCTGGGGGAACGGCGACGACGACGAGGGCAAGGGCGCCGGCAAGTGCGGCACCTGGAACGGCTACTACTGCGGGCCCGGCTATGTGCAGAAGCTCTACTTCGAGTTCTCGCCCGACAGCCTCAAGGGCAAGAAGGTCCTGGACGCCACGTTCCGAGTGACCGAACCGTGGGCCTTCCAGTGCGACCCCCGCTGGGTCGATCTCGTCCGCACGAACAACATCTCGTCCGCCACCACCTGGTCCACGCGCCCCAAGGAACTGGACCTGATGGTCGACCGGAACGTGTCCGCGGGGCGGGGATCCCTGTGTGACCCGGACGCACCGAAGGCACCGATCGAGTTCCACGACAACTCGGCGGAGACGAACGAGAACCTGACCCCGACGGTGGCCGACTTCGCGGCGGGCAAGTTCTCCAGGCTGACCCTGGAGGTCCGGGCGCACGACGAGTCGGACACCTCCGCGTGGAAGCGGTTCAAGAACGACGCCGTGCTGGCCGTGAAGTACGTGGCGCTGCCCGCCACGCCGACCGAGGTCGGCGTGGTCACCGGTTCCGGTTATGTCTGCTCCACCAACCCGGCCTCCCCGAGCGTGGTGTCGGACCCGACACCGCTGGTGCAGGGACGGCCCCGCACCGCGGCCGGGGGAGAGTCGGGCGCCAGCCTGCGCATCCGGTGGCGTACGGACGTGCTGCACGGCTCGAACTGGGTGCTCGCCCACGACGACATGGACGGCCCGACCACCGGCTACGTCGGCAACCTGGTGAAGCAGACCCGGACCCTGCCGACGCTCCAGGAGGGGACGCAGTACCGGCTCAAGGCGTTGACCCTGTCCTACTACGAGGGCGGAAGCTACCGGCAGAACACCGGCTACACCACGCCTTGTTACTTCACGGTCGACCCGACCGCGCCGAAGGCACCGCAGGTGACGGTTGGCTCTCCTTACACCGAGTGCACGAGCAACGACTGCGCGAGTCACGGTGGTCCGGGAGTCAAGGGCACCTTCACCTTCAAACCGGCAGCCGGCGACGCGAACGTCGTCGCCTACCAGTACCGCCTGTCCTCCGACGCGGCCTGGTCGGCCGCGCTGACGGGCTCCACCGTGTCGGCCGGCGTCACCCCGGCCCGTGCGGGGACCCAACGGCTGTACGTGCGCGCCAAGGACAACGTCGGCCGCTGGGGCGCGGAGTCGGTGGTCGACTTCCTGGTGGCCGCCGGTGAGGGCACGGTCGGCCAGTGGCACTTCGCCGAGACGAGCGGAGCGGCCCTGGATTCCGCCGCCGCGCCGGGTGTCGCGCACCATGACGCCGTGCTGTCGGGAAACGCCGCCCGTGACGACCGCGGACGCCGGGGCCTGCTGACTCATGACTCCGCGGGCAGTCCGCTGGAAGAGCCCGTCACCGACAAGGGGCTGAGCCTGAACGGGAGCACGGCCTACGCGGCCACCAGCGCACCCGTGCTGGACACCCGCTCCTCGTACACCGTCTCGGCCTGGGTCCGTGTCGACGCCGGTGCCGCGCACACGATGACGGTGCTCGGCCAGGCCCCCGAGACAGCGAGTCCCTTCGCGAAGAAGTACACCCCGTTCGGACTGTCCTACGCGGCCGGCGGCGGAGACACCTGGAGCATGAGCGTGCTGGCCGCCGACGGAAGCCTGCACAAGGCCGCCGCCCAGCAGACCACGGCCCGGGGCGTGTGGACGCACGTGACGGGGGTGCACGACGCGGCGGCCAAGAAGATCAGTCTCTACCTGAACGGAAAGCTCCAGGCGACAGCGGATGCCGGGACACCGTGGACGGCCAACGGTCCGTTGCAGATCGGCCGGGGGCTTTGGTACGACAACTTCACCGACTACCTCCAGGGCTCCACGGACGAGGTGGCCGTGTGGCAGCGGGCCCTGAACGGCGACGAAGTGGCCGAGGAGTCACGGCTCATGACGTCGGCGCAGTACGCGGGCACGGAACTGGTCGCCGCCTGGTCGGCGGATCAGGGCAGCGGCAGCACCGTCCCGGACACCACGTCCGGCTACGGCAGGTCCCTGACCCTGACCGGAGGAGCTTCGTCGGACGGTGAGGCGATCGTCCTGGACGGCGTGGACGACGCGGCCACGACGGCCGGACCGGTCCTGGACGACACCGGATCGTTCACCGCCACCACGCTGGTCACCCTGGACGGCGCCGCACTCGCGGCCAAGGACATCGGCTACAAGGGCCAGGTCCTCGGACAGCGCACGGCGGACGGGTCGGCGTGGGGATTCTGGTACGAGCTGACGGGCAAGCAGACCGTCGTGGACGAGGAGACACTGGAGGAGAAGACCGTCCCCGTGGGCTTCTGGCGCTTCGGTCGGCTCAACGCCGACGGAACGTTCACGGCGGTCGCCTCCACCGAGAGCGCAGCAGTGGACGGCATGGTGCGCCTGACCGGCGTGTTCGACGCGCAGGCGGGCACGATCAGCCTCTATCTGGGCGCGAACCAGAGCGACGACGAACAGTCCTTCACGGCGAAGGCCGGATCCGGTGACTTCGCGGTCGGCAAGGGCTTCGCCGGCGGCGCCTGGCAGCACTACCTGCCCGGCCGGGTGGCCGAGGTACGGATGTGGGCCGGCGCGATGGCCGACTGGAAGCAGATCGTCGAGACCGTGGGCGACTGATCGGCGGGGGAGGGGCGCGCTCCGGAGAGGGCCCCTCCCCGAGACGGACACGTGGCCGGCACACGGTGTGCCGGGCCGGTACTTCTGGGCTTCCCGACTTCTCCTAGCGCACCTGGGGTGGGGCGATATCCGATGGCGTTTGGCATAGGCACTTCAAGAAGACGTTCCGGTCGCGGCCGGTGCCGCACCAGCGGACTGGTGGCCCACTCGCTGGCCCTCGCGCTGCTGATCCCCACCGGCCTGGCCCAGGTGGCGCAGGCCGCGGAGCCGGGCGGTCTGGGGCGGCCCGACATACCGAAGCCGCGCACCGGCAAGGTCAGCGTGTTCGACGGCCCGGGTGCCGTGAACGCCAGGCAGCAGGTCGCCCAGGACGAGAAGGCCAACCGGACCCAGGCCGGACGCGCGCAGCAGGAGCGCAGGGCGACCTGGCCCGCCGCCGGTGACGCGCGTCTCAGCCTCAGTTCTCGCAAGGCCGCTACCGCCGCCCCCGGCAAGACGCCCGTCACGATCGCCGCGCCGTCCACCCGCGGGAAGGCAGCGAGCGGCCAGGCTCATGTCACCCTGCTCGACCAGAGGACGGCCCGGAACGCGGGGATCACCGGTGTCGTCCTGACCGCCGACGCGAGCACCGCGGGCACGGCGGACGTGACCGTCGACTACAGCGGCTTCGCCTCCGCGATCGGCGGCGGCTGGGCCCAGCGACTGCGTCTGGTGCAACTTCCCGCATGCGTCCTGACCACTCCTGACAAGCCGGAGTGCCGGACGCGGCAGTCACTGAAGACGGACAACGACCTCACACACCGGACAGTCACGGCCCGGGTGCGGCTGGCAGCGCCGGCCGCGGGGAACGCTTCGCAGCCGACGCGGAGTGCGGCGGGTACCGCCCCGGCGACGACCGTCCTCGCCGTGACCGCCACCGGCGCGGGATCGGGGCAGTCCCCCAAGGGCACGGGGGACTACTCGGCCACCGCGCTGTCACCGTCCTCGTCCTGGCAGGCGGGAGGCAGCTCGGGCTCCTTCACCTGGTCCTACGACTTCACCCTGCCACCGGCCGCCGCGGGCCCCGTCCCGCCGCTGGCACTGTCCTACGACTCCGGCAGCGTCGACGGCCGCACCGCCACCACCAACAACCAGGGCACCCCGGTCGGTGAAGGCTTCGGGCTCACCGAGTCGTACATCGAACGCACCTACAACTCGTGCGACGACGACGGTCACGACGACATCTTCGACCAGTGCTGGAAGTACGACAACGCACGTCTCGTCCTCAACGGCAGATCCAGCGGCCTGGTCAAGGACAAGACCAGCGGAAACTGGAGGCTGGAGAACGACGACGCCTCCACGGTGACCCGGTCCACCGGGGCCGACAACGGCGACGACGACGGCGAGTACTGGACCGTCACCACCGGAGACGGCACCAAGTACGTCTTCGGCAAGGACAAACTGGACGGCGCGGCCGCCCAGCGCACCAACTCCACCTGGACCGTGCCGGTCTTCGGCGACGACTCCGGCGAACCCGGCTACTCGGGCGGCAGTTCCTTCGCGGACCGTGCCCTGAACCAGGCCTGGCGCTGGAACCTCGACTATGTCGAGGACCCTCGCGGCAACGCGGTCACCTACTGGTACACGAAGGAGACGAACTACTACAAGAAGAACAAGTCCACCACCGCCGACGCCTCCTACGTCCGCGGCGGGCACCTCGACCGTATCGAGTACGGTCTGCGCAAGGGCGCCCTGTTCACCGACAAGGCCGACGCCGAGGTCACCTTCGGCTACGCCGAGCGCTGCACCGCCGACAACTGCTCCAGCCTCACCAAGGACACCGCCGACAACTGGCCCGACGTGCCCTTCGACGCCCTGTGCACGAAGGGCGACGACGACTGCGACGCCGCCGGTCCCTCCTTCTTCACGCGCAAGCGCCTGACCGGCATCGACACCTTGTCCTACAACGCCACGAGCAACGCGTACGACGCCGTCGACTCATGGGCGCTGACACAGGAGTACCTCGACGGCGGCGACATCGGTGACAGCTCCGACCAGGTGCTCACCCTGAAGTCCCTGAAGCGCACCGGCAAGGCGGGGGAGACCCCCATCGGGGTGAACCCGGTCTCGTTCACCTACCACATGCGGCCCAACCGCGTGGACGCCACCGATGACATCCTCCCGCTGACCCGCCCGCGCGTCTCCACCGTCACCTCCGAGACCGGCGCCATCACCACGGTCACTCTGTCGGCACCGGAATGCGTGCGCGGCCAGGTCCTGAGCGCGCCGCCGGACTCCAACACGCGCTCCTGCTACCCGCAGTTCTGGCACATCAACGGCGCCGAGAACGCCGCCATCGACTGGTTCCACAAGTACCGCGTCCTCGCGGTGAACGTCTCGGACCCGGCCGGCAACAACGAGGCCCTCGAATACGCCTACAGCTACAGCGGCGCGGCCTGGCACCACAGCGACGACCCGTTCACTCCGAAGAACGAGCGGACCTGGTCCGACTGGCGCGGATACCGCCAGGTCACCACCCTGGCCGGTGCCACCACCGAGACGCGGTCCAAGACGGTCTCCCTGTACCTCCAGGGCATGGACGGTGACAAGAACAAGGACGGCAGCACCAAGTCCGCCACCGTCGCACCGCTCGCCTCGCCCGCCCTGGGAGCGGCTGCGCAGGCCGACAGCGACCAGTACGCGGGCATGCTCCGCCAGGAGGTCACCTACGACGGCGCGACGGCGATCTCGGCCACGGTGAACGACCCGTGGTCCAAGGAGACAGCTCGCCAGAGCCCACCGGACGCCGACGACCGGATCGCCCGCTATGTCCGGACCGAGAAAGTCCACTCCTACACGTACCTGACGACGCCTCAGAGCTGGCGCGAACGGCAGACGAAGACGTCCTTCGACGCCTACGGCATGCAGGCCACGGCCGAGGACTCGGGACTGGTGGGCAAGGACGGGGACGAGACCTGCACCCGTACCTGGTACGCACGAAACCCCGCCGCCGGCATCACCGGCCTCGTCTCCCGCACGCGCACCGTCGTCGGCCAGTGCGCCACGAAGGACGCGGCACTCGATCTGCCCGCGGCCGCCGACCGGCGCGGTGACGTGCTCGCGGACGCCGCCACCGTCTACGACACGCCGAACGCCACCACCTGGTCGGCCACGCAGAAGCCGACCAGGGGCCAAGCCACCTGGGTCGGCCGCCCCACCGGCTACGCATCCACCGCGGACCCCGACGGCGACCGGCTTCCCGCGTCCTGGCAGACCGTCGCCACAACGGCCTACGACACACTCGGCCGTCCGCTGAGCGTCACCGACACGGCGGGGAACACCACCTCCACCGCCTACACCCCGGCCGACGCCGGCCCGCTCAGCAAGACCATCACCACCGGACCGGCCCCCCAGCAGTACAAGTCCGTCGCCTTCCTCGACCCGCGCCGCGGGCTCACGCTGCGCAGCTATGACATCAACCTGAAGAAGACCGAGCTGGACTACGACGCGCTCGGCCGTCTCACCGACGTCTGGCTGCCCAACCGGATCCGCGGCAGCCAGGCCCCGAACACCAAGTACGGCTACCACCTCGACGCGTCGAAACCCTCCTGGGTCTCCACCTCGACCCTGAAGAACGACGGAGACACGTACAACACCGCGTACACGCTCTACGACGCGCTCCTGCGTCCCCTTCAGACCCAGTCGCCGACCCCGCTGGGCGGCCGCCTGCTCACGGACACGCGCTACGACACCCGGGGCCTGGCCTACGAGACCTACGCGGACATCTTCGACAGCACCGCCACTCCCAACGGCACGTACGCGCGTGCCGAGTACGGCGGGGCCCCGAAGCAGTCCGAGACCGTCTTCGACGGCGCCGGCCGGCCCACCACCGGCAGCCTGTACGTGTTCGGCGTGAAGAAGTGGTCCACGTCCACCGCGTACACGGGCGACTCCGTCGCCACCACCGCCCTGCAGGGCGGCTCCGCCCGGCGCACCATCACGGACGTCCGCGGGCAGACGACGGAAACCCGCGAGTACGCGGGTGTGACCCCGGCGGACAGCGAGTTCGGTACGAGCCCGGGAACGTCCTACACGTCCACCCGGTTCACCTACGCACTCGACGGCAAGCAGCTCTCGGTCACCGGGCCGGACGACAGCACGTGGTCCTACGTCTACGACCTGTTCGGTCGGCAGACGAGGGCCGTCGACCCGGACAAGGGCACCACGACGAGCGAGTACAACGCCCTCGACCAGGTCGTCAGGTCCACCGACTCCCGGGGCTCCTCCGTTGTGACCGCCTACGACGAACTCGGCCGCCCCACCGGCACCTGGGCGAACACGAAGACCGACGCCACCCAGCTCACGGGCTACACCTACGACACCCTCCTGAAGGGGCAGCCCACCTCGTCCACCCGCTATGTCGGGGGCAAGGCGGGCTCGGCCTACACCAGCAGGGTCACGGCCTACGACACCCTCGGGCGGGCCACGCACACCCAGCTGGAGCTCCCCTCCGACGACCCCTTCGTGAAAGCCGGTGCCCCGTCCACGCTCCCCGTCGAGACGTACTACAACCTCCAGGGGGACGTCTCGGGCATCAAGGAGCCGGCCGCCGGTGGCCTGGAATCCGAACCCCTCAGCTACCACTACGACGGCCTCGGTGACCTCGTCAGTTTCGGCGGCTCGACGGGATACCTGCTCGACGTCTCCTACTCGCAGACCGCCCAGCCCCAGCAGCTCACCCTGGGCACCGGAGGGAGCGGCAACAAGAGCATCTACCTGACGAACACCTACGAGACCGGCACCGACCGTCTCACCCGCAGCCACGTCACGGATCAGACGCACCCGTACGAGCTGCAGGACACGAACTACACCTTCGACGAGTCCGGCAACATCACCGCGATCAGCGACCCGACGAACCTCGGCGGAACCAGCACCGCGGAAACCCAGTGCTTCACCTACGACGCCCACCAGAGACTCACCGAGGCATGGACACCGGCCTCACAGAAGTGCACGGACACCCGCAGCGCGTCCGCCCTCTCCGGCCCGGCCCCGTACTGGAACAGCTACACCTACAACGCCGCCGGCCAGCGCCTCACCGGAACAGTCCACAAGACCACCGGTGACACGAGGACCAGCTACTGCTACACCAAGCCCGGCCAGCCCCACACCATGACCGGCACCACGACCGGAACCGACTGCGCGAACCCTGAGCGCCCCTACACCTACGACGCCGCGGGCAACACCGTCAAACGCCCCGGAACGTCGGGTACGCAGGACCTTCTCTGGTCCCCGGAGGGCACACTCGCCAAGCTGACCGAAGCCGGCACCTCCACGAACTACCTCTACGACGCCGCGGGCAACCTCCTGATCCGCTCCGCGGACAACGGCGAGCGCGTCCTCTACATCAGCGCCACCGAGCTCCACCTCCGCGCCGACGGCACCCTCTGGGCGCAGCGCCGCTACACGGCGGGCGGCATCACAGCAGCCGTCCGCTCGAACGAGTCGGGCACCGGCAGACTCAGCTACCTGACCGGCGACCACCAGGGCACCTCCACCCTCACCATCGCCCCGGACGCCTCCCAGGCATTCAACAAGCGCTACACCACCCCCTTCGGCGAGGACCGCGGAAAGCCCCAGTACGGCCCCTGGCCCGACGACAAGGGATTCCTCGGCAAGACCCGCGACACCAACACCGGCCTGACCCACATAGGCGCCCGCGAATACGACCCGTCCATCGGCCAGTTCCTCAGCGCCGACCCCGTCCTCGACACGGCCGACGCCCAGTCCCTCAACGGCTACAGCTACGCCGACAACAGCCCCGTCACCCACAGCGACCCCACCGGAGCCTGGCTCGACGACGGCACCGGCCACAGCGAACCACGCCATGACGGTGGTCCCGCTGGCCCTCAGCAGAGCGGCCATCCCGGGGTTCCCCGCGGCGGGACGGGCACGGGTGGTTGTTATTACAGCTGCACCTCCGAAAACGACAATGGACTTCTCGCGGATGCTCGTGATGCTACGCGCGAGTCTCAGACGCAGATTTACGACGCAGTCCAGTTCTATTCCGGAAACAAGGCACAGAACGAGCAGTGGCTCGACGCATATCGTGCGGCGATGAAAAAGGAATACAGGCGACTCGATGGCATCATGGACGCGAACACCGCAATAGCGACTGCGGTGAACGTCTGCTGGGCTCACAAAGAGATTCACTGCTCTCAGGAGATGAAGAACTACTTCATCGATCTGAACTTCACCCGCATAACCCAGTTCGGGCTCTACGAGGATGCCTTCAAGGACATCAACGCCGTACAGCTTGCCGGGGAGACGTCACTCGGCAAGGCGCTCCGGGCGCGCCCGTGCAACTGTTTTCTTGCCGGTACGGACGTCCTCATGGCTGACGGAAGCACCAAAGACATAGAAAAAATCCATGTAGGCGACGAGGTGCGGGCGGCGAACCCCGAAACAGGTGAAGTCGGCTCTCGGCGCGTGACGCGACTCATCAGCACCGACAGTGACAAGTATTTCAACGAACTGTCCGTCGCCACAGAAAACGGGATCGAGAAACTCACAGCCACTCACGAGCATCCCTTCTGGGCGCCTTCGGAGCACAAATGGGTCGAAGCAGGCTCCCTCCTCCCAGGCATGACGCTGCTCACCGCCACAGGCAAGACTGTCATCGTCACGGCCAACAGTGCCTACATCGAGCATGTCCGCACGTACAACCTGACAGTCGAGGACCTGCACACGTACTATGTACTCGCTGGTCAGACGCCGGTTTTGGTTCACAACAGCAATGGGTGTGTGAACTGGGCTTCTAACAGCGTGAAAACGTGGGGTCACACATTCAAGACTCATGGCGCTGGGGCGAAGAACACGAAGGCTCTGACTGATCGTGCTCGCAGTACTGGGAATCAGCAAGGTCAATGGTTGGACAATGACGCTGCTGCAGATTTTCTCAAGGGGCTCCATGTTGAAGGAGCCGGTCCCAGGTCGGTGCAGATCCCGGAGGGAATGGGGCAGGTGATCATGCCAGATGGCAGCATTGTCCAGGCGCGCGCAGCTACCGTCGTCCCGAGTCCAAGTGGTCTGTACAAGACGGGATTCCCGATCATTGGCCCGAACTAGGAGGCTGGAGAGATGAGCTTTTCCGTGTCGTTCAATCTGGCCGTGCCGTCAGGTGCCGTAACCCCTGCTTCAGCGAGTCTGGAGCCGGGCGGCGAGTACGAAACCCTCGTCATGGAGGCGTGTAGCGTCCTCTCCGATGCTGGAGGCGGCAGATTCCACATTGGTGGCTTCGGGAATGATGAGTGGCCGCTCGATGTCGCGTATGACCTGTCTGCCTTCATGGAGCAACTCCCTTCGCTTCTGGTGAGTGTGCGTGAACGCCGCGAAGTCGAGGTGGATCTTTACTCGCAAGGCATCGAGAGGACTTTGACCTTTCGTCCAAGCGGAGATCTCGTGATGATTCACTGCGATTCGCGGACCGATTGGGTTCCAAATCCGGAGCGCGAGAGCATTGCGCAGAGTGAGCTAGTTGCGATGCTCTCAAAATTGGCCGAAGACTTCGCCGGAGGGCTGAAGGCGATCAATTCCGAGCTGTCAGAGGCCGCGCCATTCGAACGTTGGCTGGAGGGTGAGGTGTAGCCTCACTGCCCGATCCCGCAGCCCGCGCTGGATAGCAACCGCAAAATTGAAGCCCCGTCAGGTGAGTCCTGGCGGGGCTTCCGGGGTGGTTGACGGCAGTAGTTGACGGCAACGTCAGCGGACGGCGGCTCCGACGAGGGGTGGTTCGTCGCCGTCGTCGGGCTTGCCGCTAATCTCGGCGGGGTTGCGGAGGGCACGTCCGAGGAGGTCGATGGCGTCGCGCTGGAGGCGGAGCCGGACGTGGGCGTACACGGTCGCGGTGACGCCGATGTGGGCGTGACCCAACAGCTCCTTGATCACGACGAGTCCCACTCCTTGTTCCAGGAGGAGGGTCGCGGTCGAGTGGCGGAGGTCGTGGAACCGGACGCGGCGGAGCCTGGCCCGGCGGAGCAGGGTGTTGAAGTGCCGGGTGAGGGTGGATCCTTCGATCGGGGCGCCGTCGGGGCGGGTGAACACGTAGCCGCTGTCCTTCCAGCCCGTACCCGCCGCCTCGCGTTCCTGGAGTTTCCGGTTGCGGTGCTGTTCGAGGAGCGCAGGCATGGCGTAGGTAGCGCGATGCGCCGTTCGGAGCTCTTGGTCTTGGTCGGGAGGGCGGTCAGGCCGCTGGAGTTGGTGCGTTGGAGGGTGCGGCGGATGCTGGCGGTTCCGCCGGCCAGGTCGAGGTCTTCCCAGCGCAGGCCGAGGAGTTCGCCCTTGCGGAGCCCGGTATGCAGAGCGAGTTCGAACAGCGGCTGCAGCCGGTGACCGCTGGTGGCGGTCAGGAAGTTGCGCGCTTCTTCGGCGGTGAGGGGTTCGAAGCGGCGGGGGCGGGGTGTGCCGGTGCGGACGTTACGAGCGACGTTGCGCGGGATCTCCTCCTCACGCACGGCGTGCTCCAGAGCGGTCTTGAGCACGGAGTGTACGTAGGCCAGGGTCAGGGGCGAGAGCTGCTTGGAGCAGCACTTTCCGGCGGCGCAGCAGAGGGGTTGGTCACGGGCGGGGTCGAGGTCGCGGGTGCAGCACTGGCAGGTGGTGCGGAGCTGGTTGAGCCAGGTGCGGACGTCCTTGGCGGTGAGCTTGGCGAGCTTCTTCCGTACCAGGCCCGGGGTGAGGTAGAGCCGGGCGACTGCCGTGTAGCGGGTGTGGGTGTTCTCGCGGAGCTGGTGGACGGCGACGTTCTCCAGCCAGTACGTCAGGTACGCGGCCACGCTGCCCTGCGCGGAGGGAATGGGGACGCCCCGGTTACTGGCGGCGATCTTCTCGGTCAGCTTGGCGAGCGCCTCCTTCCTGGTGGTGCCGTAGACGCGGATGCGCTTGCGCGTGTTGCCGGGTGCGAGGACGTATCCGGCAGCCTCCCAGCGGCTGTCCTTGCGCTGGTAGACGGTCCCGTCACTGTTGGCACGGGTACGGCGGGAGGCGGGGGTGTCGCGGGGTGTGCTCATCAGGCGGCGTCCTGTTCGAGGCGGGCGTGGATGAAGTCGGTGAGTGCGCGGGCGGGGATGCGTCGGGCGCGGCCGAGGGTGATCGAGGCGAGCTGGCCGGTGCGGAGCAGGTCGTAGACGGCGGAGCGGCCGAGCTGGAGGCGGGCCATCACCTGGGGCACCGTGAGCAGATCCAGCACCGGTACCGCCTTCGCGTGGAGGACGGCGGGCGGGGGCGAGGCCATCAACAGCCTCCTTCGGCCGCGAACTGCCGTTCCAGTTCCCTGCGGTGCCATACGGAGGCGGCGAGGAGTGCGGCGCCGGGGCTGTAGCCCGAGCCGAGGTAGTCCCAGTGACCGACGACGAGTGTGGTGGTTGGGTCGGACTCGGGCGGGTCGGCGTGGGCGCGGGCCTGTTCGGTGCGCCAGGCGCGGCGGGCGGCGCGCAGTGCGCCGAGGGTGGTGGAGTAGCGGCGGGATTTGGTGGAGAAGTGGCCCCGGAAGCCGAGCATGTGCGCCCACTTCCAGAGCTTGAGATCGGCGAACTCCGGCAGGCGGCCCAGCTCCCAGCATGTGCGGATCATCTGCCGTCCCTAGTGCCGTCCTGAGACGAAGGGGGAGACTCATGCCGAACGAAAGACTACGAGCCGTCATGTCGGCGGGAGGCTGGACGTACGCCGCCCCCGCTCAGGAAGTCGAGGTCGACCCCAAGTCGGTCGAGCGCTGGGTGAACCTCGGGCGCACGCCACGCCGGACCACAGCCCTCCAGACGGCCCGAGCCCTGGGAGAAGACGTGCACGCACTCTGGCCGGCGCTCCGCCAGGCCCGCCCCGCCCGCGCCATCAGCCCTGAACTGGTCGCGCTCTACGAGCAGCGGGCCGACATCCCCGCCTCGACGTTCACCGACCTGATGGCCCAGGCCCGGGAGCGGATCGACATCCTCGTGTACGCGGCCGTCTTCCTCCACGATGCATACCCCCGGCTGAACGAACTCCTCACCGAACGCGCCGCCGAAGGCTGCACCGTCCGCATCGCGATCGGGGACGCCGACAGCGACAACGTCCAAGCCCGCGGTCAGGAGGAGCGGTTCGGCCACGGCATCGAATCCCGCTGCCGCCTCGCGCTCATGCACTACAGGTCGCTCACCGGCAGCCCCGGCATCGAGGTCCGAACCCACGGCGCCACTCTCTACAACTCCCTCTACCGTGCCGACGACCAGCAACTCGTCAACGCCCACGTCTGGGGCGTCAACGCGTACGCCGCCCCCGTGTGGCATCTTCGGCGACATGAGACTGGCGGCATGTTCGATACCTATGCCGAGAGCTTCGACGCGGTGTGGGCGACGGCGACGCCCGTACGAGAGGAAGGCTGATCGTGGCCCGCACTGAGTACTACGACGCCCCGAACGCCCCCAAGCCGAACAGCGTGGTCGTCGCCGCCTCCGCCGTCGTCACCGACGACCACGGCCGCATCCTCCTCCAGCGCCGCCGCGACAACGACCTGTGGGCGCTACCCGGCGGAGGCATGGACCTCACCGACTCCCTGCCAGGCACGGCCGTCCGCGAAGTCAAAGAAGAGAACGGCCTGGACGTCGAGATCACCGGCCTGGTCGGCACCTACACCGACCCGAAACACGTCATCGCCTACAACGACGGCGAGGTCCGCCGCCAGTTCAACGTCTGCTTCACCGCCCGCATCACCGGCGGCCAGCTGGCAATCTCCGACGAGTCCACCGAGCTCCGGTTCGTACCGCCCGAAGAGATCGAGCAACTGCCGATGCACCACACCCAACAGCTCAGGCTCCAGCACTTCCTGGAACAGCGCGAGAAGCCGTACCTGGGCTGAACCGGCTGACGGCAGTAGCTGACGGCAACAACCCCGCACAACCACGGACCCCCACGCACGTCACCGGACCAGCAAATCGCGCTTGACCTGCATAAAAGCAGGTACAGGCGTCCGCGTAGCACACGTACTATGTGCTGGCGGGCGAGACGCCGGTACTCGTTCACAACAGTGGCTGCGGCGGGCGTTGGAAATTGGGTGAAGATTATGCCAAGCCCAATAAGAAGGGCGATGCGCCGTCCTTGTCCACCATGCGTAAGCGGTTCTGGAAGAACGAAGCGGCGGAACCGGATGCCGCAGGCCAATACGGTGCCGCGAACGTCGGTCGTATGAAGCGGGGGTCGGCGCCCCAGCGGCAGCGTCCTGACGGATCGTGGGAATCAATGGAGCTGAGTCACGAACCTATTCCCGAGCGTGACGGTGGTATGTTGCTGACACCGCGGTGGCCAGAGGATCATGTAATTATGGATCCCGGTGGGTACCGTAGGCTCCCGCCCGGGTACTGAGCTGCGGACGGGCGTGGTGCCAGCCCCCTTTTTCGCTGGCGTCACGCACAGGTGCGCTGCTCAGGTCTGGACGATCTAGGAGGATTCGGGTGAGCACAAGCGGTGCGCAGGCAGCGGCCTTTTTCCGCGACATCGTTCAGACTCGCACCGTTTGGTGGGTCCGGGATGACAATGGCAGCCCAACGCCGGTCTCGAGTTCTGGGCGACCCGCATTCCCTTATTGGTCGTCGGAGTCCCGCGCGAAGCGCGCTGCTCAGCTATGGGGTCCTCAGTTTCGTGTTGTTGCAATGCCGCTGGATCATTGGCGGAGTGCGGCTTTGCCGGATCTGGTCAAGGATGACTTTCGAGTAGGCATTAATTGGAGCGGACAGTGCTTGACTGGATGGGACTTCACTGTCAATGAAGTGGTCAATCGCCTCGCTCAAGCTCTTAGTGAACCGCCATTCGACCGGTAGGTTCGGCTGGGTGGCAACGCTCGGGCGTGGCCCAGGGAATCATCCGTCTGTGGGCGTGAAGGGCTTGCATACCGAGGGCGAACTGGGCGCTGTCGATTCTCGTGCCGTCAACTGAACCTTGGCCGGCCTGGCGTATTTTGGCGGCTCCTGGGGAGTTACTGGAGGGCGAGCACGACGGACGGAGTCGGCTGCCCCGGCGTGTCCGGTGTCCAGCCGGTGAGTCATTGTTCAGGTGGGTCGAGTGCGAACCATCGGGCCGGGATCAGGCCCGAGAAACCCGAATTGCTCTTGGACCTGTTGGTGACGATGAAGCCGGTGGCTCTGCGGAGAAGATGGTGCTGTGGGCCGCAATGGGTGATCTCGATGACTCGAACTACCGTCTGCTGACCGAGGGGTGACCGCGCGGCCCTGGCCGTGGGGTGCGGCACTGTTGGGGTGGTGTTCCGTCGGTCTCCCGGGCAGGGGCCGGTCGAGGCTCGACGCCGCGGGTGGCCTGCCCGTCGCCCCGCCCTCCTGGTGCGACCCCCCGTAGCCCCCGCCGGTAGGCTCGATATGTGAACGCAGGGAAAACGCGGCGCGAGCCTTGGATCGTGGGGGTTTCCGGCGCGTCCGGTACGCCGTACGCGGCTGCTGTGCTGCGCGGGCTGATCGACGCCGGGGAGAGTGTCGACCTGGTGGTCAGCCGGGCCTCGCGGCTCACCCTGCTCGACGAGACGGGCATCTCCTTCCGGGACGCGCACTGGCGGGAGGATCTGGGGGAGTGGCTGGCGCTGGGGGCGGACGGGAAGCCCGGCACGTTCGGGGCGGACCTCGCGGACGTGCGGCACTGGAGCGCCGGTGACCTGGCGGCCGGGCCGTCCTCGGGGTCGTACCCCGCGCGGGGGATGCTGATCGTGCCGGCCTCGACGGCGTGCGTGGCCGGGGTCGCGCTCGGTCTGTCGAAGGACCTGCTCCAGCGGGCGGCGAGCGTGACCCTCAAGGAGCGCAGGCCGCTGGTGGTGGCCGTCAGGGAGACCCCGCTGAACGGCCCGACGCTGCGGCAGCTCGTCGCCCTGGACGACGCGGGCGCCACCGTCCTGCCCGCCTCGCCCGCCTTCTACGCCGGTGCGACCCACATCCAGCACCTGGTGGACTTCGTCGCCGGCCGCGCTCTCGACGCGGTGGGCGTGCCGCACCGGCTCTACCGCCGCTGGGAGGGCGAACTGGGCGGCGGTGCCCGGCGTTAGCAGCAGTACCCGTACCACTTGAGAACAGCATCACTGGGACTTCAGGAACTTCTTTCAGCGGAAGGCTTCGATCGCATGGACGCGGTGGACAGGCAGCTCATCCAGGCCCTGAGGGAGAACGGCCGGGCCTCCTACGCCGAGCTGGGGCGCCTCGTCGGCCTGTCGGGACCGAGCGTCACCGACCGCATCAACCGGCTGGAGGCGGCCGGGGTCATCACCGGCTACCGGGCGACGGTGGACTCCGCCTCGCTCGGCCTCGGCGTGACCGCCCTGATCGGCATCTCCCTCTCGGACGCGGCCGACCACGAGGACGTGGCGCAGCGGCTGAAGGACCTGCCCGAGATCGAGGACTGCTGGTTCATCGCCGGTGACGACTCCTTCATGCTCAAGGTGCGCGCCACGGACGTCGACGGACTGGAGAGGATCATCCGCCGGCTGTCCGGCACCAAGGGCGTCTCCCGGACCCGTACGACCATCGTGCTGTCCACGAAGTGGGAGAACCGGGTGGGAGAGCTGCCCGAGGAGGTCTGACGGCCGGGGCGTCCGGTCCGGGCGTACGGTGTGCAGGAGTCGGTGGAGGAAGAAGAGGAAGAGGTAGCAGAGGTATGGGTATGGACGTCGGGCTCAAGCGCGAGCTGGAGGAGAAGGTCCGCTCCGGCGAGCGGCTGACCCGCGAGGACGGCATCGCGCTGTACGAGTCGGACGACCTGGCCTGGCTCGGCGGGCTCGCGCACGAGGTGCGGACGCGGAAGAACGGCGACGTCGTCCACTTCAACGTCAACCGCCACCTCAACATGACGAACGTGTGCACCGCGTCCTGCGCCTACTGCTCCTTCCAGCGCAAGCCGGGCGAGAAGGACGCGTACACGATGCGCATCGAGGAGGCCGTCAAGCTCGCCCAGGGCATGGAGGCGGAGAACCTCACCGAGCTGCACATCGTCAACGGACTGCACCCGAACCTGCCGTGGCGCTACTACCCGCGTTCGCTGCGCGAGCTGAAGGCGGCGCTGCCCGGGGTGTCGCTGAAGGCGTTCACGGCCACCGAGATCCACCACTTCGAGACGATCTCCGGGCTGAGCGCGAGCGAGATCCTGGACGAGCTGATCGACGCCGGTCTGGAGTCGCTGACCGGCGGCGGCGCGGAGATCTTCGACTGGGAGGTCCGGCAGCACATCGTGGACCACCGCACCCACTGGGAGGACTGGTCCCGTATCCACCGGCTGGCGCACGAGAAGGGTCTGAAGACCCCGTGCACCATGCTCTACGGGCACATCGAGGAGCCCCGCCACCGGGTGGACCACGTGCTGCGGCTGCGCGAGCTCCAGGACGAGACCGGCGGTTTCCAGGTCTTCATCCCGCTGCGCTACCAGCACGACTTCGTGGACATGAAGGACGGCAAGGTCCGCAACCGCCTCCAGGCGCGGACCACGATGGCGACCGGTGCCGAGGCGCTGAAGACGTTCGCCGTCTCCCGGCTGCTGTTCGACAACGTGCCGCACGTGAAGGTGTTCTGGGTGATGCACGGGGTGCAGACCGCCCAGCTCGCCCTCCAGCACGGCGCGGACGACATGGACGGCTCGGTCGTCGAGTACAAGATCACACACGACGCGGACAACTTCGGCACACCGAACAAGCTGACCCGCGACGACCTGCTGGAGCTGATCCGCGACGCGGGCTTCCGCCCGGTCGAGCGCAACACGCGCTACGAGATCATCCGCGAGTACGACGGCCCGGACGCCGGGCGCCGCGAGTCGCCGCAGCCCATGCGGGTGTGACCGCCCGCGAGCGGTGAGGCCGGATGCCGGGCGGGTACCCGTCCGGCATGGCTGGCGCGAGGCCCCAGAGAACGCGGAGAACCCAGAGGACTCACCCAGGGTCGGACGGCGCGGTGAAGACGCCCGAGGACGCCTACTCCGCCGCGCCCTTCGTCCCGGCCCACGCGGATCTGGCCGCGCTGCGCGAGGCCGCGGCGCGCTGCCGGGGCTGCCCGCTGCACCGGGACGCCACCCGGACCGTGTTCGGGGCGGGAGCGGCGCACGCCCGGGTGATGCTCGTGGGCGAGCAGCCCGGTGACCAGGAGGACCGGCGGGGCGTGCCGTTCGTCGGACCGGCCGGGAAGCTGCTGGACCGGGCGCTGGCCGAGGCGGGCATCGATCCCGGCGAGGCGTACGTCACCAACGCGGTGAAGCATTTCAAGTTCAGCCGGTCCGGGCCGGGCAAGCGGCGGATCCACAAGGCGCCGAGCCTGCGCGAGATGACCGCCTGCGGCCCCTGGCTGGCGACTGAGCTGGCGCTCGTGGAGCCCGAGCTGATCGTGGTGCTGGGCGCGACCGCGGGCAAGGCCCTGCTCGGCTCCTCCTTCCGGGTGACCCAGGTGCGCGGCACCCTCCTCGAACACGAGATCCATGGACGCCCCGAGCGCCTGGTGCCCACGGTGCACCCCTCGGCGGTGCTGCGCGCGGACGACCGGGAGGCCGCCTACCAGGGTCTTGTGTCGGATCTGGGGGTCGCGGCCGGTGCCCTGGGCCGCTGAGTCGACGGCCTTCCCTTCCCCGGATGGTAATAGGTAGTGTTGCGCTATGCCTCTTACCTTCACTCTTGATCCCTCCGTCGACCGCGCCCTGCGCGACGGCATCCTCGACCTCTGGGCGGACGTCACGGACGCGGGCGGCGCGGTCGGCTTCGTGGCGCCGGCCTCGCGGGAGGCGATCCGGCCGGAGCTGGTGAAGCAGTTCGTGGCGATGGCCGAGGGCCGGTCCCGGCTGCTGGTGGGGCACGACGAGACGGGCCGGGTCGCCGCGACGGCGTTCCTGACCCTCAACCGGGACGCCCTCTCCGCCCACTGGCTGTGGCTCTACACGGTGATGGTCCACCCCCGCCACCAGGGCAAGGGCTACGGCCGCGAGCTGCTCGCCGCGGCGGCGGACGCGGCCCGCGGCATCGGGGGCATCGAGGCGCTCCGGCTCAGCTGCCGGGGCGGCCAGGGGCTGGAGCGGTTCTACGCCTCCTGCGGCTACAAGGAGGTCGGCCGGATCCCCGGTGCCACCCGGGTCGCGCCGGACGACGACCGCGATGAAGTGATCATGCTCATGCCGCTGACCTGAGGCTTCGTGCGCCCGCGTGACCCGCCTGCGGGAACGGGCCCCCAGCGTGCTTCACTGGACGGTGCCCTTTGGCCTTGTTCGGAACGGAAGAGTGGTTTGGGATGCTCCGCTACACGCTGATGCGCCTCGGTATCTTCGCGGGCTGCCTCGTGGTCGCCTGGGGTCTCGTGTACGTCGGCATCGTGCCGAGCGGCCGCAACGGCTCCAACGGCCTGTGGATCCCTCTTCTCGCCCTGGTCCTCTCGGCGCCGATCAGCTTCGTCGTGCTGCGCAAGGAGCGTGACCGGGCCTCCGAGCAGGTCGCCGCGCGCGTCGACCGCATGAAGGCGAACATGCAGGCCAGCGCGCTCGAAGAGGAACTGGCCGGGGAAGAGGCGCGGGGCACCTCCAAGGCGTCCTGACCCTCCGGGCCCGCCTGCGCGCCGGGTTCCCGCCCGGTCGGCGGGTCGGCGGGCGGCCGGGTGAACCGTAGGCTTGCCGCCATGGGTGCCGTGAAGACCAAGCGGATGCCGCGCGCGGTTCGTGAACAGCAGATGCTAGACGCCGCCGTGCGCATCTTCGGCCGGCGCGGCTACCGGGCCGCCTCCATGGACGAGATCGCCGAACTGGCGGGCGTCTCCAAACCGTTGGTCTATCTGTATCTGAACTCCAAGGACGACCTCTTCAGCGCCTGCATCCGGCGCGAGGCCGCCGCGCTGACCGCCGCCGTCCGGGCCGGGGCCCGCCCCGGGCTGCCCGCCGACCGGCAGCTCTGGGAGGGGCTGCGGGCCTTCTTCACGCACACCGCGCGGCACCCGGACGGCTGGGCGGTGCTGCACCTCCAGGCGCGTACCCACGGCGAGCCGTTCGCCGCCGAGACCGCCGCGATGCGCCGGGAGATCGTCACCTTCGTGCGGCAGCTGATCACCGAGGCGGCACACGCCGCCGCCTGTGCCGGGGAGGCGGATGGCGGCCCCGGCCGGCTGCCCGAGCACGAGGCCGCCGGACTCGCCGAGGCCCTGGTCGGCGCCGCCGAGTCGCTCGCCGACTGGGCCAACACCACCCCGGGTGTCACGGCCCGGCAGGCCGCCACCACCCTGATGAACTTCGCCTGGGCGGGCCTCGGCGACCTCATGGAGGGCCGCCCCTGGACCCCGCCCGCGCCGGGGTCCTGACGCGGGCTCCCACGGGCGCGGGGCAGTGCTCAGCCGCCCGGCGCCGCCACCTCGCCCTCCAGATGCACCCGCCCCGCCGCCCGGTCCGCCGCCCCGTCCGCTGCCTCGCCCGGCGCGCGCAGCGCGAAGCGGCCCCGGTCGTCGGCCGCGTACACCACCGTGCCCGGCAGGAGCACCGGCGCCTTGAACGCGGCCCGGACCGAGACGGCCTCGGGGACCCCGTGGGCGGCCAGGCAGCGCGCCACGGTCCACATGCCGTGGGCGATGGGCCGGGGGAAGCCGAACAGGCGGGCGGTGAGCGGGTGCAGATGGATCGGGTTGCGGTCGCCGGAGGCGGCGCCGTAGCGCCGTCCGAGATCGGCGGGCAGCCGCCACTCGGCCGCGGCGGGCGGCGGGGCCGCCTCCGGCGCGGGCCGGCCGGGCCCGCCGGTGGTCCCGGCCGTGCGGTGGCGGGCCAGATAGGTGCTGGTGGACTCCCAGACCGTCTCTCCGGCGGCGCGCAGCCCGGTCACGACGACGGCCTCGGTGCCGCGCCGATGGGGCCTCAGGCCCGCGATGTGCACGGAGAGTTCGTACGCCTCGGTGGCGCGCAGGGCGGTGCGCCGGGTGAGGGCGATCGAGGTGTGGACAAGACCGAGCAGCGGCAGCGGGAAGCCGCCGCCGCTCATCAGGCGCATCGCGAGCGGGAAGCCGAGGACGTGCGGATAGGTGAGCGGCAGCGCGTCCGCGCCGGTCGGGAAGCCGCACACCCGCTCGTAGGCCGCCAGCCGGGCCAGGTCGACGCGGGTGGACGGCAGCACGAGCCGGGTGTGCGGCACGGGCGCGTCGGGCCGGGGACGCCGGAAGGGGGAGCGCAGCGCGCCGCGCGCGAGCAGCGGGCCGAGGGCGGGGGAGCGGGTGAGGAGGACGGCGGGGCGTGCGTCCGGTGCGGTGCGGGCCATGGCGGCGTCACGCCCCCAGCAGGCTCTGCCCGCACACGCGGACGACCTGGCCGTTGACCGCGCCGGAGCCCGGGTGGGCGAGCCAGGCGGTGGTCTCGGCGACGTCGACGGGCAGACCGCCCTGGGCGAGGGAGTTCATCCGGCGGCCCGCCTCGCGGATGAGCAGCGGGACGGCGGCGGTCATCTTCGTCTCGATGAAGCCGGGCGCGACCGCGTTCACCGTGACCCCGTGCCGCTCGCGCGCGTGCGGTGCGAGGGCGCGGACCAGTCCGGCGACGCCCGCCTTGGAGGCGCCGTAGTTGGTCTGGCCCGCGTTCCCGGCCAGGCCCGCGATGGAGGCGGTGGCCACGATCCGGCCGCCGGGGCGCAGGGCGCCGGCCGCGAGCAGCGTGTCGGTGGTGCGCAGCACACTCGCCAGGTTGACGTCCAGGACCTGGCCCCAGCGTGCGGCGGACATGTTGACCAGGCGCCGGTCGCGGGTGATGCCCGCGTTGTGGATCAGTATGTCGAGGCCGTCGGGCAGCGCGGCGGCGATCCGCTCGCCCGCGTCGGCGGCGGTGATGTCCAGGGCGAGGGCGGTGCCGCCGAGGCGGCCGGCGACCGCGCGGGCGTCGGCCTCGGCGGCCGGGACGTCCAGGACGACGACCTCGGCGCCGTCCCGGGCGAGGGTCTCGGCCACGGCCGCGCCGATGCCGCGCGCGCCGCCGGTGACGAGGGCGGTGCGCCCGGCGAGCGGCTGCCCCGGGGCACCGGCGGTCCGCTCGTCGCGGGGGCGGCCCGCGTCCGGCCCGGCGACGTGGACCACCTGGCCGCTGACGTACGCCGACCTGGGGGAGAGCAGGAAGTCCAGGGTGGTCCCGGCGGCTTCGGCGTCGGTGAGCCGGACGAGGTTGACGGTGCGGCCCCGGCCGATCTCCTTGCCGAGCGAGCGGGTGAAGCCCTCCAGCGCCTGCTGGGCGGCGGCCTGGTGGTGGTCGTCCGGGTCGAGCGGGGCGCCGAGCACGACCACGCGCCCGCTCGTGGCGAGCGTGCGCACCACCGGGTGGAGGGCGGCGTGCACCGCGCCGAGCCCGTCGACGTCTTGGACGCCGGTCGCGTCCAGGACCACGGCCGCCGGATCGCGGTCGCCGGGGGCGCCGAGGGGCAGGCCGGTGCGGGCGAGCACCGGGCCGGGACCGAGCGCGGACTTCCCGGCCGTCAGGTGCAGCAGCGGGCCGTCGAGCGCGGGGCGCCCGGCTGACCAGCGGCGCAGCGGCGCGGGCCGGGGCAGTCCCAGGCGCCGGGTCAGGAAGCGGCCGGGCGCGGTGCCGGTGAAGCGCAGATAACGGTCGGCCATGTGCCGTCTCCCACGGGTCGCAAGTGCTTACTGTGGAGTAAGGTTACCGGGGGTAATGCTACGTCACGGGTGAGGAGAAGGTCGAGATGAGTCCTCTTCGGACCGAGTCGCGCGGCATCCGGCGGGTGGCGGTCGTCGGCGGTGCGCGCATCCCCTTCGCCCGCTCCGACGGCCCGTACGCCACCGCCGGTGACCAGGAGATGCTGACCGCCGCGCTGGACGGCCTCGTCGAGCGGTACGGACTCCAGGAACCGGGCGCGGTGGGCGAGTTCGTGGCCGGGGCGGTCCTCAAGCACAGCCGCGACTTCAACCTGGCCCGCGAGACCGTCCTCGGCTCGCGGCTGGACGCGCGCACCCCCGCCTACGACATCCAGCAGGCGTGCGGCACCGGTCTCCAGGCGGTGATCGCCGCCGCCAACAAGATCGCGCTGGGCCAGACCGAGTCGGCGGTCGCGGGCGGCGCGGACACCGCGAGCGACGCGCCGCTGGGCGTCAACGACGAGCTGCGCCGCATCCTGCTCGCCGCCCGCCGCGCCCGGACGACCGCCGCCCGGCTCAAGGCCCTCGCCGGGATCCGGCCCCGCCACCTGGTGCCCGACATCCCGCGCAACGCCGAGCCGCGCACCGGCCTGTCCATGGGCGAGCACGCCGCCGTGACCGCCCGCGCCTGGGGCATCGGCCGCGAGGCGCAGGACGCGCTGGCGGCAGCCAGCCACCAGCGGCTCGCCGCCGCCTACGACCGGGGCTTCTTCCAGGACCTCGTGGTCCCCTTCCGCGGCCTGGAGCGCGACCAGAACCTGCGTCCCGGCTCCACGGTGGAGAAACTCGCCGCGCTCAAGCCGGTGTTCGGCCTGGACCGGCCCGGCGCGACGATGACCGCGGGCAACTCCACGCCCCTGACGGACGGCGCGGCCACGGTCCTGCTGGCGTCCGAGGAGTGGGCGCGCGCCCGTGGCCTGGAACCCCTCGCCTATCTGACGGCGTACGAGACGGCCGCCGTCGACTTCGTACGCGGTGATGTCGCCGAGGGCGAGGACGGGCTGCTGATGGCACCGGCGTACGCCGTCCCGCGCATGCTGGAGCGCGCCGGGCTCGGCATCGAGGACTTCGACCTGGTCGAGATCCACGAGGCGTTCGCCTCCCAGGTGCTGGCCACCCTGGCCGCCTGGGAGAAGCGCGGGCTGGTCCCGGTCGACCGCGACCGCCTCAACGTCGCCGGGTCCTCCCTCGCCACCGGGCACCCCTTCGCCGCCACCGGCGCCCGCATCGTGGCGACCCTGGCCCGCCTGCTCGCCGAGCGCGAGGGCCCCGCCCGCGGCCTGATCTCCGTCTGCGCGGCCGGCGGCCAGGGCGTGACGGCGATCCTGGAACGCGCCTGAGCCCCGGGCAGCCGCCCGAGCGGGGCCACTTGAGCCGAGCCACTGCCGCCGGGCGGTCCTGCGCGACTTCTCCCACGAGGCGGAGGCGTGGTACGGGAGCTGAGCGGCGGGGTTACGGGGCCGGGGCGGCGTCCGCGGAGCCCACACCGTCCGGGACCTCCGGGCCGGGCGAGGTGTGCAGGGCATCCGGGGCGTGTGGGGCCTGCGGGGCGTGTGGGGCTTGGGGGGCGTGCGGAGCCTCCGGAACGCCCGGACCGTAGGAATCCTCCGGCGTGTCCGGGACCGCCGAAGACTCAGGCGGTACGGCGGGCACCGGCGGCACGGACGGCGCCGGAGGCGCGAACGGCCGCGGCGGCCCACTCGGCCTGCGCGGCACCGGATCCGGCCCCGAGCCGGACACCCCCGAACCGGACAGCCCCGCTCCTGACACCCCCGCCCCTGACACCCCCGCGCTCAAGACTTCCGCGCCCGGCCCAGCCGCCCCCGGCAACCCCGCACTCAGCCCCACCGCCCCCGCCGCCCCCGGCACCCCCTCCAGCCCGCGGCAGCACTCCATCACCGTCTCCGCGAAAGCGCGGGCCAGCGGGGACAGGGCGTCCCAGCGGCGGACCGCCCAGCCGACGGTGAGGGGGCGCAGGGCGGGGACGGGGATGAGGCGGAGGGGGCTGGAGGGGGTGGTGTGGCCGGGGAGGGCGGGGACGACCGCGCGGCCCACGCCCAGCTCGGCGAGGAGGAAGGCGGTGTCCCAGTCGGCGACGCTGGTGTCGGAGCCGAAGCGGACGCCCAGCTCGGCGCAGGCGGCGTCGAGGTGGGCGGCGGAGGTGGAGTTCGGCGGGAGCCGGATCAGCCGCAGCTCCCGCAGCTCGGCCGCGTCCACGGACGTACGGGCCGCCAGCGGGTCCTCGGCGCGCAGCGCGAGCACCCACGGCAGGTCGAGGACACCGCGCTGCTCGATGCCGCGCACCGGCGCGCCCAGCGTGACCCAGGCGAGGTCCAGCTCGCCGCCGCCGAGCGCGTCGAAGCAGCCCCGGCTCGAACTCTCCGTGAAGAACTCCAGGTTGACCTTGGGATACCGGCGGCGGAAGGCGACGACCGCGTCCGCCATGAAGTGCCGTACGGTCGTCGCGCCGGTCGCGATCCGCACCGAGCCGGTCTCCCCCTCGGTGAGATCCCGCAGCCGCCGCAGCGCGCCGTCGAGACCGGCCAGCGACTCGGCGGCGGCCGTCCGCAGGATGCGTCCGGCCTCGGTGGGCGCGACCCCGCGCGGCTGGCGTTCCAGCAGGCTGACGCCGGCCTCCCGCTCCAGCCGTTTGACGTGCTGGCTCACCGCCGACTGGGTGCAGCCGAGGTCGCGGGCCACGGCGCTGAGGTTGCCCGCCCGGCACACGGCGACGAACACCCGCAGATCATCGAGAGTCACGCGGACAAGCTAGCCCAGCGGCCGGCAACACCCAAGCAATTGCTTGGAGATGGGCAGACATTCCCAGGATTGACTGGGCCCTGTCCGCGTACGACGATCTTTGCGGGGCCCAGGGCGGCAACCCGCCCCACCTCGCGGGGATCCGGACCCGAGGCGGGGTGCGGTGGGTGCCGACCCGCCCCGAGGCGGAGGGCGCCGGGGCGGAAAAGGGCGGAAAAGGGCAGGAGCCCCGTCGCCGGATGGCGTGGGGCTCCTTGGGTACTGCAATCAGAACGGTTACTGCGCGCGCGACGCTCAGACCGGGGTGACGTTCTCCGCCTGCGGGCCCTTCGGGCCCTGGGTGACGTCGAAGGACACCTGCTGGTTCTCTTCGAGAGAGCGGAAACCGGTGGCGTTGATCGCGGAGTAGTGAACGAAGACGTCGGGGCCGCCGCCTTCCTGGGCAATGAAGCCAAAGCCCTTTTCGGCGTTGAACCACTTCACGGTTCCGGTAGCCATAAGCCCTCCTTGGGCTCAAAGGGTCGCCCTGCTCCAGAACCTGCAAATGTGAAAACGATATCGCCGCACAACTGCATACGTCTGAAAACGACCAGAGCCCGCGGTTACATGCTCCGCAGGCTCTGTACTGCAAGGGAAACCAAAACTGCAACTTGGTGGCGAGCCTAGCATGCGGGCCCCCGAACGCAATAGAGGCCAAGATCACGTCACCCGGATGTTTGAAAGCTCTGGTCAGAGGTTGACACAAACGGACGCAAACGGTCGGTGGACGGCAGGTGACGGCAGGGCCGACCGGGTGATCCGCCCCCCGAGCGGGGCCCCGCGCCCCGGCGGCCGAGGGGGTGGCGGCAGCGCCCCGGCGACCAGGGTCTAGTCTCGCGATGTGGACAATTCTCGCACCCGGCCGCGTGTCGGCCACATCCAGTTCCTCAACTGCCTGCCCCTGTACTGGGGGCTCGCGAGAACGGGCACGCTCCTCGATTTCGATCTCCGCAAGGACACCCCGGACAAGCTCAGCGAGCAGCTCGTCCGCGGCGAGCTGGACATCGCCCCGGTCACCCTCGTGGAGTTCCTCAAGAACGCGGACGATCTGCTGGCCTTTCCCGACATCGCCGTGGGCTGCGACGGCCCGGTGATGTCCTGCGTGATCGTCTCGCAGGTCCCGCTCGACCGGCTCGACGGCGCCCGGGTTGCCCTCGGTTCGACCTCCCGCACCTCGGTGCGCCTGGCCCAGCTGCTCCTGGCCGAGCGGTACGGGGTGAGCCCGGACTACTACACCTGCCCGCCCGACCTGAGCCTGATGATGCAGGAGGCGGACGCGGCGGTCCTCATCGGCGACGCGGCGCTGCGCGCCAACCTCCACGACGGCCCCCGCTACGGCCTCGACGTGCACGACCTCGGCCAGCTGTGGAAGGAGTGGACGGGCCTGCCGTTCGTCTTCGCCGTCTGGGCCGCGCGCCGCGACTACGCCGAGCGCGAGCCGCGCATCACCCGCAAGGTGCACGAGGCGTTCCTCGCCTCCCGCGACCTCTCCCTGGAGGAGGTCCACAAGGTCGCCGAGCAGGCGGCCCGCTGGGAGTCCTTCGACGAGCCGGTCCTGGAGAGCTACTTCACCACCCTCGACTTCAGCTTCGGCGCCCCGCAGCTCAAGGCGGTCGAGGAGTTCGCCCGCCGGGTCGGCCCCACGACGGGCTTCCCCGCGGACGTGAAGGTCGACCTGCTGGACCTCTGACGACCGGCCCCGCCCGCCCCGCCCTCCCGAGGGCCCCGGCGCCCCGCCCCGCGACCCGCCCCCCGGCACTACGCTGCCGCCAGGGCCGGGATCCGGAATCCGGCGCACGGGCACACGGGGGACACGGGGGAGGGGACCGCCATGCAGCCGCTCGCACACGACGAGCCCGCTGCCGTGGGGCCCTACCGGCTGCTCGGCCGGCTGGGCTCCGGCGGCATGGGCCGCGTCTATCTGGGCCGCAGTCCCGGCGGCCGCACGGTCGCGGTGAAGATCGTGCACCCGCACTTCGCGCTCGACGAGGAGTTCCGCGCCCGCTTCCGGCGCGAGGTCTCCGCCGCGCGCCGGGTCGGCGGTGCCTGGACCGCGCCCGTCCTGGACGCCGACCCCGAGGCGGCCGTGCCCTGGGTGGCCACCGCCTACGCGGCCGGACCCTCCCTGGCCGCCGCCGTCGCGCACGGCGGCCCGCTGCCCGCGCACACCGCGCGGGTGCTGGCCGCGGGCCTGGCGGAGGCGCTGGCCGCGGTGCACGACCTGGGCCTGGTGCACCGGGACGTCAAGCCGTCCAACGTGCTGCTCACCCTCGACGGCCCGGTGCTGATCGACTTCGGCATCGCCCGCGCCACCGACGGCACCGCCTCCCTGACCTCCACCGGCGTCTCCATCGGCTCGCCCGGCTACATGGCGCCCGAGCAGATCCTCGGCAAGGCCGTCACCGGCGCGGCGGACGTCTTCTCGCTGGGCGCGGTCCTCGCGTACGGCGCGATGGGCGCGTCCCCGTTCCCGGGGGACTCCTCGGCGGCGCTGCTCTACAAGGTCGTCCACGAGGAACCCGAGCTGGACGCCCTGGCCGACGCGGACCTGCGCGCGCTGGCCCGCGCCTGCCTCGCCAAGGACCCCGCCGCCCGGCCCGCGCCCGGCGAGGTCGCCCGCCGCCTCGCCCCCGAGGGCGCGGCCCGCCTCGTCGCCGGGGGCTGGCTCCCCGGCGCCCTGGTCGAACAGGTCAGCCGCGGCGCCGTACACCTGCTGAACCTGGAGCCCGCCCCGGACCGGCCCTCGGGCCCGATCGCCTTCACGGCGTCCGCGCACCCGGCCGAGGGCCCCGCGTCCGGAACGGCCACCGCGCCGCCCGCACCCGCGCCCTCCGTCCCCGAACCCCCGGCCGTCACCGGCGCGTTCGGCCCGCCGCCCGTGATGCCGGGCACCCCGGGCGCGTCACGCTCCGTCCCCCCGCTGCCGCAGGTCCCCGCGCCCCGCGACGGCGCCCCGCCGCCCCCGGACGGCGGGAAGCCGGACGGACCGGCCGGGCCCGGCCGGTTCTCCGTCAGCGTGGCGGCCGGGACGGGACCCGGCAGCGGCGGCCGAGGCCGGAAGCTGAGTTGCAGTGTGGTGCTGGCGGTCGCCGGGGCGCTGGCCGTGGCGACGACGACCACCGGCGTACTGCTGCTGGACCAGTTCCGCGGCGGGCACAAGGGCGACAGCGCCGGCACGCCGTCCCCCGGGCGCTCGGCCGCGTCCACGCCCGCGCCCGCCTCCGGCGCCGTGCCCGAGGTCTACGTCGGCACCTGGCGCGGCACCGGCACGGTCAGCGCCCTCGGCCAGGACCTGCCCGGCGGCACCTTCACGGTCGTGATCCAGCGGGCCGGTTCCGCGAAGGTGATCGGTTCGGTCACCCAGTCCGATCCCCTCGGCGGCGGCTGCGTCGACGTGCTCACCCTGAAGTCGGCCACCGCCGAGGAACTCGTGGCCACCGGCCGCGGCAAGGCCGACAACCCCTCCCACTGCGTCCCCGACGCCCACGAGGTCCGCCTGAGCCCGGACGGCACCGACGCGCTGCGCTTCCAGTCCGTCGACCCGAAGGCGGGCAACCCCAAGGCACGTCTGGAACGGGTGAGCTGACCGGGCGGCCGTACGGGCTGGCGTCGGCCCGCGGACGGCGCTGGCGTAGGCTGTTTCGGTCCGTCCGATCCACAATCCTCACGAATCCTCAAGCTCCTCAGCTCCTCTGCGAAAGGGACGCCGGTGACCGAGAAGGCCGACCTTCAGTCCGTCCTCGACCGTGCCGCCGCGGGCGGACGGATCACCCCGGAGGAAGCGCTCTCCCTCTACCGGGACGCGCCGCTGCACGCGCTGGGCTCCGCCGCCGACGCCGTGCGACGCCGCAAGTACGCCGGTACGGAGCACATCGCGACGTACATCATCGAGCGGAACATCAACTACACGAACGTGTGCGTCACGGCGTGCAAGTTCTGCGCCTTCTACGCGGCCCCCAAGGACACCGCCAAAGGCTGGACCCGCGACCTCGACGACATCCTGCGCCGCTGCGCGGAGACCGTCGAGCTGGGCGGCACGCAGATCATGTTCCAGGGCGGCCACCACCCGGACTACGGCGTCGAGTACTACGAGAAGCACTTCGCGGCCATCAAGCGGGAGTTCCCGCAGCTCGTCATCCACAGCCTGGGGGCGAGCGAGGTCGAGCACATGGCCCGCATCAGCAAGGTCTCCGTGGAGGAGGCGATCACCCGCATCCACGCGGCCGGTCTCGACTCCTTCGCGGGCGCCGGCGCCGAACTGCTCCCCGAGCGCCCCCGCAAGGCCATCGCACCGCTCAAGGAGTCCGGCGAGCGCTGGCTGGAGATCATGGAGACCGCGCACCGCCTGGGCGTGGAGTCCACCTCCACCATGCTGATGGGCACCGGCGAGACCAACGCCGAGCGCATCGAGCACCTGCGGATGATCCGGGACGTGCAGGACCGCACCGGCGGCTTCCGCGCCTTCATCCCGTACACCTACCAGCCCGAGAACAACCACCTGAAGGGCCGTACGCAGGCCACGCTCTTCGAGTACCTGCGGATGATCGCCATCGCCCGGCTGTTCCTCGACAACGTCAGGCACATCCAGGGCTCCTGGCTGACCACCGGCAAGGACGTCGGCCAGCTCACCCTGCACTACGGCGCCGACGACCTCGGCTCGATCATGCTGGAGGAGAACGTCGTCTCCTCCGCCGGTGCCAAGCACCGCTCCAACCGCATGGAGATCATCGAGCTGATCCGCCGGGCCGGCCGCGTGCCCGCCCAGCGCGCGACGACCTACGAGCACCTGGTCGTGCACGACGACCCGGCGAACGATCCGGTCGACGACCGCGTGATGTCCCACATCTCCTCCACGGCCCTCGCGGGCGGCACCGCCCACCCGGAGCTGAAGCTGCTCGCCGCCGACTGATGCTCACCCTCCACCGCTCGCTGGCGGACGCCTCCCGCTGCGTCGCGGTCGACGGCGCCCGGATCGCGGCCCTCGGCCCCTACGAGGAGCTGCGCGCCGCGTACGGTGAGCGGGCCCGCGTCCGCGAGTGGGCCGGGACGCCCGTCCCCGGCCGGTACGAACCGGACGCGGTGCGCCTCCTGGAGACGCTGTACTGGCCCGACCCGCGCGAGGCGGACGAACTGGGCACCGAGCCGCTGCCCGTGGGCCCCGACGGCATGCCCGACACCCGCTGGGGCGCGAGCGCCCGGCGCGGGCTCCAGCGGATGCTGACGCGCGGGGTGACGGCGGTGGCGGGACCGTTCACGCGGGCGCCGGTACGGACGGCGGTGCAGCGGTCCGGGGTCCTCGTCGGCTCCGCCGCCCCGGCCCTGGCTCCGGGCGCCCGTGCGGACTTCGCCGTCCTCGGGGCGGACGGGGACTGCCTGGCGACCGTCGTGGGCGGCCGTCTCGTCCACCGGCGGGCATAAATACGATTTCGGTTGTTGACCCTACGGATCAGCGACAGCGCGCTTACTCTCGGCAACGGAGCGAGAGGAGCGGATGCCGCATGGCGAACGTCAAACAACTGGACCCCAGCGCTTCGCCGTTGGACTACTACGGCGCCGAGCTGCGCCGCCTGCGCGAGGCGGCGAAGATGACCCTGAACGAACTCGGCGAGTCGATCTTCTGCACGGGCTCGCTGGTAGGCCAGGTCGAAACAGCCCTGAAGGTGCCGACACGGGACTTCTCGGCACGGGTGGACGCCGCGTTCAACACGGAGGGCTTCTTCTCACGGCTGGTGGGGTTGGTGCTGCGCAGCCAACTGCCGAACTGGTTCCAGCCGTTCGCGGAGATGGAGGCGAAGGCGACGTACATCTCGTCGTTCCAGGCGCAACTGGTCGACGGACTGCTTCAGACCCCTGAGTATGCACGCGCGGTGCTGGAGATGGGCAATGTGGCGAAGATCGACGAACTCGTCGCCGCACGTCTTGAACGCCAACGAATCCTGGACACGGCCGAACCACCGCTAGCGCTAGTGATCCTGGACGAGGCTGTACTCCAGCGGCCGATGGGCAGCTCCGAGGTGATGCGCGCTCAGCTACAGCAGTTGCTGGACTACGGCGAGCGCCCCTGGGTGCAGATCCAGGTGCTGTCCTGCTCGGCTGGCGCGCACGCGAGTTTGGAAGGCTCCTTCGTGGGACTGCGCTTCCGGAAGGAGCCGGAGATCATCTACACCGAGGACCTCATCTCCGGTCACATGACCGCCAACCCGGAAATCATTCGCGACGCCGCTCGCCGTTACGCTAGCTTGCAGGCCGCTGCCCTCTCTGAGGAGGAGTCAGCGAAGCTGATCAAGCGCGTGATGGAGGAACGGTATGGCCCCCGCTCAGCAGTCGGAGAACATCCGGTGGCGTAAGTCCTCCTACAGCGGAAATACGGGCGGCGAGTGCGTCGAGTGCGCCCCGCTCGGCGCCGCTGCCTGGGTCAAGTCGTCGTACAGCGGCAGCACGGGCGGTCAGTGCGTCGAGTACGCGCACCTCACCGCCCACATCGCCCTGCGCGACAGCAAGAACCCGGCCGGAGGGCACTTCGCCGTCGCGCCGGGAGTCTTCGCTCGGTTCGTGGAAGCGGCGGCGCAGGGCGAGCTGTAGCCGATCTACCTGGTCAAGCAGACGATGGAGGAACGGTATGGGTCCGCACCTGAAGCTGTCGACGATCTGCTGGCGTAAGTCCTCCTACAGCGGCAGCACCGGCGGTGAGTGCATCGAGTGCGCCCCGCTCGGCGCTGCCGCCTGGCGTAAGTCCTCCTATAGCGGCAACACGGGCGGTGACTGCATCGAGTGCGCGCCCCTGAACGGCGCCACCTGGGTCAAGTCGTCGTACAGCGGCAGCACCGGAGGAAACTGCGTCGAGTACGCGCATCTCCCCGCCAATATCGCCCTGCGCGACAGCAAGAACCCGGCCGGAGGGCACTTCGCCGTCGCGCCGGGAGTCTTCGCTCGGTTCGTGGAAGCGGCGGCGCAGGGCGAGCTGTAGCCGATCTACTCGGTCAAGCAGACGATGGAGGAACGGTATGGCCCCCGCTCAGCAGTCGGAGAACATCCAGTGGCGTAGGTCCTCCTACAGCGGCAACACCGGCGGCAACTGCGTCGAGTGCGCGCCCCTGAACGGTGCCACCTGGCGCAAGTCGTCGTACAGCGGCAACACGGGCGGTCAGTGCGTCGAGTGCGCGCCCCTGAACGGCGCCGCCTGGCGTAAGTCCTCCTACAGCAGCGACACCGGAGGAAACTGCGTCGAATACGCGCACCTCACCGCCCACATCGCCCTGCGCGACAGCAAGAACCCGGCCGGAGGGCACCTCGCCGTGGCGCCGGAGGTGTTCTCGCGGTTTGTGGGGGCCGCCGCGCGGGGCGAGCTGTAGGTCCCGTGCGGGCGGCTGCAACAATGGCCGGGTGACCCGCGCATCCCTGGAGAAGCAGCCGCACGAAGTCGCCTCGATGTTCGACGACGTGGCGGAACGGTACGACCTGACCAACGACGTGCTGTCCCTGGGACAGGACCGGCGCTGGCGCAAGGAGGTCGCGCGGGCCGTCGACGCGCGCCCGGCGCAGAAGATCCTGGACCTCGCCGCCGGTACGGCCACCTCCTCGCTGCCCTTCACCCGGGCCGGCGCGTACGTCGTCCCGTGCGACTTCTCGCTGGGCATGCTCCAGGTGGGCAAGCAGCGGCACAGCTGGATGCCGTTCACCGCGGGGGACGCGACCCGGCTGCCGTTCAAGGACGACACGTTCGACGCGGTGACGATCTCCTTCGGGCTGCGCAACGTCCAGGACTTCGACGCGGCGCTGCGCGAGATGCACCGCGTGACCCGCCCCGGCGGACGCGTGGTGATCTGCGAGTTCTCGCACCCGACCTGGGCGCCCTTCCGGACGCTCTACACCGAGTACCTGATGCGGGCGCTGCCGCCGGTCGCGCGCGCGGTGTCGTCCAGCCCGGGCGCGTACGTCTATCTCGCCGAGTCGATCCGGGCCTGGCCCGACCAGAGGGCGCTGGCCGGGCGGCTGCGCGAGGCGGGCTGGTCGAAGGTGGCCTGGCGCAACCTCACCGGCGGGATCGTGACACTGCACCGCGGTTTCAAGGACTGAGCCCGGCGACGGCGCAGGGGTCGCCCGAGCCGTCCGGTCCGTACGGTCCGCCCGGTCCGTCCGGCTCGTCCAGGGCGCGGCGCGCGCCGCCCGGCGGGGGTTCGGGCACGCGCGGCTCGCGCACCCCGCCGCCGCCTTCGCCCGCACCGAAGTCGAACCACACGTACACCCGCGCGTCGCGGGGCAGTTCCGCGCCGGGCTGCGGGTACTGGCGTACGACGTGGTCGACGGCGGGGCGCGGGAAGTCGGGGCGGTCGGGCGCGACCAGGAGCAGGCCGCGGGCCCGCGCGGTCTCGTGCGCGTCCACGGCCATCAGGCCGACCAGGCGCGGCACGCGCACTTGTGGTGACTTGGGAGTCGGGTACACGGACGTCACCCCCCAGCGATACCGGCAGCGTAGCCGCCGGACACGGTGGCCGGAAGGATTTTGTGTCTTTCCGTGATATTCGGTTACTCAGCGTCACAGGAGGGGTCCTGGGAGCCCAGCGGCAGCCGGTAGCAGTGGCCGATGCGCCGGGTCTGCGGGGTGAAGAACGTCTCGGCGTGGTGCATGCCCAGGCGCCGGGTGACCGCTATGGAGCGGGTGTTGCGGCGGTCGACCATGGCGACCACGCCCGGCAGTCCGGCCGCCCGCAGCCGCCGGAGGGTCAGCCGGGCCGCCGCCGTGACGTAGCCGCGGCCCCAGTGCTCCCGCCCCAGGCGCCAGCCGATCTCGACCTCGCCCGCCGGGCCCCAGGCGTGCGGCCAGGGCTGGGCGCCGGTGAAGCCGACCGGACGGCCGGACTCGTCGAGGACCGTCCACAGGCAGAAGCCGTGTTCGGCGTCGTGGCGGCGCTGGCGGGCGGTCAGTTCCTCGTAGACGGACGGCTCGGCGGACCGGCCGCCGTGGAACTCCATGACGTCCGGGTCGTCGAAGAGGCGGTGCCAGGTGTGCGCGTCCTCGTCGGTGGGGACACGCAGCCGTACGACGGGCAGTGCTCGGTTCACGGGACGGGCCCTTCAGCCGGGTGATCAGTGCCGCTGCATAGACTGCCCATGTCCAGTGCCGGTCGGCACGCAGATTTCGAACCTGGGGAGATCCCGCCGTGACCGTCGTGACCGAGTCTCTCTCCGATCCCCTCTCCGGGAACACCGCGGACGTCATCGTCGTGGGCGCGGGACCGGCCGGTTCCACCACCGCGTACCACCTCGCCAAGGCCGGTCTCGACGTGCTCCTGCTGGAGAAGACGGCGTTCCCGCGCGAGAAGGTCTGCGGCGACGGGCTCACCCCGCGCGCCGTCAAGCAGCTCGTCGCGATGGGCATCGACATCTCCGAGGAGGCGGGCTGGCTGCGCAACAAGGGCCTGCGCATCATCGGCGGCGGCGTCCGGCTCCAGCTCGACTGGCCCGACCTGGCCTCCTTCCCGGACTACGGACTCGTGCGCAAGCGCGACGACTTCGACGAGCAGCTGGCCCGGCAGGCGCAGAAGGCGGGCGCCCGGCTCTACGAGCGGTGCAACGTCTCGGGTCCGGTCGTGGACGACCGCACCGGCCGCATCACCGGCGTGACGGCCAAACTGGGCGAGGACAAGCGCGAGGTCACCTTCCACGCGCCGCTCGTGGTCGCCGCCGACGGCAACTCCACCCGGCTCTCCCTGGCGATGGGCCTGCACCGCCGCGAGGACCGCCCGATGGGCGTGGCCGTGCGCACCTACTTCACCTCGCCCCGGCACGACGACGACTACCTGGAGTCCTGGCTCGAACTGTGGGACCGGCGCGGCGCGCAGGACCGCCTGCTGCCCGGCTACGGCTGGATCTTCGGCATGGGCGACGGCACGTCCAACGTCGGCCTCGGCGTGCTCAACACCTCGGCCGCCTTCAAGGAGCTGGACTGGCGGGAGATCCTGAAGGCGTGGTGCGCCTCCATGCCCGAGGACTGGGGCTACACCCCGGACAACATGACCGGCCCCATCCGCGGCGCCGCCCTGCCGATGGCCTTCAACCGCCAGCCGCACTACACGCGCGGCCTGCTGCTCGTCGGCGACGCGGGCGGCCTGGTCAACCCGTTCAACGGCGAGGGCATCGCCTACGCGATGGAGTCCGGCGCGCTGGCCGCCGAGGTCGTCGTCCAGGCGCACTCGCGTGCCACGCCCGCCCAGCGCGAACTGGCCCTCCAGCGCTACCCGCGCGTCCTGAAGGACACCTACGGCGGCTACTACACGCTGGGCCGCGCCTTCGTGAAGCTCATCGGCAACCCGAAGGTCATGCAGATCGCCGCGCAGCGCGGTCTGACCCACCCGATGCTGATGAAGTTCACCCTCAAGCTCCTGGCCAACCTCACCGACCCGACCGGCGGCGACGCGATGGACCGCATCATCAACGGCCTGAGCCGGGTGGCGCCCAAGGCGTGACCCGTGGGGGCCCGACGAGGGCCCCGGAACGACGACGAGGCCGGCTCATTCCTGAGCCGGCCTCAGCCGTGTGCGGGCGCGCCCGGATTCGGGGCGCACCTTTGTGATCATCCGGGGTGAATCGGGCGAACCGGTCGCGCCGGAAGGGCCGCTGCCCCCGAGCGGCTGCGGCCCTTCACCCCGTACGGCGCTGTGCGGTGCCTCAGAGCACCCGGACGGCCCCGGTGGGCGGGTCGTACGACAGCGGCCTCTCCACGACGCCCGTGGACGAGTTCTGCGCTCCGACGAACATACCGCCGCCGACGTACACGGCCACGTGGTACGCGCTGCCGCGACCGCCCCAGTACAGGATGTCGCCCGGCTGGAGGTTGGACAGGGAGACCTGGGTGCCGGCCGCCGACTGGTCCTGGGAGACACGCGGCAGGCTGATGTTGACCTGCTTGAAGGCGGTCTGCACCAGGCCGGAGCAGTCGTAGGCGGAGGGGCCGGTGGCGCCGGGGACGTACGCCTTGCCGACCTGGGACTTCACGAACGAGACGATGCCGGCGGCCGAACCCGTCGCGGTGGACGAGCCGGTGGAGGTGCCGGTGCTCGTGGTGGCGCCGGTGTCGCTGCCGCCGGAACCGGCGGAGCCCGACTGGGTGGTGAGGGTGGGACGGACGCTGTCGCGCGCGGCGCGCTCGGCGGCCTCCTTGCGGGCGGCGGCCTCCTCGGCGGCCTTCTTCTTCGCGGCCTCGGCCTTCTTCTGGGCCCGAGCGAGGTCCGTCTTGGCCTGCTTCGCGGCGTTCGCGGCGGCGGAGTCGCGCTCGGCCAGGAGCTGGTAGTGCGCGGCGGCCTGCTGCGTGGCGTCCGCGGACTGGGCGACCTGGCTGGCCAGGTCGGCGGTGAGCGTGGGCAGTTCGAGGGTCTGGGTGACCGGCTCGGCGGCGCTCGCCGTGGAGGCGGACGCACCGGCGACTGCCAGGGTGCCGAGGACGCCACCGGCAACTCCGGCCCGCATCGCGATGGTCGACGCGCTGCGGCGGGGCTTCCGGTGGCTGCGTATGTGAGCGGTGTGGGACATGAGGACAACCGGTATCAGGGGGTCCTCGGACTCTTCAAGAAACGTGGTGTGCGCCACATTTGCGGCACCGGTGCTGCGAACACCGGGCGTGTCGCCCTTTATTGACGCCGTAACGGACATAGCGGGCGCAGATGATCATGCCTGTGATCATGCTCTTTCGCAGTTACGCCCGAATTGCCCCGCGCCTACCATCGGAATCGACCGTTGGCCAAGCCCGGTTCTCATGAAGCTCTCATGGGTGTGGCGGAGGTCACGGAACGGTCACCACCCCGATGTGCGTCCGCGCGCCGAGCCCACGCCGGCCCCATCTGTCGCACGCGTCACGGTGTCCCCATGGGCACCACGCGTCGCTTGTGAACGGGTGAACGTGTCCACTTCCCGTTCCGGGCTCCCTCTGATGTGTGAAAAGCGGCCCTATATCAAGGTCTTGACGCCGGTCGCCACTTTGCGCCGGACACTCTTCATCTGATAGTGCAGACCCCTTCCGACCTGCAAATACGAGGTAAAATGTAACCAGTGGTGATCACTCAGGTGCTTCGCGTGCGAAGATCACCCCTCATCCGGCTTCATGATCCTTCGTCAGGTGGTGGAGATCACAAAGCCGGTGCAATACCCCGTGTCGCAGATCACAGAGTGTCGGGCATAGGATGCCCTCCAGTTGGGCTTGTGACCTGCTTCACATGTTCCCGATCTTCGCCGGGACGGGCGGGGTTCGTGGGACGGACGAGGCAGGTGCGGCCCAGCGACCGCCAGCAGTCAGTGCCGACTGAGAGGAGCGAGGAGCGGTGAACGCGTATGCGCCCATCCTCGTACTGGGAGCCCTCGGGGCAGGCTTTGCGATCTTCTCCGTGGTCATGGCCACGCTGATCGGTCCGAAGCGGTACAACCGCGCCAAACTCGAAGCCTACGAGTGCGGTATCGAGCCGACCCCCACGCCGGCCGGCGGCGGGCGCTTCCCCATCAAGTACTACCTGACGGCGATGCTCTTCATCGTCTTCGACATCGAGATCGTCTTCCTCTACCCCTGGGCCGTCACCTTCGACGCCCTGGGTGTTTTCGGGCTCGTGGAGATGCTGCTCTTCGTGCTCACCGTCTTCGTCGCGTACGCGTACGTATGGCGGCGCGGCGGCCTGGAATGGGACTGAGGGGCCATATAAGACATGGGACTCGAAGAAAAGCTGCCGAGCGGCTTCCTGCTGACCACCGTGGAGCAGGCCGCGGGCTGGGTGCGTAAGTCGTCCGTCTTCCCGGCCACCTTCGGCCTCGCCTGCTGCGCGATCGAGATGATGACCACCGGAGCCGGCCGCTACGACCTGGCCCGCTTCGGCATGGAGGTGTTCCGCGGTTCGCCCCGCCAGGCGGACCTGATGATCGTGGCCGGCCGGGTCAGCCAGAAGATGGCGCCGGTCCTCAGGCAGGTCTACGACCAGATGCCCAACCCCAAGTGGGTGATCTCCATGGGCGTCTGCGCCTCCTCGGGCGGCATGTTCAACAACTACGCGATCGTCCAGGGCGTCGACCACATCGTCCCCGTCGACATCTATCTGCCCGGCTGCCCGCCCCGCCCCGAGATGCTGATGGACGCGATCCTCAAGCTCCACCAGAAGATCCAGTCCACCAAGCTCGGCGTGAACGCCGAGGAGGCGGCCCGCGAGGCGGAGGAAGCGGCGCTCAAGGCACTGCCCACGATCGAGATGAAGGGGCTGCTGCGATGAGCGACGTGAACCCCGAGAAGGATCTCGGTACCGACAACCTCCCCGGCCAGCGCGGCGAGGGCGGCGAGGAGATCCGCGTCCAGCGCGGCATGTTCGGCGCGAACAACGGCGGCGACACCTCCGGCTACGGCGGCCTGGTCCGCTCGGTGCGGCTGCCCGGACCGGCCACCCGCCCCTACGGCGGCTGGTTCGACGAGGTCGCCGACGAGCTGGAGGGCGCCCTGGAGGAACAGGGCCTGCTGCCGGACAACGCCATCGAGAAGACGGTCGTCGACCGCGGCGAGCTGACCTTCCACATCGAGCGCGAGCACCTGGTCCGCGTCGCCCGCACCCTGCGCGACGACCCCGCGCTGCGCTTCGAGCTGTGCACCGGCGTCAGCGGCGTCCACTACCCGCACGACAAGGGCCGCGAGCTGCACGCCGTCTACCACCTGCGCTCGATCACCCACAACCGGCTGATCCGGCTGGAGGTCAGCGCCCCCGACGCCGACCGGCACATCCCGTCACTGGTGCCCGTCTACCCGACCAACGACTGGCACGAGCGCGAGACCTACGACTTCTTCGGCATCGTCTTCGACGGTCACCCCGCCCTGACGCGGATCATGATGCCGGACGACTGGCCGGGCCACCCGCAGCGCAAGGACTACCCCCTCGGCGGCATCCCCGTCGAGTACAAGGGCGCCCAGATCCCGGCTCCGGACCAGCGGAGGTCGTACTCGTGAGCACTTCGCACGCCTCCCCGAGGGAGACCACGGAAGGCACCGTCTACACGGTCACCGGCGGCGACTGGGACGAGGTCGTCCAGTCCGCGGCCCGCGCCGACGACGAGCGCATCGTCGTCAACATGGGCCCCCAGCACCCCTCCACCCACGGAGTGCTGCGCCTCATCCTGGAGATCGACGGCGAGACGGTCACCGAGGCCCGCTGCGGCATCGGCTACCTGCACACCGGCATCGAGAAGAACCTGGAATTCCGCACGTGGACGCAGGGCACCACCTTCGTCACGCGCATGGACTACCTGACGTCCTTCTTCAACGAGACCGCCTACTGCCTCGGCGTCGAGAAGCTCCTCGGCATCGAGGACCAGATCACCGACCGGGCCACGATCATCCGCGTGCTCCTGATGGAGCTGAACCGGCTCTCCTCCCACCTGGTGTGCATCGCCACCGGCGGCATGGAGCTGGGCGCCACCACCATCATGATCTACGGCTTCCGCGACCGCGAGATGATCCTCGACATCTACGAGCTGATCACCGGCCTCCGGATGAACCACGCGTACATCCGCCCCGGCGGACTCGCCCAGGACCTGCCGCCCGGCGCGGTGGACCAGATCCGCGAGTTCGTGAAGAAGATGCGGAAGAACCTCCCGGAGTACGACAAGCTCGCCACCGGGAACCCCATCTTCAAGGCCCGTATGCAGGACGTCGGCTACCTCGACCTGGCCGGCTGCATGGCCCTGGGCGCCACCGGCCCCATCCTGCGCTCCACCGGCCTGCCGCACGACCTGCGCAAGACCCAGCCGTACTGCGGCTACGAGACGTACGACTTCGACGTCCCGACCGCCGACTCCTGCGACGCCTACGGCCGCTTCCTGATCCGTCTGGAGGAGATGCGCCAGTCGCTCAGGATCGTCGAGCAGTGCCTGGACCGGCTGGAGCCAGGACCGGTCATGGTCGCCGACAAGAAGATCGCCTGGCCCGCCCAGCTCGCCCTGGGACCGGACGGACTCGGCAACTCCCTCGACCACATCAAGAAGATCATGGGCACCTCCATGGAGGCCCTGATCCACCACTTCAAGCTGGTCACCGAGGGCTTCCGGGTCCCGGCCGGACAGGCGTACGCGGCGGTCGAGTCGCCCAAGGGCGAGCTCGGCGTGCACGTCGTCTCCGACGGCGGCACCCGCCCCTTCCGGGTCCATTTCCGCGACCCGTCCTTCACCAACCTTCAGGCCATGGCGGCGATGTGCGAGGGCGGCCAGGTCGCCGACGTCATCGTCGCCGTCGCGTCCATCGACCCCGTGATGGGAGGCGTCGACCGGTGACCACCTCTTCTTCCGAGCGGGGCGTCAGCCTGGGCATGCCCGAACTGCCCGCGCCCGCCTACCCGGACGACGTCCGCGCCCGGCTGGAGGCCGACGCCCGCGAGATCATCGCCCGCTACCCCGACTCGCGCTCCGCGCTGCTGCCGCTGCTGCACCTCGTGCAGTCCGAGGAGGGCCACGTCACGCGCACCGGGATGCGGTTCTGCGCCGACGTCCTCGGGCTGACCACCGCCGAGGTCACCGCGGTCGCCACCTTCTACACCATGTACCGGCGCGGACCCTCCGGCGACTACCAGGTCGGCGTCTGCACCAACACCCTGTGCGCGGTGATGGGCGGCGACGCCCTCTTCGAGACGCTCCAGGAGCACCTGGGCGTCGGCAACGGCGGGACCACCGACGACGGCAAGGTCACCCTGGAGCACATCGAGTGCAACGCGGCCTGCGACTTCGCGCCGGTCGTGATGGTCAACTGGGAGTTCTTCGACAACCAGACGCCCGAGAGCGTCAAGCGCCTGGTCGACGACCTGCGCGCGGGCCGGCCCGTCACGCCCACCCGCGGCGCCCCGATGTGCACCTTCAAGGAGACCGCCCGGATCCTGGCCGGCTTCCCCGACGAGCGCGAGGGCGCCACCGACGCCGGCGGCAGCGCCGGACCCGCCTCGCTGACCGGGCTGCGCCTGGCCCGGGGCGAGAGCGCGCCCGCGCGCGTGGTCCACCCCCGCGAGGGCGGCCCGCAGGACGCGCAGCGCGACACCGTGCACGAGCCGTCGCCGACCGAGCACCTCAGCTCGCACGACGCACCGCAGCAGACCTCGGCCTCCGATCCGTCGCACCCCGCGGGACCCGCCGCCGAGGAGGGGGAGTGATGACCGTGTCCACATCGCAGGGAGGCGCGGCCCGGCCGGAGGCCGGCGGCGGCGCCAGCCCCGAGAAGCTGCTCGCCCCCGTGCTCTCCGCCTTCTGGGACGAGGACCGCTCCTGGACGCTGGACGTCTACCGGCGCCACGAGGGCTACGAAGGACTGCGCAAGGCGCTCGCCATGTCCCCGGACGACGTGATCGCCTACGTCAAGGAGTCCGGACTGCGCGGCCGCGGCGGCGCCGGCTTCCCGACGGGGATGAAGTGGCAGTTCATCCCGCAGGGCGACGGCAAACCGCACTACCTCGTCGTCAACGCCGACGAGTCGGAGCCGGGCACCTGCAAGGACATCCCGCTCCTGTACGCCAACCCGCACAGCCTGATCGAGGGCATCGTCATCGCCTGCCACGCCATCAGGTCGTCGCACGCCTTCATCTATCTGCGCGGCGAGGTCGTCCCCGTGCTGCGGCGGCTGCACTCCGCCGTGCGCGAGGCGTACGCGGCCGGCTACCTCGGGACGGACGTCCTGGGCAGCGGACTCGACCTCGACATCACCGTGCACGCGGGCGCGGGCGCGTACATCTGCGGCGAGGAGACCGCGCTGCTGGACTCGCTCGAAGGCCGCCGCGGACAGCCGCGGCTGCGTCCCCCCTTCCCGGCCGTCGCGGGCCTGTACGCGTGCCCCACTGTCGTGAACAACGTCGAATCCATCGCCTCGGTTCCCGCCATCATGAACCAGGGCAAGGAGTGGTTCCGGTCGATGGGCAGCGAGAAGTCCCCGGGCTTCACGCTCTACTCGCTCAGCGGCCATGTCGCGAGCCCCGGCCAGTACGAGGCACCGCTCGGCATCACCCTGCGCCAGCTCCTGGACATGAGCGGCGGGATGCGCCCCGGGCACCGGCTGAAGTTCTGGACCCCGGGCGGCTCCTCCACCCCCATGTTCACCGAGGAACACCTCGACGTCCCCCTCGACTACGAGGGCGTCGGCGCCGCCGGGTCCATGCTCGGCACCAAGGCGCTCCAGTGCTTCGACGAGACGACCTGCGTGGTGCGGGCCGTCACCCGGTGGACCGAGTTCTACGCCCACGAGTCCTGCGGCAAGTGCACACCCTGCCGCGAGGGCACGTACTGGCTCGTGCAGCTGCTGCGGGACATCGAGGCCGGCAAGGGCGTCATGGCCGACCTCGACAAGCTGAACGACATCGCCGACAACATCAACGGCAAGTCCTTCTGCGCCCTCGGCGACGGCGCGGCCTCCCCCATCTTCTCCTCCCTGAAGTACTTCCGCGCGGAGTACGAGGAGCACATCACGGGCCGCGGCTGCCCCTTCGACCCCGCCCGGTCGACGGTCTGGGCGGACCAGCACACGGAGGTGCTCGCATGACCGTGACCACCAACGCCCCCTCCTCGGGCGGCGCGGCGGCACCCCCGCCGGACGACCTCGTGACGCTGACGATCGACGGCGTCGAGATCAGCGTGCCCAAGGGCACCCTGGTCATCCGGGCCGCCGAACAGCTCGGCATCGAGATCCCCCGGTTCTGCGACCACCCGCTGCTCGACCCGGCCGGCGCCTGCCGCCAGTGCATCGTCGAGGTCGAGGGCCAGCGCAAGCCCATGGCGTCCTGCACCATCACCTGCACCGACGGCATGGTGGTCAAGACCCAGCTGACCTCGCCGGTCGCCGAGAAGGCCCAGCACGGTGTGATGGAGCTGCTGCTCATCAACCACCCGCTGGACTGCCCGGTCTGCGACAAGGGCGGCGAGTGCCCGCTGCAGAACCAGGCCATGTCGCACGGCAACGCCGACTCCCGCTTCGAGGGGAAGAAGCGGACGTACGAGAAGCCGGTGCCGATCTCCGCGCAGGTGCTGCTGGACCGCGAGCGGTGCGTGCTGTGCGCCCGCTGCACCCGCTTCTCCAACCAGGTCGCCGGCGACCCGATGATCGAACTGATCGAGCGCGGCGCGCTCCAGCAGGTCGGCACCGGCGAGGGCGACCCGTTCGAGTCGTACTTCTCCGGCAACACCATCCAGATCTGCCCGGTCGGCGCGCTCACCTCGGCCGCGTACCGCTTCCGCTCGCGCCCCTTCGACCTGGTCTCCTCGCACTCGGTGTGCGAGCACTGCGCGGGCGGCTGCGCCACCCGCACCGACCACCGGCGGGGCAAGGTCATGCGGCGGCTCGCCGCGAACGACCCCGAGGTCAACGAGGAGTGGATCTGCGACAAGGGCCGCTTCGGGTTCCGCTACGCGCAGCTCAAGGACCGGCTGACCACCCCGCTGGTGCGCAACCCCGAGGGCGACCTGGTCGCCGCGTCCTGGCCGGAGGCCCTGGAGATCGCCGCCCAGGGGCTGCTCGCCTCGCGCGGCCGCACCGGTGTCCTCACCGGCGGCCGGCTCACCGTCGAGGACGCCTACGCGTACAGCAAGTTCGCGCGGGTGGCGCTGGACACCAACGACATCGACTTCCGCGCGCGCGTGCACAGCGGCGAGGAGGCCGACTTCCTGGCCGCCCGCGTCGCCGGGCACGGCCGGGACGTCGACGGCACCGGCGTCACGTACACCGCCCTGGAGCAGGCACCGGCCGTGCTGCTGGCCGGGTTCGAGTCCGAGGAGGAGGCGCCGGGCGTCTTCCTGCGACTGCGCAAGGCGTGGCGTAGGCACGGGCAGCGGGTGTTCTCGCTGGCCACGCACGCCACCCGCGGCCTGGAGAAGGCGGGCGGCACCCTGCTGCCGGCCGCGCCCGGCACCGAGACCGAGTGGCTGGACGCGCTGGCGGGCGGCGTCGGCCTGGAGGGCGACGGCAGCCGGGCCGCCGAGGCGCTGCGCGCCGAGGGCGCGGTCATCGTCGTCGGCGAACGGCTCGCCGCCGTCGCGGGCGGCCTCACCGCCGCCGTCCGGGCCGCCACCGCGACCGGCGCCCGCCTGGTGTGGATCCCGCGCCGGGCCGGGGAGCGCGGCGCGATCGAGGCGGGCGCGCTGCCGTCGCTGCTGCCGGGCGGCCGCCCGGCCACCGACCCGCGCGCGCGGGACGAGGTCGCCGCCCTGTGGGGCGTCGCCGCCCTCCCGCACCGCTACGGCCGCGACACCGGCCAGATCCTGGCCGCCGCCGCGGACGGCGAACTCCAGGCGCTGCTGGTCGCCGGGGTGGAGGTCGCCGACCTGCCCGACCCGGCACGCGCGCGTGCCGCCCTGGCCGAGGCCGGGTTCCTGGTCTCGCTGGAGCTGCGGCCCGGCGAGGTCACCGAGCACGCCGACGTGGTCCTGCCGGTCGCGGCCGTCGCCGAGAAGGCGGGCAGCTTCCTCAACTGGGAGGGCCGGGTGCGCTTCTTCGAGGCCGCGCTCAAGCCCGAGCAGATGACCCGCCGGCTCGCCCCGACCGATCTGCGGGTGCTCCAGATGCTGGCCGACGCCATGGACGTCCACCTGGGCCTGCCGGACCTGCGCACCGCGCACGCCGAGCTGGACCGGCTGGGCGCCTGGAGCGGCGCGCGCGCCGCCGATCCCCGCGAGAGCGGCGGCGTACTGCCGCGGCCCGCCGCCGGGGAGGCCGTGCTCGCCGGGCACCGGCTCCTGCTCGACCAGGGCCTCCTCCAGGAGGGCGACGACGCGCTCGCCGGGACCCGGCACGCCGCACGCGCGCGCGTGTCGGCCGCCACGGCCGCCGAGGCGGGCGTCGCGGCCGGCGATCTGCTCGCCGTGACCGGCCCGGCCGGCACGACCGCGTTCCCGCTGGAGGTCACCGAGATGCCCGACCGGGTGGTGTGGCTCCCGCTGAACTCCGCCGGGGCCGGCGTCGCCGCCGACACCGGGGCGCAGCCCGGCTCCCTCGTCCGTATCGGCCCGGCGCCCCGCGCGGCCGGGGCCCTTGAGGAGGTGGAGGCGTGAACCCGTCCCTCGCCGCAGAGAACCTGTCGATGTTCGGCACCGACCCGTGGTGGCTGGTCGTCGTCAAGGCGGTGTTCTGCTTCGCCTTCCTGATGGTGACCGTGCTGTTCTCCATCGTGTGGGAGCGCAAGGTCGTCGCCTGGATGCAGCTGCGCATCGGCCCCAACCGGCACGGCCCCTGGGGCATGCTCCAGTCGCTGGCCGACGGCATCAAGCTGATGCTCAAGGAAGACGTCGTCGTCAAACGCGCCGACAAGGTCGTCTACATCCTCGCGCCGGTCGTCGCCGCCATCCCCGCCTTCATGGCGATCGCCGTGATCCCCTTCGGGCCCGCGGGCAACGAGGTGTCGGTCTTCGGCCACCGCACCGCGATGCAGCTGACCGACCTGCCGATCGCCATGCTGTTCATCCTGGCGGTCGCCTCGGTCGGCATCTACGGCATCGTCCTGGCGGGCTGGAGCTCCGGCTCCACCTACCCGCTGCTGGGCGGTCTGCGCTCCTGCGCGCAGATGATCTCCTACGAGATCGCCATGGGCGCCGCGTTCGCCTCGGTGTTCCTGTACTCGGGGTCGATGTCCACCTCGGCCATCGTGGAACAGCAGCACGACCGCTGGTACATCCTGCTGCTGCCGGTCTCCTTCATCCTCTACATCGTCACCATGGTCGGGGAGACCAACCGCGCCCCGTTCGACATGCCGGAGTCCGAGGGCGACCTGGTCGGCGGCTTCAACACCGAGTACTCCTCGATCAAGTTCGCGATGTTCATGCTCGCCGAGTACGTGAACATGGTGACGGTCTCGGCCGTGGCGACGACGCTGTTCCTGGGCGGCTGGCGGGCCCCGTGGCCGATCAGCACCTTCTGGGAGGGCGCCAACCACGGCTGGTGGCCGCTGCTCTGGTTCGTGATCAAGGTGCAGCTGCTGCTGTTCTTCTTCATCTGGCTGCGCGGCACGCTCCCGCGCGTGCGCTACGACCAGCTGATGAAGCTCGGCTGGAAGGTCCTCATCCCGGTCTCCGTGGTCTGGCTGATGCTCGTCGCGACCGTACGGACCCTCAGGAACGAGCACTACGACTTCGCCGACATCGCCCTCTACGTCGGCGGCGGCGTCCTGGCCCTGCTGGTGCTGTCCTTCGTCGCCGACCTGTTCCGCGAGAAGGGCGAGAAGGGCAGGGCGGCGGAGGGGAGCGCCGCGCAGCCGCCCGGGTTCGACCCGATGGCGGGCGGCTTCCCGGTGCCGCCGCTGCCCGGCCAGGAGCTGCCGCCCGTGCCGCGCCGCCGCCCGCGCCGTGAGCGCGAGCTGATTGTCAGTGGTGGCACCGACACTGTCAGTGACGGATCTCTGGATGGAAAGGAGGCGTCCGATGGCTGAGGAGCCCAAGGGGACCGACCCCGGTTTCCAGAACCCCGTGGCCGGCTTCGGCGTGACCTTCAAGGCCATGTTCAAGAAGCGGCTGACCGAGCAGTACCCGGAGCAGAAGAAGACCACCGCTCCGCGCTTCCACGGACGGCACCAGCTCAACCGCCATCCGGACGGCCTGGAGAAGTGCGTCGGCTGCGAGCTGTGCGCCTGGGCCTGCCCCGCCGACGCCATCTACGTGGAGGGCGCCGACAACACCGACGAGGAGCGCTACTCCCCGGGCGAGCGCTACGGCCGCGTCTACCAGATCAACTACGCCCGCTGCATCCTGTGCGGGCTGTGCATCGAGGCGTGCCCCACCCGCGCGCTGACGATGACCAACGAGTTCGAACTGGCCGACTCCAGCCGCGCCGACCTCATCTACACCAAGGAGCAGCTGCTCGCCGGGCTCGACGAGGGCATGGTGGACACCCCGCACGCCATCTACCCCGGCACCGACGAACAGGACTACTACCGGGGCCTGGTGACGGAGGCCGCGCCCGGCACGGTGCGCCAGCCGGCCGTCTCCAAGGGCGAGCGGATCGCGGACGAGGAGGTGGACGCATGAGCCCCGAGCTCGCCGCCTACACCACCTCCACCGGCGAGGCGTTCCAGTTCTGGGTCCTCGGCACCGTCGCGGTGATCGGCGCGCTGTGCACCGTCTTCATGAAGAAGGCCGTGCACAGCGCCCTGTGCCTGGCCGGCACCATGATCGTCCTGGCCGTGTTCTACCTGGCCAACGGCGCCTACTTCCTCGGGATCGTGCAGATCGTCGTCTACACCGGCGCGATCATGATGCTGTTCCTGTTCGTGGTGATGCTCGTCGGCGTGACCGCCGCCGACTCCCTGAAGGAGACCATCAAGGGCCAGCGCTGGCTGGCCCTGCTGTGCGGCCTCGGCTTCGGCATCCTGCTGTTCGCCGGGATCGCCAACGCCTCCCTGAAGGACTTCGCGGGCGCGGGCAAGGCCAACGCCGGCGGCAACGTGGAGGGCCTGGCCTCCCTGATCTTCACCCGGTACGTGTTCGCGTTCGAGCTCACCGGCGCCCTGCTCATCACCGCCACCATCGGCGCCATGGTGCTCACCCACCGCGAGCGCACCGAGCGGGCCAGGACCCAGCGCGAGCTGTCCGAGCAGCGCGTGCGCGAGGGCAGGCACGTACCGCCGCTGCCCGCCCCCGGCGTCTACGCCCGGCACAACGCCGTGGACATCGCGGGCCTGCTGCCCGACGGCACCCCCTCCGAGCTGACGGTCAGCAAGACCCTGCGCGAGCGCGGCCAGATCCGGGACGTCTCGGCCGAGGCGCTGGGCGACCTCAAGGCGCTGGAGCAGCGGGCCGAGGAGCGCCTGGAGCGCACCGAGACCGGCTCGGCGGCCTTCAAGCGGCCCGAGGAGGCGTCGAAGTGAATCCCGTCAACTACCTGTACCTCGCCGCCCTGCTGTTCACGATCGGTGCCACCGGCGTCCTCATCCGCCGCAACGCCATCGTGGTCTTCATGTGCGTCGAGCTGATGCTGAACGCCTGCAACCTCGCGTTCGTCGTCTTCTCCCGGATGCACGGCAACCTCGACGGCCAGATCATCGCCTTCTTCACGATGGTCGTCGCCGCGGCGGAGGTCGTGGTCGGACTCGCGATCATCGTGTCGCTGTTCCGTTCCCGCCACTCGGCCTCGGTCGACGACGCCAGCCTGATGAAGCTGTAAGGGGTCGGAAGAATCGTGGAGAACCTGATTGCGCTGCTGATCGCGGCGCCCCTGCTCGGAGCGGCCGTCCTCCTGGTCGGCGGCCGGCGCCTGGACGCCGTCGGCCACTGGATCGGCACCCTGCTCGCCGGCGCCTCGTTCGTGATCGGCCTGGTCCTCTTCGCCGACCTGCTCGGCAAGGGCGCCGAACACCGCACCGTGGTCCAGCACCTGTTCAGCTGGATCCCGGTGGCCGGCTTCCAGGCGGACGTCACCTTCCGGCTCGACCAGCTGTCGATGACGTTCGTCCTGCTGATCACCGGCGTCGGCTCGCTCATCCACCTGTACTCCATCGGGTACATGGAGCACGACGAGCGGCGCCGCCGCTTCTTCGGCTATCTCAACCTGTTCCTCGCGGCGATGCTGCTGCTCGTCCTCGCCGACAACTACCTGCTGCTGTACGTCGGCTGGGAGGGCGTCGGTCTCGCCTCCTACCTGCTGATCGGCTTCTGGCAGCACAAGCCCAGCGCGGCCACCGCCGCCAAGAAGGCGTTCCTGGTCAACCGCGTCGGCGACATGGGCCTGTCGATCGCGATCATGCTGATGTTCACCACCTTCGGCACCTTCGCCTTCGGCCCGGTGCTGGGCGGCGCGGGCGACGCGAGCGAGGGCAAGCTCACCGCGATCGGCCTGATGCTGCTGCTCGCGGCCTGCGGCAAGTCCGCCCAGGTGCCGCTGCAGTCCTGGCTCGGTGACGCGATGGAGGGCCCGACCCCGGTCTCCGCCCTCATCCACGCCGCCACGATGGTGACCGCGGGCGTCTACCTGATCGTCCGTTCCGGCGCGATCTTCAACGGCGCGCCCGACGCGCAGCTCGCCGTCACCGTGGTCGGCGCGGTCACGCTGCTCTTCGGTGCGATCGTCGGTTGCGCCAAGGACGACATCAAGAAGGCGCTGGCCGGTTCGACGATGTCGCAGATCGGCTACATGGTGCTGGCCGCCGGACTCGGCCCGGTCGGCTATGTCTTCGCGATCATGCACCTGGTGACGCACGGCTTCTTCAAGGCCGGGCTGTTCCTCGGCGCGGGCTCCGTCATGCACGGCATGAACGACGAGGTCGACATGCGCAAGTACGGCGGCCTGCGTAAGTACATGCCGGTCACCTTCATCACCTTCGGCCTCGGCTACCTCGCCATCATCGGCTTCCCGGGCCTGTCCGGCTTCTTCTCCAAGGACAAGATCATCGAGGCGGCCTTCGCCAAGGGCGGCACCGAGGGCTGGATCCTCGGCGGCGCGGCCCTGCTGGGCGCGGCCATCACCGCGTTCTACATGACCCGCGTGATGCTGATGACGTTCTTCGGCGAGGAGCGCTGGCACCACCGGCCCACCGCCTCGCCCGACGCGCCCAGCGCCGAACCGGCGGCCGAGGAGCGCGGCGCGCACGCCGAGCCGCATCCGCACGAGTCCCCGAAGAGCATGACCGTTCCGATGATCGTGCTGGCCTTCGGTTCGGTCTTCGGCGGCGCGTTCTTCAGCGTCGGCGACCGCTTCCTGCACTGGCTGGAGCCGGTCACCGGGCACAGCGAGGGCGACTCGCCGCTCAGTGCCGCCGCCGTCACCGGCGCCACCATGGTCTGCCTGGTGATCGGCGTCGGCATCGCCTGGGCCCAGTACGGGCGCAGGCCCGTCCCGGCCGTCGCCCCGCGTGGCTCGCTGCTCACCCGCGCCGCCCGCCGCGACCTGCTCCAGGACGACTTCAACCACGTCGTCCTGGTCCGCGGCGGCGAACACCTCACCCGGTCGCTCGTGTACGTCGACCACACCCTGGTCGACGGGGTCGTCAACGGCACGGCGGCCTCCGTGGGCGGCCTGTCCGGGCGGCTGCGCCGCCTCCAGAACGGCTTCGCCCGCTCGTACGCGGTCTCGATGTTCGGCGGTGCGGCCCTCCTGGTCGCCGCGACCCTGCTGATGAGGGCGGTCTGATACCGATGTCCTTTCCTCTGCTGACAGCGACGGCGGTGCTCCCGGCCGTCGGGGCCGTCGCCACGGCCGCCGTACCGGCGGCCCGGCGCACCGCCGCCAAATGGCTCGCCCTGGCCGTCTCCCTGGGCACGCTCGCGCTGGCCGTCGCCACCCTGGTCCGCTTCGACCCGGACGGCGCGCGCTACCAGCTCACCGAGTCGCACTCCTGGATCGCGGCCTTCGGCGTCCGCTACGAACTGGGCGTGGACGGCATCGGGGTGGCGCTGGTCGGGCTGACCGCGCTGCTGATCCCGTTCGTGATCCTCGCGGGCTGGCACGACGCCGATCCGCTGGAGACCGGCAGCCGCCGCTGGCGTCCCACGCAGGGCTTCTTCGCCCTGATCCTGGCCGTCGAGGCGATGGTGATCCTCTCCTTCGAGGCCACCGACGTCTTCCTCTTCTACATCTTCTTCGAAGCCATGCTGATCCCGCTGTACTTCCTGATCGGCGGCTTCGGGGACCGGGCCCACGAACACGGCGAGCAGGCGGCCGCCACCCAGCGGTCGTACGCGGCGGTGAAGTTCCTCCTCTACAACCTGGTCGGCGGCCTGATCATGCTGGCCGCGGTGATCGGCCTGTACGTGGTCGCGGGGAACTTCTCGCTGGCCGAGATCGCCGAGGCCCGCGCCAACGGCTCGCTGCACATGGCGACCGGCACCGAGCGCTGGCTGTTCCTCGGCTTCTTCTTCGCCTTCGCGGTGAAGGCGCCGCTGTGGCCGCTGCACACCTGGCTGCCCAACGCCATGGGGGAGTCCACCGCCCCGGTCGCCGTCCTGATCACGGCGGTCGTCGACAAGGTGGGCACCTTCGCGATGCTCCGCTTCTGCCTCCAGCTCTTCCCGGAGGCCAGCAAGTGGGCGACGCCCGTCATCCTCGTCCTCGCCGTGATCAGCATCATCTACGGCGCGCTGCTGGCGGTCGGCCAGCGGGACATCAAGCGCCTGGTGGCGTACGCGTCGATCTCGCACTTCGGCTTCATCATCCTGGGCATCTTCGCGATGACCAGCCAGGGCCAGTCCGGCGCGACGCTCTACATGGTCAACCACGGCATCTCGACGGCGGCGCTGCTGCTGGTCGCCGGCTTCCTGATCTCCCGGCGCGGCTCGCGGCTCATCGCCGACTACGGCGGGGTGCAGAAGGTCGCCCCGGTGCTCGCCGGGACCTTCCTGATCGGCGGTCTGGCGACCCTCTCGCTGCCGGGGCTCGCGCCCTTCGTCAGTGAGTTCCTGGTGCTGGTCGGCACCTTCACCCGGTACCCGGCCATCGGCATCGTCGCCACCCTGGGCATCGTGCTCGCCGCGCTGTACGTCCTCGTCCTCTACCAGCGGACGATGACCGGCCCGGTGAAGCCGGAGGTCTCCGCGATGCCCGACCTCAGGGTGCGCGAGCTGGTGGTCGTGGCGCCGCTGATCGTGCTGCTGGTCTTCCTGGGCGTCTACCCCAAGCCCGTGACGAACATCGTGAACCCGGCGGTCAAGCAGACCATGTCCGACGTACACAAGACCGACCCCAAGCCCGACCTGGAGGCGGCGAAGTGAGCGCAGCAGCCGTCCACAGCCTGTGGACAACCGCGGCCGACCCGATCGCCAAGATCGGCGCGCCGAAGATCGAGTACGGGCAGCTGTCGCCCACCCTCATCGTCGTGGGCGCGGCGATCGTCGGGGTGCTGGTCGAGGCGTTCGTCCCGCGCAAGTCGCGGTACCACGCGCAGGTGTTCGTGTCCGCCGTAGCGCTGTGCGCCGCCTTCGCCGCGGTCGTCGCGCTCGCGGCGGACGGCTACGGCACCACCAAGGCGCACATCGCCGCCATGGGCGCCGTCGCCGTCGACGGGCCGTCCCTGTTCCTCCAGGGCACGATCCTGCTGGCCGGACTGGTCGGGCTGTTCACCTTCGCCGAGCGCCGCCTGGACCCGGAGGCGCACGGCAACCGCGTCGACTCCTTCGCCGCGCAGGCGTCCGCCGTACCGGGCAGCGACGGCGAGAAGGCCGCGGTGAAGGCCGGTTTCACCACCACCGAGGTGTTCCCGCTGCTGCTGTTCGCCGTCGCGGGCATGCTGGTCTTCCCCTCGGCCAATGACCTGCTGACGCTGTTCGTGGCCCTGGAGGTCTTCTCCCTCCCGCTGTACCTGCTGTGCGCGCTGGCCCGCCGCAAGCGGCTCATGTCGCAGGAGGCCGCGGTCAAGTACTTCCTGCTCGGCGCGTTCGCCTCGGCGTTCACCCTGTTCGGCATCGCCCTGCTGTACGGGTACGCGGGCTCGGTGTCGTACACGACGATCGCGCAGGTCGTCGAGGGCAATGTGCCCACCGTCGACCCGGCCCTGGCCAACACCACCGGGAACGACGCGCTGCTGCTGATCGGCACCGCGCTGGTCGTGATGGGACTGCTGTTCAAGGTCGGCGCTGTGCCGTTCCACATGTGGACGCCGGACGTCTACCAGGGCGCCCCGACCCCGGTCACCGGCTTCATGGCCGCGGCGACCAAGGTGGCCGCGTTCGGCGCGCTGCTGCGGCTGCTGTACGTGGTGCTGCCGGGGCTGCGCTGGGACTGGCGGCCGGTGATGTGGGGCGTGGCGATCATCACCATGCTGGGCGGTGCGATCGTCGCGATCACCCAGACCGACATCAAACGGCTGCTGGCGTACTCGTCGGTCGCCCACGCCGGTTTCATCCTCGCGGGTGTCATCGCCACCTCGAAGGACGGCGTCTCCTCCGTCCTCTTCTACCTGGCCGCGTACTCCTTCGTGACGATCGGCGCCTTCGCCGTGGTCACCCTGGTCCGCGACGCGGGCGGCGAGGCCACGCACCTGTCCAAGTGGGCCGGGCTCGGCCGGCGCTCCCCGCTGGTGGCGGCCGTCTTCGCCGTCTTCCTGCTGGCCTTCGCCGGTATCCCGCTGACCAGCGGCTTCGCCGGTAAGTTCGCCGTCTTCAAGGCGGCGGCGGAGGGCGGCGCGGCCCCGCTGGTCGTGATCGGTGTGATCTCCTCCGCGGTCGCCGCCTTCTTCTACATCCGTGTGATCGTCCTCATGTTCTTCAGCGAGCCCCACCCCGAGGGCCCCACCGTCGCGGTCCCCTCGCCCCTGACCATGACCGCCATCGCCGTGGGCGTCGCCGTCACGGTCGTCCTCGGCGTCGCCCCCCAGTACTTCCTGGACCTGGCGGACCAGGCGGGGGTGTTCGTGCGCTGATCCGGCACGCGGCACATCGGCACGGATCGGCACGGAGCGGCACGGATCGGCACGGAGCGGCCCGGTCCCCCTCGCACGGGGGACCGGGCCGCTCGCTCGTGCGAGGGCTGCCTGTGGACAACTTCGGGGGATGTCGGCGCGGACCCCTATCGTGGAAGCAGTGGTCGAGGGACGACGGGCGGGGGACGAGACGATGGGTGGGACAGGCGGTGTCACCGACATGGCAGTGACGGACAGCGAGGCGCTGGCCACGCTGCGCCGGGTCTTCGGGTACGAGGCGTTCCGGGGCGAGCAGGAAGCGGTCATCGAGCATGTGATCACCGGCGGCGACGCCGTCGTGCTCATGCCCACCGGCGGCGGCAAGTCGCTGTGCTACCAGATCCCCGCCCTGGTCAGGCCCGGCACGGGCATAGTGGTCTCCCCGCTGATCGCGCTGATGCAGGACCAGGTGGACGCCCTGCGCGCCCTCGGCGTGCGCGCCGGTTTCATCAACTCCACGCAGGACTTCGACGAGCGCCGCACGGTCGAGGCGGAGTTCCTCACCGGCGAGCTGGACCTGCTCTACCTGGCACCGGAGCGGCTGCGCCTGGACGCCACGCTCGACCTGCTCTCCCGCGGCAAGATCTCCGTCTTCGCCATCGACGAGGCCCACTGCGTCTCCCAGTGGGGCCACGACTTCCGCCCCGACTACCTGTCGCTGTCCCTGCTGGGCGAGCGCTGGCCCGACGTGCCCCGGATCGCGCTCACGGCGACCGCCACCCGGGCCACGCACCAGGAGATCACCCAGCGGCTGGACATGCCGCGGGCCCGGCACTTCGAGGCCAGCTTCGACCGGCCCAACATCCAGTACCGGATCGTGCCCAAGGCCGACCCCAAGAAGCAGCTTCTGGCCTTCCTGCGCGCGGAGCACGAGGGCGACGCGGGCATCGTGTACTGCCTCTCGCGCAACTCCGTGGAGAAGACCGCCGAGTTCCTGTCGGCCAACGGCGTCCGCGCGGTGCCCTACCACGCGGGCCTCGACGCGGGCACCCGCGCCACGCACCAGGCCCGCTTCCTGCGCGAGGACGGCCTCGTCGTGGTCGCGACCATCGCCTTCGGCATGGGCATCGACAAGCCGGACGTCCGCTTCGTCGCCCACCTCGACCTGCCCAAGTCCGTCGAGGGCTACTACCAGGAGACCGGCCGCGCCGGCCGCGACGGCCTGCCCTCCACCGCCTGGATGGCCTACGGCCTGAACGACGTCATCCAGCAGCGCAAGATGATCCAGTCCGGCGAGGGCGACGAGTCCTTCCGCCGCCGCGCCGCCGCCCACCTGGACTCGATGCTCGCCCTGTGCGAGACGGCCGGCTGCCGCCGCGGACAGCTCCTCGCCTACTTCGGCCAGGACCCCGACGCGAGCGGCTGCGGCAACTGCGACACCTGTCTGACCCCGCCCGAGACCTGGGACGGCACGGTCGCCGCCCAGAAGGTGCTCTCCACGGTGGTCCGGCTCCAGCGCGAGCGGGGGCAGAAGTTCGGCGCCGTGCAGATCATCGACATCCTGCTGGGCAAGCGCACCGGCAAGGTGATCCAGTTCGACCACGACCAGCTCTCCGTCTTCGGCATCGGCACGGAGCTGGCCGAGGGCGAGTGGCGCGGGGTCGTGCGCCAGCTGCTGGCGCAGGGACTGCTCGCGGTCGAGGGCGAGTACGGCACGCTGGTGCTGACCGAGGCCAGCGGGGAGGTGCTGCGCGCCGACCGGAAGGTGCCACTGCGCAAGGAGCCGAAGCGGCCGGCCACCGCGCGCTCCGCGTCGTCCTCGTCCTCCGGGCGGGGCAAGGGCAAGGCCGCCGTGGCGGAGCTGCCCGCGGACCTGCTCCCCGCCTTCGAGGCGCTGCGCGCCTGGCGCGCCGAGCAGGCCCGCGAGCAGGGCGTTCCCGCGTACGTCATCTTCCACGACGCCACCCTCCGCGAGATCGTCACGCTCTGGCCGGACTCGGTGGCGCGGCTCGGCACGGTCGGCGGGGTCGGCGAGAAGAAGCTCGCGACCTACGGGGAGGGCGTCATCGGCGTGCTGAAGTCGCTGTCGGCCCCGTCCGGCGACCGCGCCGCCTCCGCACCCGGCCCCGCCTCCGACATCGAGCCCGAGCCGGACTTCGGTCCGGAGCCGGAACCGGAGGACGACTGGATATAGCCGGCCGGGCGGAACCGGCGGGGCCGGCCGGCCGGGGCCGGACCGGCGGTGCCTCGGCCCGGGGTCTCGTCCAGCGGGTCACAGCGCCCGTGACGCATACGCCCTGACATCCGCGTCCGGGTCGGCGGTGGCTGTGGCCAGGGCGGCTCGGGCCGAGGCCGACGCGGTGTGCCGGGCCAGCGCCAGGACCGCGGCCTTGCGGACGTCCCCGTTGGGGTCGCCGAGGGCCCCGGCCAGGGCGGGCACGGCGGTCCCGGCGTCCGCTGCGGACAGCGCGGTCGCCGCGCCCGCCCGGACCTGCCAGGCCGCGTCACCCAGCGCCGCCACGGCACGCGCGGCGAAGCCGGGCGGCTCCCCGGCGGCGGCCACCGCGGCGAACGCCGCACCGCGCACCAGCACGTCCGCGTCCCCGGTCAGCCGGTCCAGCGCGGCCACGGTGCGGTGACCGCCGCCGCGCCCGCCCAGCGCCTTGGCCACCGCGACCCGCACCTCACGGGACGGATCGCCCGCCGCACCGGCCACCGCCTCGGCGGCGTCGACCGAGACCAGGGCGCGCACGGCCTCGATCCGCACCGAGGCGGCCGTCCGCCGGACCCGGCCAGGCACAGCCGGCGATCGTCGTCGGCCAAGGCCCGTCACCTGAGCGCCGTCAGCCGATCGCCGTCAGCCGAGCGCCGTCAACCCGGGGGCGAACGTGATCAGCAGCGGCAGCAGGGGCACCAGCGCCGCCACCGTGGTGGTCAGCGCCCTGCGCCGGCGGTCCAGCCGGGGCGGGGGCTCCAGGAGGCGGTCCACGCGCTCGCCCAGCAGGCGGTGGCTGGAGGAGCAGGAGAGGACCCCGCGGTGCTGGTTGAGTTCGATCAGGGCGAGGGCCGTGGTCAGATGGCCGTGGCGGCGCGAGGCGGTGTCGTCGGCGGACAGTTCGACCAGGCGGTGCGTCTGGTCGCAGAAGTGCGCGAAGAGCGGGACGTGCGGGAAGCCGGTCGCCAGCGCGGTCGACAGGTGCAGCAGCCAGTCGTGGTGGGCGCGGGCGTGCCCGCGTTCATGGGCGAGCACGGCGTCGAGCTGGTGGCCCGTCAGCCGCCGCAGCGCGCCCGTGGTGACGATGAGCTGGGGCGGGTGTCCGGGCATCCACCAGGCGTCGGGGTACTCGTCCTCCAGCACCAGCATCGGACCGCGGGCCACGGGCAGGCCCTCGGGCAGGTCGGGGGCGCGTTCGCGCAGGTGCGCGCGGGCCAGCCCGCGGCGCCTGCGCGCCTCGGCGACCTCGCGGCCGAGCATCGCGGTGGTCCAGGCGGCCCCGCAGGCCAGCAGCAGGGTGAGGACCGCGGCCCACGCGGGCGCCACCGACAGGTCGTACGCGGCGGTCACGGCGGGCGGCGCGGGCGCGAACACCCGGTCGCGGACGGTGTGGAAGACGGCCGCGGTGCCCAGGACCAGCGCGGCCAGACAGCACAGCAGCACGGTGGCCACCAGGCACTGCCAGACCCACAGTGCGACCACGGGATCCCGCTCGGGCCACTCCGCCCGCGTCAGCGCGCGGGGGACCGGTACGGCGGCCGTCAGCGCGACGGCGGTCAGCAGGAGCAGGCAGACGGTCATGCCACGGGCTCCGGATCCTGATCGGAGGTGGGCGGAGTGGGGTCGTACGGTGGGTCGTGCCGTGCGGTGGTGCCGTGGTGGTGCTGTGGCCGCGGAACGTGCCGTACGGCGGCCCCGTACGGCAGTTCTGTGCGGCGGTGCCGCGGGGTGGTGCGTGTCGTTACCGCCAGTATGACGGGGACGGGCGCCACGAGTCAGGGTCCGGCGGCAACCGGTCCGCTCTCCGAGGCACCCCCCGCCCTCCTCGGAAGGTCCGGCCCCCTCAGCCCGCCACGATCCGCCCGGTCACCTCGCCCAGGCCGACCCGGACCCCGTCCGCGCCCGGCGCCCACGCCGTCAGCGTCACCACGTCCCCGTCCTCCAGGAACGCGCGCTTGCCGTCCGGGAGTTCGAGCGGTTCGCGACCGTTCCAGGTGAGTTCCAGGAGCGAGCCGCGCTGGCCGGGCTCCGGTCCGCTCACCGTGCCCGAGCCGTACAGGTCGCCGGTGCGCAGGGAGGCGCCGTTGACCGTCATGTGGGCGAGCTGCTGCGCGGCTGTCCAGTACATCGTGGAGAACGGTGGCTCGGACACCGTATGACCGTTGATCGCGACGGAGATCCGCAGGTCGTAGCCGCCGGGCTCCTCGCCGGTGTCGTCCAGGTAGGGCAGCAGCGGGTGCGTGCGGTGCGGCGGGTCCGTCCGCGCGTCCTCCAGTGCGTCCAGCGGGGTGATCCACGCCGACACGGAGGTGGCGAAGGACTTGCCGAGGAACGGGCCGAGGGGGACGTACTCCCAGGCCTGCACGTCCCGCGCCGACCAGTCGTTGAGCAGGCACAGCCCGAACACGTGCTCGCGGAAGTCCGCCAGCGCCACCGGCTGCCCGGCCCGCGAGGGCACCCCGACCACGAAGCCGACCTCGGCCTCGATGTCCAGCCGCACCGAGGGGCCGAACACGGGCGCGGGGTCGGCGGGGCCCTTGCGCTGTCCCGAGGGGCGTACGACGTCCGTGCCCGAGACGACGACCGTCCCCGAGCGGCCGTGGTAACCGATCGGCAGGTGCTTCCAGTTGGGGGTGAGGGAGTCCTCGGCGTCCGGGCGGAAGATCTGCCCGACGTTGCGCGCGTGGTTCTCGGACGCGTAGAAGTCGACGTAGTCCGCGACCTCGAAGGGCAGGTGCAGGGTCACCGAGGAGAGCGGGTGCAGGAAGGGGGCCACGGTCTCCTGGTGCGCGGGCACCGTCACCCACGCCGTCAGCGCGCGCCGCACGTCCGACCAGGCGGTGCGGCCCGCGGCGAGCAGCGGGTTCAGGGTCGGCCGCGCGAGCAGGGCGGCGTACGGGGAACCGAGCGCCAGCGCCGCCGCACCCGCGTCGAGGACATGGTCGCCGAGCCGGACGCCCACGGTCCGCTCCTGCGACCCGGCGCGCGAGAAGACACCGTAGGGAAGGTTGTGCGGACCGAAGGGGTCGCCCTCGGGGACCTCGAAGGGGGGCATCGGGTACTGCCTCTCTTTCGTGTGCCGGTGTTCCATGGGGGACATGGGTGTCTGGCCACACGTTCATGTGGTCGCGCCACACGTTACGGGGGAGGCAGCTGTCTTGGGCAGTGTCCGAGGAGTCTCCCGGCGACACGGCGGAGGGACGTCGTCCGGTTTCCGCCCGTCACTCGCCTGGCGGATCCGTATTCTCTGATCATGCCCGCACCCGCTGCCCCCGCGTACGCCCTCATCGCCACCGACCTGGACGGCACGCTGCTGCGCGGCGACGACTCCGTGTCCGGGCGGACCCGCGCCGCGCTCGGCCGGGCGGCGGCGGCCGGTGCCCGGCACCTCGTCGTCACCGGACGCCCGGCGCCGCGGGTCCGCCCGCTGCTGAGGTCCCTCGGCGGCACCGGGCTCGCGGTGTGCGGCCAGGGCGCCCAGCTCTACGACGCCGGGGCCGACCGCATGCTGTGGTCGGTCACGCTCGACCGGGAGACGGCCGAGACCGCGCTCGGCAAGATCGAGGCGGAGGTGGGGGAGGTGTACGCGGCGGTCGACCAGGACGGCGTGGACGGCCTCACGCTCATCGAGCCGGAGTACCGCATGGCGCACCCGACGCTGCCCGCCGAGCGGGTCGGGCGGCGCGAGGAACTGTGGCGCGCGCCCATCAGCAAGGTGCTGCTGCGCCATCCCCGGCTGTCCGACGACGAACTCGCGGCGGCGGCCCGCGACGCGGTCGGTCCGCTCGCCTCGGTGACCATGTCGGGCCCGGGGACCGTCGAGCTCCAGCCCTGCGGCATCACCAAGGCGACCGGTCTCGCGCTGGCCGCGGCGCGGCTGGGACTCGGCCCCGGGGACGCCCTCGCCTTCGGCGACATGCCGAACGACATCCCCATGTTCCGGTGGGCGGCCCGCGGGGTGGCGATGGCCGGCGCCCACCCGGAGCTGAAGGCGGTCGCCGACGAGGTCACCACGTCGAACGAGGACGACGGCGTCGCCGTCGTCCTCGATCGTCTGTTCGTCTGAGCCCTCCGCGTGCCGGCCGGCACGCGGCTGCCCGTCAGTACGCGCTGTTGACGTTGTCGATGGAGCCGTAGCGCGCGGCGGCGTAGTTGCACGCGGCCGTGATGTTGGCGACCGGGTCGTAGATGTCGAACGACGTGCCGGCCACGTGGTAGGCGTTGAAGGTCGGCTGGATGACCTGGAGCAGGCCCTTGGAGGGGATGCCCGCGGCGGCGTTGGAGTCCCAGTTGTTGATGGCCAGCGGGTTGCCGGACGACTCGCGCATCACATTGCGGTGGATGCCGTTGTACGTGCCGGGGATGCCCTTCTGGGCCATGACGGCGAGCGACTCGCGGATCCAGCCGTCCAGGTTGTTCGGGTAGGCGACCGTGCTCGCCGTGGTGGCGGTGGCGGCGGTCGGGGTGGCCGCGGAGGCGCCGGACGCCCCGATCAGCGGCAGGGCGAGGATCGCGGCACCGGTGCCGGAGACGGCGAGGGTGCGGACGAGACGAGCGGCGCGGGAGCGGCTGGGACGACGTGCAGACATGGGGATTTCCTCTCCGTCGCCTGCGAGGTGAGCTGTCGGGTTCGGGCGGGGAGGTGCCCGGCCGGCTCCTCAGAGCACGGCTTCACCCCGAGCCGTTCCGGCGCGGCGTACGACGTAGGACGTACGGCGCTCCGGCCCGGCGACTTACCTGGGTCCCCCGCTCCTGCCATGAGCTGTCGGTGGGTGGTCATCGAGCGCTGGCAGGATTCGGCGTCCGCTCGACTGGCCCGGAACGTATGCGAGAGCACATGTCCCGAACAAGTACCTGATGCATACATCGTCCTAGTTGACCTTGATCCAGGGCATTTTGGCCGCTTGATCCTTTGCGATTGCCAAGGGTCAACTCGCTTGCGGGGGGCGGGGAGCGGGGGGTCGGCGGGCCGTGGCGCGGGGCGGCGGTGCACGTGATGCAGCTCACGGAATAATCCGGCCAGGAGCATTTGCCCCCAAGGGGAATTGAAATGCTAATAAGGGTAAATCGGACTCGTAGGGCTGGAAGTGACGGCCGTCACGATCGGTGAGGCCCTGGCCTTGTTCGTACGTACGTGGGCACGGGTGGGCGTGTGGAAGGAGAGTGGGCGCGGCGGGACGGGTGAGAGGAGGGGAGGGGGGAGGCTGGGGAGGAACGGGAAAGAGCAAGTCGATAAATATCTGTTCATATGTGGTGATCGAAAACATATCGGTCGTGATCCGATACCACCTGGCCTGTATCGGTGGGCGCTATCGGTGATCGAAACGTGACCGGATACGCTGACTTGAGTGATGGCAGCGACCTATCGACAAACCGTGTAAGCGCCAGCAGACACCAGCAGACAGGAGACCCCTCGTGACCGTCGTCGGGCCGTTCGGGCTGAGCGTGCGGGACCAGGCTCTCGAAGCCGATGTCCAGGCCGGATTGGCGGCTGTCGAGGAAGGGCTGCTCGAAGCCACCAAGAGCGAGGTCCCGTTCATCACGGAGGCCGCCCAGCACCTCGTGAAGGCGGGCGGCAAGCGGTTCCGGCCGCTGGTCGTGATGCTGGCGGCCCAGTTCGGCGACCCCGACGCGCCGGGGATCGTGCCCTCGGCCGTGGTCGTGGAGCTGACCCACCTGGCCACGCTCTACCACGACGACGTGATGGACGAGGCCGCCGTGCGGCGCGGGGTGGCCAGCGCCAACACCCGCTGGGGCAACGCGGTCGCGGTCCTCACCGGAGACTTCCTCTTCGCCCGCGCCTCCCAGATCCTCGCGGACCTCGGCCCGGAGGCCGTCCGGGTCCAGGCGCTCGCGTTCGAACGGCTCGTCACCGGGCAGATCCTGGAGACCGCCGGACCGCAGGACGGCAGGGACCCGGTCGACCACTACCTGGACGTGCTGGGCGGAAAGACCGGTTCGCTGGTGGCCGTCGCGTGCCGGTTCGGCGCGATGATGTCCGGCGCCGACGAGCGGGTCGTGGACGTGCTGACGCAGTACGGGGAGCGGCTCGGTGTCGCCTTCCAGCTCGCGGACGACGTGCTCGACATCGCCTCCGACTCCCAGGAGTCCGGCAAGACCCCCGGCACCGACCTGCGCGAGGGCGTCGCCACGCTGCCGGTGCTGCGGCTGCGCGAGCGCGCCGCCCGGCTGGGTCTCGCCGAGGACATCGCCCTGTGCGAACTGCTCGCCTCCGACCTCAGCGACGACGCCCGGCACGCCGAGGCGCTGGCCGCGCTGCGCGCCCACCCCGCGCTCGAACAGGCCCGGCGGGACAGCGTCCGCTACGCCGAGGAGGCGCGGGCCGCGCTGGCCCCGCTGAAGGAGTGCGGCGCCAAGGTGGCCCTGCTCCAGCTGTGCGACGCGGTGGTGCACCGGGTCGGCTAGCTTCTAGGGCCGGTCTCCCCGCATCCCCGGGCCCGGCCCTGGCCCCCCCTGCCTCTTCCTTGCCCTCCCCGCTTCTTCCTTGCCTTCCCCGCCTCTTCCGCCTCTTCCTTCCGGGCCTCTTCCTGTGCGCTTCCGGGCGGCCTGAGGGGCCTCTTCCTGTGGTGCCTCTTCCCGCCGGGTCTCTCCACCCCCGGTCCCGCCTCTCCACCCGGCCGGACCCGGTCCCGGAGGGGGTCCCGGCCGGCTTCTCCACCCCGACCCCTACGGGGTGGTGGAGAAGCCGCCCTCGTGTGTCATACCGCAGGCGTACACGGAGTTGGCTCCGCGGTCTGACGCTTCGTCGCGGCCGATTTGGTCAGATGGAAGCACGGACCACACCACTCCTCACCGATTCGGGTGAGAATGGCGGCTTGGGGTGGGAGCAGTGCACACGGGCAGCCGCCGCCGACGACGGAGGTAAGGCACACATGGCACCGTACGAATCCGACGACACCAGGGACACCCCGGAGGCCGGCGACCGCGCCTCGGCGCGCCGCAAGGCCGCCCGCTACGGCGTCCCGGTCGCGGTGGTGGGGGTGGCGGCGGCGACCATCGGGCTCGTCCCGGCACTCGCCGACTCCGGTGACCCCGACCTGCCGAAGATCACCGCACAGCAACTCATCGAGAAGATCGCCAAGTCGGACGTCGAGCGCCTGTCCGGCACCGTCAAGATCACCACCGATCTCGGGCTGCCGAACCTCGGCGGTCTGGAGAGCAGCCTCGCCTCCGGCGCCCTGGGCGGCGGCGACGGCTCGTCCGCCGACCCCAGCTCCAAGCTGACCGAGCTGGCCTCCGGCACGCACACGCTGCGCGTCGCGGCCGACGGCCCGGACCGGCAGAAGGTCTCGCTCGTCGAGAGCGCCGCCGAGTACAGCCTCGTCCACAACGGCAAGGACGTCTGGGGCTACGACAGCAAGTCCAACGAGGTCTACCACTCCACCGCGCCCCAGGACGGCGCCAAGGACCGGAGCGAGGGCAAGGACCACCTCCCGGCCACGCCCAAGGACTTCGCCGACGAGGCCCTGAAGGCGGCCGACGACACCACCTCGGTGACGGTCGACGGCACCGCCCAGGTCGCCGGGCGGGACGCCTACAAGCTGGTGATCAAGCCCCGGCACGCCTCGGGCACCACGGTCGGTGCGATCAGCATCGCGGTGGACTCCGCCACCGGGCTGCCGCTCAAGTTCACCCTCACCCCGGCGAGCGGCGGCGCCGCCGTCGTGGACGCGGGCTTCACCCAGGTCAGCTTCGACCGGCCGGCCGCCTCCACCTTCGACTTCACCCCGCCCAAGGGCGCCAAGGTCACCGAGGAGAAGGACGGCAAGGCGGGCGAGCACGCCCTTCCGCCGGGCGCCCCGCACAAGGGCCTCACCCCGGGGAAGGACGTCACGCAGGGCAAGGGCCTCGACAAGGACGGCCCGAAGGTCATCGGCGAAGGCTGGAACTCCGTCGCCACCTTCGACACCGGCGGCAAGGGCGGCCTCCCGACCGACGCCGGCTCCGCCGCGGGCGGCGACCTGGGCGGCTTCCTGGGCTCACTCGGCGACCACGTGAGCGGCTCCTTCGGCAAGGGCACGGTCTTCTCCACCCGCCTGGTCAACGCGCTGATCACGGACGACGGCAAGGTCTACGTCGGCGCCGTCACCAAGGACGCGCTGGTGAAGGCGGCCGACGCCGCGAAGTAGCCGCGTCCGGCACGACAGGAAGACAGCACGACAGGACGACGGCACGACAGCACGACGGATCGGGGGAAGCCGATGGACGAGGTGTCCGCCGAGCGGCCGGGCGCGGCCACGGCCGCGTCCGCGCCCGGGGGGGACGGCGGTGCCGCTGGCGCGGACGACGGCCATGTCATCCGCACCCGCGCGCTCACCAAGCGCTACCGCGGCGGGCAGCTCGCCGTCGACGGCCTCGACCTGGCCGTCCCGGCGGGCAGCGTCTTCGGCTTCCTCGGTCCCAACGGCTCCGGGAAGACCACCACCATCCGCATGCTGATGGGCCTCATCGAACCCACCTCCGGCACGGCGCACGTCCTGGACAGGCCCATGCCCCGGTCGGCGCGCACCGTGCTCCCGCAGGTGGGAGCGCTGATCGAGGGGCCCGCCCTGTACGGGTTCCTCTCCGGGCGGGACAACCTGCTGCGCCAGGACGCGGCCGACCCGACCGCCGCCCCGCGCACCCGGCGCGCCCGCGTCGAGGCGGCACTGGACCGGGTGGGCCTGACGGCCGCGTCCGGCAAGAAGGCCCGCGCCTACTCCCTCGGGATGAAGCAGCGCCTCGGCCTCGCCGCCGCGCTGCTGCGGCCGCGCAGGCTGCTCGTCCTGGACGAGCCGACCAACGGCCTTGACCCGCAGGGCATGCGGGAGATCCGCTCCCTCGTGCGGGAGCTGGCCTCCGACGGCACGACCGTCTTCCTCTCCTCACACCTGCTCGACGAGATCGAGCAGGTGTGCACCCACGCGGCGGTCATGGCCCACGGCAGACTGATCGCCCAGGGCGCGGTCGCCGAGCTGGCCGCCGGGGCGCGCGGCCGGCTGGTGGTCACCACCCCGGACACGGCGGACGCGGCCCGGGTCCTGAAGGAGCAGGGCATCGGCGACCTCGCCGTCACCGACGGCCGGGTGACCGGCGAACCACCGGCGGCCGACCTCGCCGAGGTGAACGCGGCCCTGGTGACGGCGGGCGTGCGCGTCCGCGGATTCGGCGTCGAACGGGCCTCCCTGGAGGACGCGTTCGTGGCACTCACCGGGGAGGGATTCGATGTCGCGGGCTGAAGCGGCGGACCTGGCCGCACCCGGGGCGGACGCACCGGCCCGGCCGAACCCGCTGTGGTCGCTCGGGCTGCTGCGCAACGAGCTGGCGGTCACCTTCCGGCGCTGGCGCACCCTCGCCCTGCTGGGCGTGCTGGCCGCCGTGCCGGTCCTCGTCGGGGTGGCCGTCCGGATCGAGACGGGCGACGGTTCGCAGGTGGCCGGCGGGGGCGGCGAGGGACCGGCGTTCATCGCGCAGATCACCAACAACGGCCTGTTCCTGGTCTTCACCGCCCTGGCCGCGACCCTGCCGTTCTTCCTGCCGCTCGCGGTGGGGGTGGTCGCGGGCGACGCGATCGCGGGCGAGTCCGGCTCCGGCACCCTGCGCTATCTGCTGGTCGCCCCCGCCGGACGCAGCCGCCTGCTGCTCACCAAGTACGCCACGGTGATGGTCTTCTGCCTGGCCGCCACCCTGGTGGTCGCCGCCTCCGCGCTCGCCGTGGGCGCGCTGCTCTTCCCGCTGGGCGACCTGACGACGATCTCCGGCACCGAGATCACCTTCACCGAGGGACTGGGCCGGGCCCTGCTCATCGCCGTGGCGGTCGCCCTCTCCCTGACCGGTGTCGCCGCCCTCGGCCTGTTCGTCTCCACCCTGACCAGCAGCGGTGTCGCGGCGATGGCGACGACCGTCGGCCTGCTGATCACCGTGCAGATCGTCGACCAGATACCGCAGCTGCACGCGGTGCAGCCGTACCTCTTCCCGCACTACTGGCTGTCCTTCGCCGATCTCATGCGCCAGCCGGTCTACTGGGACGACCTGGTGAAGAACCTGGAGCTCCAGGCGCTGTACGTGGCGGTGTTCGGCTCGGCGGCGTGGGCCCGGTTCACGACGAAGGACATCACCGCCTGACCCGGCGGCTGTCCGTGGCTGCGGCTGGCTGCCCGAGCGGAGGTCAGCGGGCGGCTCGTGCCGTGCCGGTGAGCCGGGCCAGCGGCTCCGCCTCGCGCGGCGGCGGACCGCTGAGGTCGCCAAGCCGCCAGGCCGGTACCCACGGCACGCGGTGCACATCGACGACGGACTCGATCGGCTCAAGCCGCTGCGCGAGCGGGCGCGGCAGCCGGCCGGGCGCGTCCGCGACGAGCACCACGGAGTCCAGGTCGAGCCCGGCCGGTGCCCCGCCCCCGCGGAACGCCTCCAGCGCCCGTACCACGGCGTCGAGGCCGGCCGCGTGGGTGCGGGCGACGAGCAGCACGGAGCGCGGGGCGCCGGGCGCGGGCCAGTCGCGTCCGCAGTCGTGGCCGCCGTAGACCGCCGCGAGCGTGGTCGTACCCGCGCCGCCGTGGGTCGCCACCCAGGAGTAGCGTCGGGGTGAGGCATAGGAGGGGGCCGTGCCGGGCGGCTCGGCGGACACCGGTCCGCGGATCCATATCTCCGGTCCCTGCTGCATGTCTGTTCGCATGCCCGTTCCCTCCGTGGTCACCACGACGATCTTGGCGCTCGCCGCGTTACTCCGGTCACAGGTCAGCGGTTCCTGGTGCGAGTCTGTGACGTCGCGGTGACGTGGAAACCGCAGGCGAGCAGCGACACTCGACAGTACGCGCAGGGCCGGATGGCACGCATCCGAGTGAGGGAGCCGATGTACCGACTGAGCCGCGAGAAGAAGCGGGAACAGAAGCGCGCCGCGCGCTCGGCGACGTCCGCGGCGGCACCGATCGCCGTGCACGTGCCCGTGCCCACGGCCGGATCCGGCGACGGCGGCGGCGGGGGAGCCCGTGCCTGGGCCTCGGTCGCCGGGGTGCGGCTCGACCCGGCGCCCGGCGAGGAGATCCAGCAGACCGTGCTGAACCACCTCCACCGCATCGCCCTCACCACCGGCCGTCCCGTCCTCGCGACGGTCACCGACGAACGCATCGGCTATGTCGTCCCGCTCCGGGTCCACGGCGACGGCTCCAGCACGTTCACGGCCCAGCCGCTGCGCACCGCGCCGCCGCCGCTGGAGCGCGCCCCGGAAACAGGCCACCGGGAATTGGGTCAGCAGGGGGAGCAGCGGGAGCGGCACGAGACGGACCGGCCGCTGCCGGACGAGGGCCCGACCCACGTCCTGCGCCGGCTCCCGCGCCCGTCGGGGGAGCCGCGCCCGGCATCCGGGCCGCGCTCGGGGCCGCGATGGGCGGCGGAGGCACAGGGGGCACAGAAGGCACGGGAAGCGCAGGGGGCACAGGGGGCGTCGGAGCCGTCGCCGACGTTCGTGCTGCGCCCCGCGCGTGACCTGCCGGACGGCGACCGGCCGGACCCCACCCGGACAGCGGACCCGACCGCCGGTCCGACAGCGGACCTGACCGCCGGTCCGACAGCGGACCCGGTCGTCGATCCGACGGCGGGGCCGACCACGTATCCCGCTCCGGACGCGGCTCCGGATGCGGCACCGGCCCCGGTCCTGCCGCCCGGCACGGCGGTGGCGCCCACGGGCAGCTTCGGCCCGCCGCCGGTGATGGACCCGGAGCGTCCCGCGTCCGCCGGTACGCGCCCGGCGGTCGTGCCGGGCCCCGCACCCGAACTCGCGGAGCCCGCGCCGCTGCCGGTCTCCGTCCCCCGGCCCGCCGTCGCCCCCGTCATCGACCCCGAGACCGTCATCGGCCTCGACCCCGACCCCAGGCCCACCCCCGCCCGCGGGTTCGACGCCGTGGCCGAGGCCGTGCTCGGCGACGATCCGCGGACTCTGGCCGGCGGGGGCGGTGCCGTTCTGCTGGCCGAGCCCCTGGCCCAGGTCAACGAGGCGGTGCGCGCCGGGCAGATCGAGGAGGCGGCGGCCCTGGCGGAGCGCACGGTCGCGGAGGCGTCCGGCACGCTGGGCGCGACGCACCCCGAGGTGCTGCGGGTGCGGGAGCTGTCGGCGTACATCGCCTATCTGGCCGGTGAGTCCGAGCGCGCCTTCGCCCTCTCGCTCGACCTGGCCCGTATCCACCGGGCGGCGGACGACGCCGAGGGCGCGTACGGCAACGTCCGCAGCGCGGCCACCGCCTGGCGGGGCGTCCGCGATCCCGAGGAGGGGCTGCGTCTGGGCGGCGAACTGCTCGGCCTGTGGACCGAGCTGGCCGCCGAGGACGGTCCGGCGGCGGAGGACATCGAGGAACTGGAGTCCGCCCGCATCCGTATGGAGCGCCTGACCGAGCGGGCCGGCAGGCGGTCCGGGGGCCGGTGACCCGGTGACCCGGTGGCTGAGTGGCTCAGTGGCTCAGTGCACGCAGAACTCGTTGTCCTCCGGGTCCGCCATGACCACCCACTGCCCGGCGGGCTCCTTCACCTCCCGCAGCACCCGCGCGCCCAGCGCGCACAGCCGCTCCACCTCGTCGGCCCGCCGGTCCGCGCCGGGGTGCAGGTCCAGATGGAGCCGGTTCTTGCCGGTCTTCGCGCCCGCCGCCCGCTGGAAGAGCAGCCGCCGCCCCAGCCCGGTGCCGCGCTCGGGGTCGTACGGATCGTCCGGGTGCCGGACGCCGACCAGGTCCCGGAAGGCCGGGCGGCCGTGGTACTCGACGGTGGCCTCGGCAGGCAGCGCGCCGTACTGGAGCAGTTGCTCGACGAGGGCGCTGTTGTCCTCGGGCTCGTAGTGCAGCGCGCCCGCCCAGAAGTCGGCCTGCGCGTGCGGGTCGGCGGCGTCGATGACGAGCTTCCAGTGCACCGGCGCGGGGGTGCGGGCTGAGGACATCTGTGTCTCCGTCATGTAACCACTTATACTAGTTACATGAACGCGCAGGCAACGGAATCACCGGAATCGCCGGAACCGGCTCCCGGACTGACCCTGGCCTCGCACGAGGGGAAGCCGTACCGCTTCGACCCGGGCACGCTGTGTCTGGAACTGCTGCCCACGGGTGGCCCCGGGCCCTTCGCCCGCTACGAGGTGCTGCACACGCCCGCCGACCTCGTGACCTGGGCCGGACGCAGCAGGCTCGCCGACGGCCTCGGCCTCACGGTCACCGAGGACGAGCTGGAGCGGACGCGCGCCGTCCGGGACGCGCTGTTCCTGCTCACCGCCGACCGCGCGCACGGCCGTCCGCCGCGGGGCGCGCACCTGGACGCGGTCAACGAGGCCGCCGCCGCGCCGCCCCTCGTCTCCCGGCTGACCCCCGAGGGCACCCGCGTCTGGGCACCCGGCGCCACCGGCACCCAGTTGCTCTCGACCGTCGCCCGCGATGCGATCGACCTGTTCAGCGGGCCCTTCGCGGACCGCGTCCGGGAGTGCGGCGCGCACGACTGCTTCCTGCTCTTCGTGGACACCTCACGTCCGGGACGGCGGCGCTGGTGCGCGATGGAGCACTGCGGGAACCGTGAGAAGGTCCGGGCGCACCGCGCCCGCGCGACCCGGCCCGACGACAGGACGACGCCCTGACGGCCCCGCGCTTAGCCCCCGGTCCGGCTCGGTCGGTCTACGCCTCCACCGCGCCCGTGGCCGACCGCGCACCCTCGGCCGCAGCGTCGAGCGCCGGGGTCGGGGCCGGTTCCGGTGCCGAGTCCGACGCCTGTGCCTGCGCCTGCGCCTGCGCCTGCGCCTGCGCCGGAAGAGCGTCCGCCAGTGGCGCGGACTGCCCCGCCACCACCTTGCCCGCCGCACCCGCACCCGCACCCGCACGGTCACCCGCACCCACACCCGCGCCCCCGCTCAACGGTGCGGCGCCCGCCGCGGCGAGTGCCGCGCGGGCCTGCGCCGCCCGGCGGGCCGTACGCAGCCCGTCCCAGGTCAGCAGGGTCAGCGCCAGCCACACCAGGGCGAACCCGGCCCAGCGCTCGGCCGGCATGGACTCATGGAAGTAGACGACGCCGAGCAGGAACTGGAAGACCGGCGCCAGGTACTGGAGCAGCCCCAGCGTGGACAGCGGCACCCGGATCGCCGCCGCGCCGAAGCAGACCAGCGGCAGCGCGGTGACGACGCCGGTGGAGGCGAGCAGCGCGGCGTGCCCGGCGCCCTCGCTCGCGAAGGTCGCCCCGCCGTGTCCGCCCAGCCACAGCAGATAGCCGAGCGCCGGCAGGAACTGCACCGCGGTCTCGGCGGCCAGCGACTCGACGCCGCCGAGGTCCACCTTCTTCTTCACCAGGCCGTAGGTGGCGAAGGAGAAGGCGAGGCAGAGGGAGATCCAGGGCGGCTGGCCGTAGCCGACGGCGAGCACCAGCACGGAGGCGGCGCCCGTGGCGACCGCCGCCCACTGCACGGGCCGCAGCCGCTCCTTGAGGAGCAGCACGCCCATCGCGATGGTGACCAGCGGGTTGATGAAATAGCCGAGGGACGCCTCGACGACATGCCCGCTGTTCACGGCCCAGATGTAGACGCCCCAGTTGACGGTGATCACCGCGGCGGCGATCACGATGAGGCCGAGCCTGCGCGGCTGGCGCAGCAGTTCCCCGGCCCAGGCCCAGCGCCGTACGACGAGCAGCGCGGCCACGACGAACACCAGGGACCACACCATCCGGTGGGCGAGGATTTCCATCGCCCCGGCGGGCTTGAGCAGCGGCCAGAACAGGGGCACGAGGCCCCACATCCCGTAGGCCGCGAAGCCGTTCAGCAGACCTGTGCGCCGCTCGCCGGCCGACTTCTCGCTCACGGACCCTCCTTCGTGGCATGCCCGGCCGCCAGGCCGCGCGGCCGCGTTCCGGCGCGGCCAGCACGAAGGTAGCGCCGGGCACCCCCGTCTGTCATGCCCGTATCGCCATACGGTCATGACAGGTGGAGGGCCCGGCGCGGGAGTGCCCGGCGTGTCAGCCCTTGAGTCCGGCGCGGATCGCCTCGGCGAGCGGGGTGGTCGGGCGGCCGGTCAGCCGGGACAGGTCACCGCTGTCGACGACCAGTTCGCCCTTCTCGATGGAGGCGTCCACCCCGGCGAGGATCGCCGCGAACGCCTCGGGCAGCCCGGCGCCGGTCAGGACCGCCTGGAACTCCTCGACGGAGACGTCGCGGTAGACGATCTCCTCGCCGGTCTGCCGGCTCAGCTCCGCGGCGAACTCGGCGAAGCCCCACGCCTCGTCGCCGCCCAGCTCGTACGTCTTGTTCTCGTGGCCCTCGCCGGTGAGCACCGCGACGGCGGCGGCCGCGTAGTCGGCGCGCGACGCCGAGGAGAGCCGCCCGGCGCCCGCGGCGTGCACGACGGCGCGGTGCTCCAGGGCGGGGGCCAGGTTCTCGGTGTAGTTCTCGTGGTACCAGCCGTTGCGCAGCAGGGTGTACGGCAGACCGGAGGCGAGCAGGGCCTCCTCGGTGCCGCGGTGGTCGTCGGCGAGGGCGGCCTTCAGGCTGCCGGGGGCGCTGGTGTAGGCGAGCAGGGCGACTCCGGCGGCCTTGGCGGCGTCGATGACGACCCGGTGCTGCTGGACGCGGCCCTTGTCGAACTCGTTGCCGGAGACGAGGAGCACCTTGTCGCCGGCGGCGAAGAGGCCGTCGAAGGTCTCGGGCGCGTTGTAGTCGGCGACCGCGACGCGCACACCGCGCTCGGCCAGGTCGGCGGCCTTCTCCGGGGTACGGACCACGGCGGTGACCTGCTCGGCCGGAACCTTCTCCAGCAGTTGCTCCACGACCAGGCGGCCGAGGTGTCCGGTGGCTCCGGTGACGACGATGCTCATGAGGGGATCTCCTTGTGGGTGGCTCTGGCAGCCACCCTAGGAGCAAAGCTAACCAAAAGAAAGTACCCACTTTGAAGTAAGGTACCTACATGACGGAAAGCGCAGTGACCAGTGCCGCGTCCCGGACCGTGAGCGCCGAGGCGATGTGCCCGTACCGGCTCGTCCTGGAGCACGTCACCAGCCGCTGGGGCGTGCTCGTCCTGATCGAGCTGCTGGAGCGGCCGCACCGCTTCAGCGAGCTGCGCCGCGCCATCGGCCGGGTGAGTGAGAAGGGCGTCAGCGAGAAGATGCTCGCCCAGACGCTCCAGACCCTGGAGCGCGACGGCCTCGTCCACCGCGACGCCCGGCCCGTGATCCCGCCGCGCGTCGACTACTCCCTGACCGGGCTGGGCCGCGAGGCCGCCGAGCAGGTGCGCACCCTCGCCGAGTGGACCCACCGGCGCATGCCGGACGTGGCGCGGGCCCGGCAGGCGTACGACGAGGCCCGGACGGAAGCCGTCCGGGCCTCGTGAGGAAGCGGCTCGTCCTCAGCCGACGACGGTCCAGGTGTCGTTGCCGGCGAGGAGGGCGGCCAGGTCGCCTGTGCCCTGCTGCTGTGCGGCGGTGTCGAGCTGGTCGGCCATGAGTGTGTCGTAGACCGGGCGTTGGATGTCGCGGAAGACGCCGACGGGGGTGTGGTGCAGGGTGTCGGGGTCGGCGAGGCGGGACAGGGCGAAGGCGGTGGTCGGGGAGGCGGCGTGGGCGTCGTGGACGAGGATGTCGGCCTCGTTGTCCGGGGTGACGTCGATGACGTGGAGGTCGCCGGTGGTCCGGTCGCGTACGACGCCGCGTTCGCCGTCGGTGCCGAAGCGGATCGGGCGGCCGTGTTCGAGGCGGATCATGGCCTCGCCGGCCTGTTCCCTGTCCTTGAGGGTGTCGAAGGCGCCGTCGTTGAAGATGTTGCAGTTCTGGTAGATCTCGACGAGGGCGGTGCCGGGGTGGGCGGCGGCCTGGCGCAGGACCTCGGTGAGGTGCTTGCGGTCGGAGTCGAGGGTGCGGGCGACGAAGGAGGCTTCGGCGCCGAGGGCGAGGGAGACGGGGTTGAAGGGGGCGTCCAGGGAGCCCATCGGGGTGGACTTGGTGATCTTGCCGGTTTCGGAGGTGGGGGAGTACTGGCCCTTGGTGAGGCCGTAGATGCGGTTGTTGAACAGCAGGATCTTCAGGTTGACGTTGCGGCGCAGGGCGTGGATGAGGTGGTTGCCGCCGATGGAGAGTGCGTCGCCGTCGCCGGTGACGACCCAGACGGAGAGGTCGCGGCGGCTGGTGGCCAGGCCGGTGGCGATGGCGGGGGCGCGGCCGTGGATGGAGTGCATCCCGTAGGTGTTCATGTAGTACGGGAAGCGGGAGGAGCAGCCGATGCCGGAGATGAACACGATGTTCTCGCGGGCCAGGCCGAGTTCGGGCAGGAAGCCCTGGACGGCGGCGAGGATGGCGTAGTCACCGCAGCCGGGGCACCAGCGGACCTCCTGGTCGGACTTGAAGTCCTTCATCGACTGCACGGCCTCCGCCTTGGGAACCAGGGACAGGGCTTCAAGAGGCATCGCTGATCTCTTTCAGTGCGTCGGCGAGTTGTTCGGCTTTGAAGGGCATGCCGTTGACCTGGTTGTAGGAGTGGGCGTCGACGAGGTATCTGGCGCGGACGAGGGTGGCGAGCTGGCCGAGGTTCATCTCGGGGATCACGATCTTGTCGTAGGCGGCCAGGAGGGTGCCGAGGTTGCGTGGGAACGGGTTGAGGTGGCGCAGGTGTGCCTGTGCGATGGGGACGCCTTCGGCGCGCAGGCGTCGTACGGCGGCGGTGACGGGGCCGTAGGTGGATCCCCAGCCCAGTACGAGGGTGCGGGCGTGGTCGGGGTCGTCGGCCTGGATGTCGGGCACGGTGATGCTGTCGATCTTGGCCTGGCGGGTGCGGACCATGAAGTCGTGGTTGGCGGGGTCGTAGGAGATGCTGCCGGTGCCGTCCTGTTTCTCGATGCCGCCGATACGGTGTTCCAGGCCGGGGGTGCCGGGCACGGCCCAGGGGCGTGCCAGGGTGTGGGGGTCGCGTTTGTAGGGCCAGAACACCTCGGTGCCGTCGGGCAGGGTGTGGTTGGGTCCGGTCGCGAAGGGGACGTGCAGGTCGGGGAGTTCGTCGATGTCGGGGATGCGCCAGGGTTCGGAGCCGTTGGCGAGGTAGCCGTCGGAGAGGAGGAAGACGGGGGTGCGGTGGGTGAGGGCGATACGGGCCGCTTCCAGTGCCGCGTCGAAGCAGTCCCCCGCCGTGCGCGGCGCCACCACGGGGACGGGGGCTTCGCCGTTGCGGCCGTACATGGCCTGGAGCAGGTCCGCCTGCTCGGTCTTGGTGGGCAGTCCGGTGGAGGGGCCGCCGCGCTGGATGTCGACGACCAGCAGCGGCAGTTCCAGGGAGACCGCCAGCCCGATCGTCTCCGACTTCAGCGCCACCCCGGGCCCGGAGGTCGTCGTCACGGCCAGCGACCCGCCGAACGCCGCGCCCAGCGCCGCCCCGATCCCCGCGATCTCGTCCTCCGCCTGGAACGTGCGCACCCCGAACGCCTTGTGCCGTGACAGCTCGTGCAGGATGTCGGAGGCCGGGGTGATCGGGTAGGAGCCCAGGAACAGTGGCAGTCCCGCCTGCCGGGAGGCCGCGACCAGCCCGTAGGCCAGGGCCAGGTTCCCCGAGATGTTGCGGTACACCCCCGGGCGGAAGGCGTGTGCCGCCGGCGCGACCTCGTAGGAGACGGCGAAGTCCTCCGTGGTCTCCCCGAAGTTCCAGCCCGCCCGGAACGCCGTCACGTTCGCCGCCGCGATCTGCGGGCGCCGCGCGAACTTCGCCGCCAGGAACCGCTCCGTGCCCTCGGTCGGCCGGTGATACATCCACGACAGCAGCCCCAGCGCGAACATGTTCTTGCTGCGCTCGGCCTCCTTGCGTGACAGACCCGACCCGGCCAGCGCCTGCACCGTCAGCGATGTCAGCGGCACCGCGTGCACCCGGAAACCGTCCAGCGACCCGTCCTCCACCGGGGAGGCCGCATAGCCGACCTTCTGCAACGCCCGCCGCGTGAACTCGTCCGTGTTCACGATGATCTCCGCGCCCCGCGGCAGATCACCCAGGTTCGCTTTCAGCGCGGCCGGGTTCATCGCGACCAGCACGTCCGGGGAATCACCCGGGGTCAGGATGTCATGGTCGGCGAAATGCAGCTGGAACGACGACACCCCCGGCAGCGTCCCGGCAGGCGCCCGGATCTCCGCCGGGAAGTTCGGCAGCGTCGACAGATCATTCCCGAACGACGCCGTCTCCGACGTGAACCGGTCCCCCGTGAGCTGCATCCCGTCACCCGAGTCACCCGCGAACCGGATCACCACCCGATCCACACGGCGGACGTCCTTCGTTCCGGCCGCCCTGCGCTGTTCCCCTACGACGGTTCCGTCGGCCTGTTCCGCTGGACTGCTGACCTGGCTGGTCACTGAACTGGACCTCCTCCGAGGCGGCTGTGGTGAACGGCCTTCCCGAAAGTCCTGGCGAAGACCTTCCCGATGTCAACCCTACGACCGTCAGCTCTGCCCTCCCGGCGGCTGTCGCATGCTGGACGGGCCCGCGAGACGGTCCTGTGCCCTGTTCTGTCACGCCGTTGCGGCCTCGCGGACCTCCTTCAAGGACGTTGCGCCACAGTCGCCCGTCCGGCGTACTCCCGGCCGGTCCGGACGGGTCCGGACCCGTCCCGCCGGTCCGGACCCGCACCGGCGGCTCCCGGACGGCCGGGAGCCGGACGGCCGGCATCCGGGCGACCCGGATCCGGACGGGCGGGATCCGGGCGACCGGGAGCCGGACGGGCGGGACCCGGATCGGGGCCCGCTGGGGGACCCCGCCCGTTCAGTGTCGGCCGCTAGGAGTTCAGATAGGTGAGGACGGCGAGAACGCGCCGGTGATCCCCGTCACTCGGGGACAGGCCGAGCTTGAGGAAGATGTTGCTGACGTGCTTCTCGACCGCGCCGTCGCTGACCACGAGCTGGCGGGCGATCGCCGAGTTCGTCCGCCCCTCGGCCATGAGGCCCAGCACCTCGCGCTCGCGCGGGGTGAGCCCGGCCAGCACGTCCTGCTTGCGGCTGCGCCCGAGCAACTGGGCGACCACCTCCGGGTCGAGGGCCGTACCGCCCTGGGCCACCCGGACCACCGCGTCCACGAACTCGCGCACCTCGGCCACCCGGTCCTTGAGCAGATAGCCGACCCCGCGGCTGGAGCCCGCCAGCAGCTCGGTGGCGTACCGCTCCTCCACGTACTGGGACAGGACGAGCACCCCGAGCCCGGGGTGCGCCTTGCGCAGCCGCACCGCCGCCCGTACCCCCTCGTCGGTGTGGGTCGGCGGCATCCGCACATCGGCCACGACCACGTCGGGCAGCTCGCCCCGGCCGTGCAGATCGGTGATGGTCTTGATCAGCGCCTCGGCGTCACCGACACCGGCCACGACGTCGTGCCCGCGGTCGGTCAGCAGCCGGGTCAGGCCCTCCCTGAGCAGCACTGAATCCTCGGCGATGACCACCCGCACCCTGTCCTCCACGATCTTCGGCCCCCCACAGCCCATCTACGGCAGTCCATGCGACTCCGTACGACCCAGTCCATGCGACTCGGTACGACACGGCCCAGCATTCCAGGATCCGGACCCTGACGCGCCGGAGCCCCGGGGGAATCCGTGCGGATCCCGGGGTGCCCCGGGCGATGGGGGAGGGGGTATGCGTTATTTGTACTGATCTTCCGGCCGGGGTCACGCCGCGCGGCCTGCCGCCCGCGGCCGGGAGGGGCCGTGGGCGGCAGGCCGCCGGTGCGGATTCCGCAGGTGGTACCGGTTCCGCTGGTGATACCGGTACCGCCGGTGGTGCCGGTTCCGCTGGTGGTGCCGGTCCCGCCGGTGGTGCCGGTTCCGTCAGGGCTTCGATTCCGCCGGTACGCCCGTGCGCTCAGCGCCGCCAGGGCAGCTCCGCCGTCACCCGGGTGGGCCCGCCGGCCGGCGAGTCGACGACGAGGATGCCGTCCACCGCGTCCAGCCGCTCGGCCAGCCCCGCCAGGCCCGATCCGGCGGACACATCGGCGCCGCCGACCCCGTCGTCCATGACCTGGAGCATCAGCCGGTCCTCGACCCGCCACACGTCCACCGAGGCGGAGCGCGCCCCGCTGTGCTTGCTGATGTTCTGGAGCAGCTCGCACACCGTGAAGTACGCGATGCCCTCGATCGCCGCCGCCGGGCGCTCCGTCAGGTCCACGTCCACCTGCACCGGCACCGTGCAGCGCGAGGCGACCGAGGAGAGGGCCGCGTCCAGGCCGCGGTCGGTCAGCACGGCCGGGTGGATGCCCCGGGCCAGGTCGCGCAGCTCCTGGAGCGCGGTCTTCACCTCGCCGTGCGCCTCGTCCACCATCCGGGCCGCCGCCTGCGGGTCCTCGGTCAGCTTCTCCTTGGCGAGACCCAGGTCCATGGCGAGCGCCACCAGCCGGGCCTGTGCGCCGTCGTGCAGGTCCCGCTCGATGCGCCGCAGGTCGGCCGCGGCCGTGTCCACCACGACACCGCGGTCCGACTCCAGCTCCACCACGCGCGCCGACAGCTGCGACGGGCCGAGCAGCCCGTGCACCAGCACCCGGTCCACCGTGGTCAGCGCCCGCAGGATCCACGGCGTGGCCAGGGTGATCACCAGCCCGGCGAGGGCGGTCACCGTGATCTCGAACGGGTTGTCGAGGAAGATCTGGTGGTGCTCGTCGCCGTAGAGCTGGATGCCGCCCTGCCCGGCCCACGTGGGGAAGATCCAGTACCAGAGCGGATACGTCAGCAGCGACCAGCCCATCGGCCACAGCACCATCGCCACCACGAACGAGAAGACCGCCCACGGGAACTGGAGCCCCGCGTAGAGCAGCGCCCGCCAGGAGGCGCCGCTCTTCAGCACCGCGCCGGTCCAGGCCAGCGGGCCGCGGCCCTTCATCACCAGCGGCTCCGGCTCGCCCACCTCCAGGCCGAGCAGCCCGCGCGCCCGCACCCGCTCCAGCGCGCCGAAGCCCCGGCAGCCCGCCAGCGCGCCCGCCAGCACCGGGATGCCCAGGAAGGTCACCAGCAGACCGGCGCCCAGCGACACCATCGTGACGGCCCAGCAGAAGAGCGTGATGCTGATCGGCAGGCTGAGCAGGACGTACGCCAGCTCCTTCCAGCTGCGCGCCTCGAACGGCGCCCGCAGCCCGGCGGGGAGCCGGTGCCGGCGCGGACCGCGCTCCTCGTCGTGGAACCCGGTCCCGCTGTAGGACCCGTACCCCTGGCCGTACTGCGATCCGTACTGGGTGGTCATCGGCGTCGTCCGTTCCCCTGGTGTGCTGCGCTGCTGGCGGCTGTTGTCGGCTGTTGCTGTCGCGGTGCCTGCTCCGGTGCGGCCGGGCCGCAGGTCGTCGCGGTCTCCCCGGTGTGATTCCGTCGCGGTCTCCCCGGCGTGATTCCAGAGTGCTGGACCGCGGCGCCCGCAACCATGGAGCGCGTCGGCGTCTCGGTCCGGGGGTTTTCCCTACCTCCGGCCGTGCGGGACCGCTGCGCCGCCCGGCGCGGGCGTACGGTCCCGCCAGGGCAGCTCCGCCGTGACCGTCGTCGGTCCGCCCGGCGGCGAGTCCACGACGAACAGCCCGTCGACGGCGCCCAGCCGCTCCGCGAGCCCCCGCATGCCCGTACCGCCGTCCAGGCTGGCGCCGCCGCGCCCGTCGTCGACGACCTGGAGCATCAGCCGGTCGTCGGCACGCCACACGTCCACCGAGGCGGAGCGCGCCCCGCTGTGCTTGCTGACGTTCTGGAGCAGCTCGGACACCGTGAAGTAGGCGATGCCCTCGATGGCCTCCGCCGGGCGCGCGGGCAGATCGGCCGTCACCTTCACCGGCACCGTGCAGCGCGAGGCGACCGAGGAGAGGGCGGCGTCCAGGCCGCGGTCGGTCAGCACGGCCGGGTGGATGCCCCGGGCCAGGTCGCGCAGCTCCTGGAGCGCGAGCTTCACCTCGCCGTGCGCCTCCGCGACCATCTCGGCCGCCGTGTCCGGGTCCTCCAGCAGCTTCTCCTTGGCCAGACCGAGACCCATGGCCAGGTTCACCAGCCGGGCCTGCGCGCCGTCGTGCAGGTCCCGCTCGATGCGCCGCAGGTCGGCCGCGGCCGTGTCCACCACGACACCCCGGTCCGACTCCAGCTCCGCGATCCGCCGCTCCAGTTCGTCGGAGGGCGACAGCAGACCCCGCACCAGCGCCCGGTCCACGTTCGTCAGGCCCCGCGCGATGAACGGCAGCACCGGCCACAGCACGAACAGCGAGACCAGGGTCACGGAGAAGGTGAGGACACCCCAGGGCAGCCGGATGAAGTCGTACAGCACCGTGCGCCAGCCCACCGGGTCCTTCAGCATCAGCCAGAACCGGTTGAGCCAGCCCTTCGTACGGCCCATCGGCAGCGGACTCGGCTCGTCGATACGGACCCCGAGCAGGGCGCGCGCCCGCTTGCGCTCCAGCCGGCCCAGCAGCCGGGCGCCCGCCAGGCCGAACGCCAGCAGCGGCAGGCCCACCACCGTGACGGTCAGCGCCGCGCCGACGGACAGCACGGACACCACGTAGACGAAGCCGATCAGGGACACGGGCAGGTTCACCAGGAGATGCGTGATCTCCTTCCAGGTGGGCAGGTCGTAGGCGAAACGAGCCGGTGGCGGCCGGTCGCGGTCGTCCCCGGCGCCGCGCGCCGCCGGGCCGGCGGAGGAGATGGGTGCGCTCATACGGGCTAGCGTGCCGTGCGACGGCCCCGGACGCCATGAGGTCGGCCGCCCTGGTGAGCGGGGGAAAACCCCACCCCGCGTCCCAGCGCGCGACGGGCTGCTTACCCGCTCTTTAACAGGGCCTAGACTCCCGTGCGTACAGACCGTCGCACGGGCGACACGGGCAGCACAGGCAGCACAGGCAGCACAGGCAGCACGGACACCACCGGGCACCACGGGTCAGGGAGCGAGGGACGGACGGTGACGCAGACGGTGCGGAGGGCGGCGCGCGAGACGGCGCGGGGGCAGGCCGCCGTCGCGGCGGACTACTTCCACTCCTACTCGGTCGTCGGGCTGCTCGCCGTCGTCGGTGTGCTGTTCGTCGCTGTCGCGTTCGGCGCGGGCCGGCTGCTGCGCCCGGTGGTCCCCACGCCCGAGAAGCTCCTGACGTACGAGTGCGGTGTCGACCCCGTCGGCGAGGGCTGGGCCCACACCCAGGTCCGCTACTACGTGTACGCCTTCCTGTACGTGATCTTCGCCGTCGACTCGATCTTCCTGTTCCCCTGGGCGACGGTCTTCGCCGCCCCCGGCTACGGCGCGGCGACGCTGGTGGAGATGTTCGTCTTCCTCGGCTTCCTGGCCATCGGCCTGCTGTACGCATACAAGAAGGGCGTCCTGACATGGACGTGAACCCCGCCGTGCCCGAGCCGGTGGCCTCCGAGCCCGTCGCGCTTCCCGCGCCGCAGCGGCTCGGCGCGCTGTCCCGGCTGGCCCCCGAGCCGATGAAGGTGGTCCTGAACTGGGGCCGCCGCTACTCGCTGTGGGTCTTCAACTTCGGCCTGGCCTGCTGCGCGATCGAGTTCATCGCCGCCTCGATGGCCCGCCACGACTTCATCCGCCTCGGGGTGATCCCCTTCGCCCCCGGCCCGCGCCAGGCCGACCTGATGGTGGTCTCCGGCACCGTCACGGACAAGATGGCCCCCGCCGTCAAACGCCTGTACGAGCAGATGCCCGAGCCGAAGTACGTCATCTCCTTCGGCGCCTGCTCCAACTGCGGCGGCCCCTACTGGGACTCGTACTCCGTCACCAAGGGCGTCGACCAGATCATCCCCGTGGACGTCTACGTCCCCGGCTGCCCGCCGCGCCCCGAGGCGCTGCTCCAGGGGATCCTCAAGCTCCAGGAGAAGATCGCCAGGGAGTCGCTCGCGGAGCGGTACGGCACCGGGACGGCGCGCCCGTCGGCGGCGGCACTCCAGAGTGGGCTGGTACGGCCGCCGGGTGCCGGTGCCGGTGCGGGTCCCGGTGGCGGTGCGGGGGCCGGGGCCGGGGCTGAGGGGGCGGCCGGCGGTTCCGCCGGTTCCGGTGCTGGAGGCGAGCGATGAGCGGCGCCGGGTGGCTGCCCGCGCCCGCCGAGGAACTGTTCGGCGCCGGGGCCACGGCCGAGGAGTCCTACGAGGTCCTGACGGTCGACGTACCCGCCGACTCCTGGGTCTCCGCCCTGCTGACCGCCCGCGACACGCTGGGCTGCACCTACTTCGACTGGCTGAGCGCGGTCGACGAGCCGGGCACGGGCCTGCGGATCGCGGCGCACGTCGTGGCGCTGGCCCCGGTACGGAGGCTGCTCGTCCGCACGACGGTCCCGCACGAGCGGCCGGTCCTGGCCACCGCCGTCGAGGTCTACGCGGGCGCCGCCTGGCACGAACGCGAGACCCACGAGATGTTCGGCGTCGACTTCGCGGGCCACCCCGCCCTGGACCACCTCCTGCTCCCGGACACCTTCGAGGGCCATCCGCTGCGCAAGGACTTCGTCCTGGCCGCCCGGGTCGCCAAGGCGTGGCCCGGCGCGAAGGAGCCGGGCGAGTCGGACCACGGCGCACCCAAGCGCCGCCAGATGCTGCCGCCGGGCGTCCCCGACCCCAACGAGTGGGGTCCCCTCAAGGGCACCCTCCCGGCCGCCCCGGCCCGCCCCGCCCGGGGCGCCGCCCGCCCGGCGGGCGAACGCCCCGTCCGCACGCCCGGCGACCGCCCGGTACGCCGCACCCGCACGGCCGCCGGAGGCTCGGCGAGCCAGACGAGCGGGGACACGGGAACGGGCACGGGTACGGGCGCGGGCACGAGTACGGGTACGGGTACGGGTACGGACACGGCGGAGGCCGGGGGCACGGCTGACACTGCGGGTGCGCCGGGTGCGCCGGGTGCGCCGGGTGCGTCGGGTGCGCCGGGTACGGCTGGTACGCCGGGCGCCGGGGGAGCGGAGCCGCCCGCGATCCCTGAGCCGCCCGCGGCCCCGGGCGCGGCAGGCGGGGCGACCGCCAGGCCGCGCCGGATGCGGAGCGCGAGCCAGGGCTCGGCGAGCCAGACGGGAGCCGCCGGCGCCACCCCGGCTGCCTCGGCCGGCCCGGTCACCCCGGAGACCCCGGAGACTCCCGAGACCCCGACGCAGCCGGAGAAACCGGCGGCTCCGCCGTCTCCGCCGTCCGCCCCGCGCCGTTCGCGCAGCGCGAGCGGCGGCTCCGCCTCGCAGCGGGCGGAGCGACCTGCGCCCCCGCCCCCGCCTGTCCCCGCCGCCGACCCCGCTGCTCAGGAACCGCAGCCGCAGCCGCAGCCGCCCACACCCCCGCGCAGCGCGGACGCGCCCTGGCACCACGCCCGCCCGGCCTTCGACGAACCGGAGAACCCGGAGAACCCGGAGAACCCGGAGAACCCGGAGAACCCGGAGAACCCGGAGAACCCGGAGACGCCGAAGCAGCCCCCCGCCCCGCCCGCCCCCGACGACGACCCGGAAGGAGACCAGCGGTGAACGACGTGGCCGACGTCGCCCTGCGACTCCTGATCGTCTTCGTGGCCTTCCTCGTCCTCCCCCTGATCGTCGGTCAGACCGAGCACAAGGTGATGGCCCACATGCAGGGTCGCCTCGGCCCGATGTACGCGGGCGGTTTCCACGGCTGGGCCCAGCTCGTCGCGGACGGCGTGAAGTTCGCGCAGAAGGAGGACGTGGTCCCGGCGGGCGCGGACCGCCGCGTCTTCCAGCTCGCCCCGGCCGTCGCCCTCCTGCCGTACCTGCTGGTGCTGCTCGCGCTTCCGGTCGGCCCCGGCGCGGGCGCGGTCGGCCAGGTGCTGGACGCGGGCCTCTTCTTCGTGCTCGCCGTGATGGGCGTGGGCGTACTCGGCTCGCTCATGGCCGGCTGGGCCTCCGCCAACAAGTTCTCCCTCCTCGGCGGCCTGCGCACCGCCGCGCAGCTCCTCGCCTACGAACTGCCGATGCTGCTCGCCGCCGCCTCCGTGGCGATGGCGGCCGGAACGGTCTCGCTGCCCGGCATCCTGGACGCGTTCCACTGGTGGTGGCTGCCCTGGCAGATCGTCGGCGCGGTCGTCTTCTTCGTCGCCGGTCTCGCCGAACTGCAACGCCCGCCCTTCGACATGCCGGTGGCCGACTCGGAGATCATCTTCGGCGCGTACACCGAGTACACCGGGCTGCGGTTCGCCCTGTTCCTGCTCGCCGAGTACGCCGGGATCGTCGTCCTGTGCGGGCTGACGACCGTCCTCTTCCTGGGCGGCTGGCACGGCCCCTGGGGCGCGGACGGCCTCGGCTGGGTCTGGACGCTGCTGAAGTCCGCCGTCCTCGCCTTCGTCGTGATCTGGCTGCGCGTCACCTACCCGCGGCTGCGCGAGGACCAGCTCCAGAAGCTCTCCTGGACCCTCCTCGTGCCCCTCGCCCTCGCCCAGATCGCCCTCACCGGCATCGTCAAGGTGGTGATCTCCTAGTGGCTCCCCTTCCCGGCTCCGGCCTGGCCAAGGGCCTCGCCGTCACCCTGCGCACGATGACGAGGAAGACCGTCACCGAGCAGTACCCGGACACCCAGCCCGACCTGCCGCCGCGCACCCGCGGTGTGATCGGCCTGTTCGAGGAGAACTGCACGGTCTGCATGCTGTGCGCCCGCGAGTGCCCGGACTGGTGCATCTACATCGACTCCCACAAGGAGACGGTGCCCGCCGCGGTCCCCGGCGGCCGCGAGCGCAGCCGCAACGTCCTCGACCGCTTCGCCATCGACTTCTCCCTGTGCATGTACTGCGGCATCTGCATCGAGGTCTGCCCCTTCGACGCGCTGTTCTGGTCACCGGAGTTCGAGTACGCCGAGACCGACATCCGCGACCTCACCCACGAGCGCGACAAGCTCCGCGAGTGGATGTGGACCGTCCCGGCCCCGCCCGCCCTCGACCCCGGCGCGGAGGAGCCGAAGGAGCTCGCCGCCGCCCGTAAGAGCGCCGACAAGCTCGCCGCCCAGGAGCAGGCCGCCGCCCAGCAGGAAACCGCCGCCCAGGAGGAAGGAGAAGCGTGACCCCCGCCGCAGCCCACCCCGGTTTCCTCTCGCCGACCGGCGTCGAGATCGCCTTCCTGCTCGTCGGCATCGCCACCTTCGGCGCCGCGCTCCTCACCGTCACCACCCGGCAACTGGTGCACGCCGCCCTGTGGCTGGTGGTCGCCCTCGGCGGCCTCGCCGTCGAGTACCTGCTGCTCACCGCCGAGTTCATCGCCTGGGTGCAGGTCCTCATCTACGTCGGTTCCGTCGTCGTCCTCCTCCTGTTCGGACTGATGCTCACCAAGGCCCCCATCGGCCGCTCCGCCGACGCCGACTCCGGCAACCGGTGGGCCGCCCTCGCGGTGGCCCTCGCCGCCGCCGGCACCCTGGTCTGGGTCGTCGCCGACGCCTTCCGCACCACCTGGACCGACCTGGACGGCGCCGCCGCCGGCACCACCCGGGCCACCGGCGAGAGCCTCTTCCAGAACTGGGTCCTGCCCTTCGAGGCCCTCTCCGTGCTGCTCCTGGCCGCACTGGTCGGAGCGATCGTCCTGTCCCGCAAGGCCAAGGCGGACGCGGGCTCCGCCGACCCCGGCTCCCCGGCAGACGCCGGTGCCGGAGCCGGTCCCCGCACCCCGGGCCCGGCCGACGGACGACCCGTCGAACGGCTCGACGGGCGGCCCGCCGAACCGGCCGCCGAGGAGGGCCCCCGCTGATGCACCTCGTCTACCCGGCCGTCCTCTCCGCCCTTCTCTTCTGCACCGGGCTCTACGGCGTCCTCGCGCGCCGCAACGCGATCCTGGTCCTCATGTCGGTCGAGCTGATGCTCAACGCCGTCAACCTCAACCTGGTCGCCTTCGACGTCTGGCTCAGCAGGGCCGCCGCCGACACCCTGCACTCCGGCCAGGCGCTGACCCTGTTCACCATCACCATCGCCGCCGCCGAGATCGGCATCGGCCTGGCGATCGTGCTCGCCGTGTACCGCAACCGCGGCACCTCCGACATCGACCGGCTCCGCGACGCCGCCGAGCACCCCGATGACGACCCCGACGAACCCGACGACGACTTCGGCGACGGCCCCGACGGCGAAGCCGCCGCGACCGCGCAGGCCGCCGGGAAGGCTGAGGCCACCGCGTGACCACGACCACCCTCGCCGTTCTCGTCCCCCTCCTGCCGTTCCTGGGCGCCGCGGCCGGACTGCTCCTGGGCCGCACCGCCCCCGGCTTCGTGCGCCCACTCGCGATCCTGCCGACCCTCGCCTCCCTCGTCCTCGCCGTGCTGGTCGCGGCCCGCCAGGGCGGCGGCCGGGCCGTCGACGCCGCCACCGAACTGACCCCCACCGGCTCGGTCCCCGTCGAACTGGCCCTGCACATCGACGGCTACGCCGCGCTCGTCGCCGTCCTCGTCGCCACCGTCGCCACCTGTGTGCAGCTCTACTCCACGGGCTATCTGCGCGAGGACCCCCGCTACCCGTCCTACGCCGCGCTCGTCTCCCTGTTCACCTCCGCGATGCTGCTCGTCGTCTACTCCGGCGACCTGATCGTGCTGCTGGTCGGCTGGGAGGTCATGGGCATCTGCTCCTACTTCCTGGTCGGCCACTACTGGGAGACCCCCGAGGCCCGCGCCGCCTCCCTCAAGGCCTTCCTGGTCACCAAGCTCGGCGACGTCCCCTTCCTCATCGGTCTGTTCGCGCTCGCCGCCGACGCCGGCTCCTTCCGGATCACCACGGTCCTGACCACCGTCGCGCACGGCGGCCTGCACCACCCCACGCTGGTCGCGCTGCTGCTCCTGGCGGGCGTGGCGGGCAAGTCCGCGCAGTTCCCGCTGCACACCTGGCTGCCCGACGCGATGGCAGGCCCGACCCCGGTGTCCGCGCTGATCCACGCCGCGACGATGGTCGCCGCCGGTGTCTACTTCGTGGCCCGGCTCCTCCCCGTCTTCCAGGCGTCCTCGGCCGCCATGACCGTCCTCGCCGTCATGGCCGCCGTGACCATGGCCGGTTCGGCGCTCGCCGCGCTCGCCCAGGACGACATCAAACGCGTCCTCGCCTACTCGACGATCGGTCAGCTCGGCTACATGACCGGCGCGCTCGCCGTGGGCGCGCCCGGCGCCGCCGTCTTCCACCTCCTGTCGCACGGCGCCTTCAAGGCGCTGCTCTTCCTCGCCGCCGGGGTGGTCATCCACGCGGCCGGCACCAACTCGCTGGCCGCCATGTCCCGCACCGGCGGCCTGCGCGAGCGCGTCCCCGACGCGTACTGGACGATGACCGTCGCCCTGCTCGCGCTCGCCGCGATCCCTCCCTTCAGCGGCTTCTTCTCCAAGGAGTCCGTGCTCGGCGCCGCCGAGCGGGTGGCCGACGGCCACACCGCGCACGCCCCCGGCACGGCCGGCTGGATCGTCCTCGTGGCCGGTCTGCTCACCGCCCTGCTGACCGCCGCCTACGCGCTGCGGCTGTGGCTGCTCGCCTTCCACGGCCGGGGTGCGCAGGCCCCCGACCACGGACGGCAGCCCCTGGCCATGAACGCCGTCCTGTGGGTGCTGGCCGTGCCCTCCCTCGCCTTCGGCGGACTCGCCTTCCGCGTTCTGCCCGACTGGTTCGACGGTGCCTCGCTCGCCCCGACGACGGCCACCTCCGTCCTCGGCACCGGCCTGGCCCTGGCCGGCGGTGTGCTCCTCTACGGCGCCTGGCGGCACACCACCGCGCTCGCCGCCCGCACCCCGATGGGCGCGGTCGCCGCCCACCCGGAGGCCGACGCCGGACTGGTCGAGGCCGAGGCCATCGCCACCCACCGGCCGGCCTACGGGGACCTCGCCGGAGCTCCCGACCCCGCCGACCCCGCACGGCTGCTGCTCGGCCCGCTGCACCGCCACGCGGCCACCGGCTTCCACCTCGACGCGGTCTACCGGACCCTGTTCGTCCGCCCGGTCCTGGCCGGTGCGAGCCTCGTCCGGTTCCTCGACCGCGAGGTCGTCGAGACCTACGTACGCGGTGCCGGGGCCGCCCCCCGGCTGCTCGGGGCCGCCGTACGGCGGGCCCAGACCGGCAATGTGCAGACCTATGTGAGCGCGCTGCTCGCCGGCACCGTCGTCCTGGCGGTCGCCGTCGTCCTCGTCGCCACGGGAGCGTGAGCAGGCGTGATCGATATCAGCGAGTCAGTGATGCAGTTCCTTCTGGCGTTCCTCGTCGCCGGCCCGCTCCTGGGCGCGGTCGCCGCCCTCCTGCCGGCCCCGCCCGGACTGAAGGGGAAGTCGCCCGAGCAGGCCGTGCTCCGGCACGGAGTGACCGTCACCGGTGTCCTGCTCGCCGCCGCGCTCGTCCTCGCGCTCGGCTTCGACCACGACCATCCGTCGAAGATGCAGGCCACGACGGACATCAGCTGGATCCCCGCACTCCACGTGCGCGTCCACCTCGGCATCGACGGCATCTCGCTCCCCCTCGTCGTCCTGACCGCGCTGCTGACCTTCCTCTGCGCGCTGTACAGCTACTTCAAGCCGCCCGCGGGCCCGAGCCCGAAGGCGTTCGTCGCCCTGCTGCTCCTGCTGGAGTCCGGCACGCTCGCCACCTTCGCCGTCCTCGATCTGGTGCTGTTCTTCCTCGCCTTCGAGACGGTGCTCATCCCGATGTACTTCCTCATCGCCCGCTGGGGCGGCGCGGGCCGGCGGGCCGCGGCCTGGCGATTCATCCTCTACACCCTCCTCGGCTCGGTCGTCATGCTGCTCGGCCTGCTCCTGATCGGGATCAAGGCGGGCACGTTCGACATGGTGGCACTCGCCACTGACAACGGCCGGTCGCTGACCGCGTCCGTGCAGGTCGTCGCCGTTCTGGCGATCGGGCTCGGGCTCGCGGTCAAGACCCCGATGTGGCCGCTGCACAGCTGGCTGCCGGACGCCCACACCGCCGCCCCGACCGTCGGCTCGGTCCTGCTGGCGGGCGTCCTGCTGAAGATGGGGACATACGGTTTCGTCCGGATCCTGCTGCCCGTCGCGCCGCACGGCTTCCACACCTTCGCGCCCTACCTCGCGGCCTTCGCCGTCGTCGGCATCGTCTACGGCTCCCTGGCCTGCCTCGCCCTGGCCCGGCGCGGTGCCCGGGGCGACCTGAAACGGCTCATCGCCTACTCCTCGGTCGGCCACATGGGCTTCGTGCTGCTCGGCATCGCCACCGCCACCCCGACCGGCGTGAACGGCGCCCTGTTCGCCAACATCGCCCACGGCCTCATCACCGGCCTGCTCTTCTTCCTCGTCGGCGGACTCAAGGACCGCACCGGCAGCACCGACCTCGACGCCCTCGCCGAGGAGTCCGGCTCCGCCCTGTACGGCAGGGCCCCGCGCCTGGGCGGCCTGCTGGCCTTCGGCGCGGTCGCCTCGCTCGGACTGCCCGGACTGGCCGGGTTCTGGGGCGAGATGCTCGCCCTGTTCGGCGCGTTCCGGCCCGCCGACGGCCTCAGCCGCCCCGCCTTCCTCACCTTCATGGCGATCGGCGCGTTCGGCACCCTGCTGACGGCCGCGTACATGCTCGCCGTGGTCCGCCGCGTCTGCATGGGCGCCGCGGCGGCCGAGACCCCGAAACTGCCCGACGTGCGCGGCTTCGAGTTCGCGGCCTGGGCCCCGCTCGTCGCCCTGACCGTCCTCGCCGGGCTCTGGCCCAAGGCCCTGCTCGGGCTCACCGACCCGGCCGTGCAGCAACTCCTCGCGGGAGGCACCCGATGAGCGTCCTGGCCCAGTCGCCGGTCGCGTCGGCGGTCCAGTCCGTCGACTGGCTCGCCGTCGCGCCACCCGCCCTCACCGCGGTGACCGCCCTGGCGGTCCTGGTCGCCGACCTCTTCGTCCCGCGGGCACGCAAACCCCTCCTCGGCTGGGTCTCCGTCGCCGGACTCGCCGCCTCCGCGCTGCTCCTGTTGCCCCTCCTGGACGGCGACCGCGGCACCTTCTGCCGGCACCGGCAGCCCGGCGTGTGCAGCTACACCGCCGACCACTTCACCCTCGTCGTCCAGCTCCTGGTGCTGGGCGGCGCCCTGCTGGCGGCCCTGCTGTCGGTCACCGCCCTCAGGGACGCGCGCGGCGGACTCCCCGAAGGGGAGTACTGGTTCCTGCTGCTGTCCGCCACCGCCGGAGCGGCCCTGCTGCCCGCCGCCCGCGACCTGGCCACCCTGATCGTCGCCCTGGAGGTCGCCTCCCTGCCCGCCTTCGCCCTCGTGGGCCTCAGACACGGCGACCGCAGGTCCTCCGACGCGGCCCTGAAGTTCTTCCTGTCCTCGGTCACCGCCACCGCCGTCAGCCTGCTGGGCGTCAGCTTCGTCTACGCCACCACCGGCACCCTGTACCTCACCCAGGTGGCAGACCGCCTCCCTCACGTCGCCGGGCAGTTCCACACCCTCGCCCAGACCGGCGTCGTCCTCACCCTCGTCGGCTTCGCCTTCAAGCTCGCCGCCGTCCCGTTCCACTTCTGGGTCCCCGACACCTATGTGGGCGCGCCGCTGCCGATCGCCGCCTATCTGTCGGTCGTCGGCAAGGCGGTCGGCTTCACCGGCCTGATCCTCGTCACCGTCGTCGCGTTCCCCTCGTACGCCGACGTCTGGGGCCCGGCACTGGCGGCGCTGGCCGCACTCACCATGACCGTCGGCAACGCCGGTGCCCTGCGCCAGAGCGCCACGCGCGCGTACGGCGCGGTCCGGCTGCTCGCCTGGTCCTCCGTCGGCCAGGCGGGCTACCTCCTGGTGCCGCTCGCGGCGGCCGGATACACCGACGACCCGCGCGGGACCGTCGGCTCCACCGTCGCGTACGCCCTGATGTACGCCGCCGTGAACCTCGGCGCCTTCGCCGTGGCCGCGCTCGTGGGCCGCGCCCGGCCCCGCAACCGCCTCGCCGACTACCGCGGCCTGTACGCCGCCCACCCGGTGTGCGCCCTGCTGCTGGCCTTCTTCCTGCTGTGCCTGGCCGGGCTCCCGCCCGGGGTCATCGGCCTGTTCGCGAAGGTCACCGTCTTCTCCGCGGCGGTCGGCGCCGGACTCGGCTGGCTCGCCGTCGTCATGGCCGTCAACGTGGTGGTCGCGCTGTACTACTACCTGAGGTGGACGGCCCTGCTGTTCCGCGCGCCCGAGGGCGAACCGGTCCGGCACCGCGTCCCGGCGCCGCTCACCGCCGCGCTCGCCCTGACGGGTGTCCTGGGCGTCGCCCTGTCCGGCGCGCCCCAGCTGGTGCTGCGCTTCGCGGGCGGCGGACTGTTCTGACCCGCCCGGCACCGGGCACCCGTCGCGCACTCACCCGGACGGCCCGCGCGCCCTCGCGCCGACCGGGGAACCCGGGGCGTTCGCCTGGCGTTGACCAGTACGGAAGGGTCCACTGGACGTGACACCACACACCAGTGGACCGCACAGCAAGCGAAGGGTTCCCCTGCCGCACCACTTGGAGGGCGTACCGTGCACCGCCGGCACAACGGGCTCAGGACCGCAGTACTCCTCGGGGGACTGTCCGCACTCATCATCGTCATCGGCAGTTTCTTCGGCCGCACCGGCCTGGTCGTCGCCGTCCTCATCGCCCTCGGCACCAACGCGTACGCGTACTGGAACAGCGACAAGCTGGCCCTGCGCGCGATGCGGGCCCGCCCGGTCAGCGAGTTCGAGGCACCGGCCCTGTACCGGATGGTCCGTGACCTCTCCACCCAGGCCCGCCAGCCGATGCCGCGCCTGTACATCTCCCCGACGGAGGCGCCCAACGCCTTCGCCACCGGACGCAACCCGCGCAACGCCGCCGTGTGCTGCACGGAAGGCATCCTGCGCATCCTGGACGAGCGCGAACTGCGCGGTGTCATCGGCCACGAGCTGAGCCATGTCTACAACCGCGACATCCTGATCTCCTCCGTCGCCGGCGCCCTCGCCTCCGTGATCATGTTCCTGGTCAACTTCGCCTGGCTGATCCCGGTCGGCCGCTCGGACGACGACGAGGGCCCCGGCATCTTCGGCATGCTCCTGGTCATGATCCTCGGCCCGTTCGCGGCCACCCTCATCCAGCTGGCCATCAGCCGCTCCCGGGAGTACGAGGCCGACGCCTCCGGCGCCCGCATCACCGGCGACCCGCTCGCCCTCGCCAGCGCCCTGCGCAAGCTGGAGGCGGGCACCCAGCAGCTTCCGCTGCCCCCGGAGCCGCGCATCGAGACCGCGAGCCACATGATGATCGCCAATCCCTTCCGCCCGGGACAGGGACTGTCGAGAATGTTCTCCACGCACCCGCCCATGGCGGAGCGCATCGCCCGACTCGAGCAGATGGCAGGTCGCCGACAGTGAAGACAATCCTGAACGTCATCTGGCTGGTCCTGAGCGGCTTCTGGCTGTTCCTCGGCTATCTGGCGGCCGGGGTGCTGCTGTGCATCACGATCATCGGCATCCCGTTCGGCATAGCGTCCTTCCGCATCGGCGTCTACGCCCTGTGGCCCTTCGGGTACACCACGGTCGAGCGCCGCGACGCGGGCGCGCCGTCCTGCGTCGGCAACGTGCTCTGGCTCGTCCTGGCCGGCTGGTGGCTGGCGCTCGCCCACATCGTGACGGGCGTCATGCTCTGCATCACGATCATCGGCATCCCGTTCGGCATCGCCAACTTCAAGCTCATCCCGGTCTCGCTGCTCCCGCTGGGCCGCGAGATCGTCCGGACCGACCAGCCCTTCGCCACCCGCTGAACCGGCGCATCCCGGCGTGCCGGGGCCGCCGCCGGATGCAACCGTGGGGACCGGCCGCGGCGTCTTCCCCGACGACACGGTGCGAACACGCGTGTGGCACTCACGGGCGACGAACCGAGGTCGCCGGGAAAGGCAGGTTCGGGACATGGGCGTCATCAGCTGGATCATCCTGGGACTGTTGGCCGGGGCCATCGCGAAGATCCTGCTGCCGGGCCGCGACCCCGGCGGCTTCATCGGCACGACCCTCATCGGCATCGCCGGTGCCTTCGTCGGCGGCTGGATCTCGGCCCGCTGGCTGGACCACCCGGTCAGCAAGCACTTCTACGACGGCGCCACCTGGGCGGCGGCCATCGGCGGCTCACTCGTCCTGCTGATCGCCTACCGCCTCCTCTTCGGCAACTCACGCGACTGACGCGAGGCGCTGCCGCGGCGCGGCGGACACACACAAGGGTGGGCACCGGTGCTCCCGGTGCCCACCCTTGTGTCTGCTCCGCCGGTCCTACCGGTAGTTCACGAACTGGAGCGCGAAGTCGAAGTCCTGGCCCTTCAGCAGCGCGATCACGGCCTGGAGGTCGTCCCGGCTCTTGGAGCTGACACGCAGCTCGTCGCCCTGCACCTGGGCCTTGACGCCCTTGGGGCCCTCGTCGCGGATGAGCTTCGCCACCTTCTTGGCGTTCTCCTGGGAGATGCCCTCCTCGACGGAGGCGAAGATCTTGTACTCCTTGCCGGACAGCTGCGGCTCGCCCGCGTCCAGGGCCTTCAGCGAGATGCCGCGCTTGATCAGCTTGGACTGGAAGACGTCGAGGACCGCCTTCACCCGCTCCTCGGAGTTCGCCTCCATGAGGATCTTCTCGCCGGACCACGAGATCGAAGCGCCCACGCCCTTGAAGTCGTAGCGCTGCGAGATCTCCTTGGCGGCCTGGTTGAGGGCGTTGTCGACCTCCTGCCGCTCGACCTTCGAGACGATGTCGAAACTGGAGTCGGCCATGTCCTGTGGCTCCTTGTATCGGGGTGGGTCGAAGTACGTGACGCGTGCGGGCCGGCGAGCGTGGAGAAACCGCCTGCCCCCGGCCGGCAGGCCCGGGTCCGCATCCGCCCCAGCCTAGGCCCTGTCATGACCTTCCCGCCCGCCCCGGGGCCGCCTGTCGCCCGTCCCCGGGCCACTGGTCACCCGGCCCCCGGACACGGACGGCCCGGCTCCGGGACACCGATCAATCGGGTGGCGAAGCACCCCTGTGCATCGGGTATTGTTTACGTCGTTGCCACAGAGCACCGCCGAAAGGCAGTTCGACGGCAGCAAACCCCGGCGGTGTGCCCGAGCGGCCAAAGGGAGCAGACTGTAAATCTGCCGGCTCAGCCTTCCCAGGTTCGAATCCTGGCGCCGCCACACTGGGGAAAACCCCCTCCGACCAGCCTCTTCGGCAGGTCGGAGGGGGTTTCTTTATTGCTGACGCCTGTTCGATGCAGCACCGGCCGCAGGCGGTGTGTGCGTGGGGAGGGTGACTGGCGGGTGGAGACCGGTCGGGGAATCCGGAGGTTCCGCACGGGAGCACGAAGCGAGCGTTGGGCTCCGGTCTCCGCCGAGAGCGGCCCTGACGCCTGACATCAGTGGCTGACACCAACAGGTGCGGACAGCGGCGGTCGGCCCCGGCTCCCAGGGGTCTGGCTCAGGTTTCGTGCAGCAGTGACTGAGCGTTGCGAGCCGGGAGGCGGCTGCCTCGGTGGTCGGGGCTGGATTTGATACGAGTGCCGTCCGTACGGGGCCAGTCCCGGGTGGGACGGTCAGCGACGCCGACGGCGGCGTCGGAGAGGCTCCGGCCGGGCCGCCGCCTTGAGAGGCGCGAGGGCCTCCAGGAGCCGCCGGTAGGCGTCCGGGTCCCGCTCGAAGTCCGTCCCGGCCGCGATGGTGGCCCGGTCGGCGTCCTGCCCCCGGAGCAGGTCGACCGATGTCTGCGCGAACCGCTCCCACAGACCGTGCCGTTCGGCGTCGGCCACCAGCCGGCGCAGCTCGGTGACCGCCACCTCGGCGTCGGCGCGAGCGGCCGGTCCGGCCTGGAGCCTGTTCCGCAGCCCGGCGGCGGGGGCCGCCTCCCTGAGCAGCGGGCGCAGCCGCTTCGCGAGGTCCCGGGCGTCCGCCGCCGCCCTGTGTGCCTGCGGCCCGGCCTCCCGCAGAACCCAGAGAGAGCGGACCAGTTCGGGGTCAGGTGCCGCGTCGAGCGACCCGTGGCGCCCGGCGTCCCGCACCGCATCCACGGCCCGCGCGTAGTCCTCGGCTGCCCACCCGGCAGCCTCGGCGAGCCGGGTCGCGCGACGCACGAGCTGTGCCTCCACGCCGAGGACCCGGGGGAGGGCGCGGAGGTTGCCGCCGACCATTCCGATCAGGATGAGCAGGAGTCCCAGCAGCAGGAGGGTGTCCGAGGTGGTGAAGTCCTCCCCCGAGGAGGCTTTCGAATCGTCCAGGTCCCCCCGGTTCGGCCCTTCCGTGAACATGAACCCGGACTCCCAGCCGTAGCCCCGGCTGTCCTGGAAGTTCGGTGCCTTGAGAATGTCGCTCCGGCCGGCGTCGCAGTGGTACGGCCCCTCCCGCGTCTTCTTCTCATACGGGTCGCTCCACTGGACCCGGCAGGTGCCGTCAGCCTTCTCATCGACCACCGCCAAGTCGATCTGACGCGTCGCGGGCAGCTCCGGACCCGACTCGACCGCGTACAGCCCCGCCGAACAGGCGAAGAGCATGAAACCGGCAGTCAGAACCCAGCGGAAGAAAGGTATGTGCCTCATGTCGTCATCCCCCGCCGTCAGCCTCGCACGGCGCATACAGGTGAGCTAGAGGCCAGCTCCGGCAGCGTGTCGCCACCGTCCCTGCCCGGGTCCGGCAGGGCGACCGCTCCCGGCGCGCTTCGTTGGCCCCGTCGCGGCCTACCGGACCTGGCCGTCCCTTGCGCCGACCGCTCCGTCTTCCTTTCAACGTCGCCAGATGGCGACGGATCCCAGCGTCCAAAGGCGGACTCCGATTCGTCCAGCAAGCACGGGCCCGAGCAACCCGCACGGCCCGTGGACCGAACTCCTGAAGCGGCGCTCACCGCCTGCCCGCTTGTCCCTGCGCGGCCTGAGCTGACTCTGGACTGGGGAAGACCCCCTTCGATCAGCCTTCAACGGCCGGTCGGAGGGGGTCTTTCCGTTGTGGCCGTGTCGTGGCCGGTGGTGTGGCGGGTGTCGTCGGTGGTTCCGGTGCCTTGTCCCCGCGAAGGTGGTAAGCGCTGTCCCTTGTCGAGGTTCTGTGACACTTCACGGAAGTTCCTGTGGCGAACGTCTCCCTACTATTTTCCTACCGCACCGAAGGGCCGGCCCCACACGGGCAAGAGGAGCGGCCGCTCATCTCCACGCACCTTCTGCCTTTCTCGCCGGGAGCCTTCCATGTCCTGCTCTGTCCTTCGCAAGGGCCGCCGCAGCACGGTCCGTGCCGTGCTCGTCGGTGCCGCTGTCGCCGCCGCCGTCCTCGGTCCCGCAGCCGCCACCTTCGCCGCCACCACCGTGCCGGGCGCCGCCGCCCCGAGCGCCACCGCTCCCGCCAAGACCGCCCGGGACGCCGTTCCTGCCGCGCCTGCCGCGCCGTCCACCCCTTCCACCTCCACTCCGTCCTCGCCCTCCACGTCCGCTCCGGCCACCGGAAGCGCTACGCCCTCCGCGAAGCCCAGCGAGGCTCCGTACAAGGAATACGGTCTGATCGACGGTGAGGAGGTGCACGTCACCAAGCTGGCGCCGGGCGGGTACCGAGGGGACGTCATCACCGAGTTCGGCGAGCCGCCGACCGCCACCCTGCGTGCCGTGGACCACGACGCCAGCATCGCCATCCACGGCATGCGCATCGTGCTGCACTCCTCCGACGGCACGGTGGAGTCCTCGTGGCTGCCCATCCCCGACCACGACTGCACCGCCACCAAGACGATCCGCTCGGCCCTCGCTGCGCCCTACCGCGTGGAGCTCAGCAACGGGCCCGAGGGACCGAAGGCCCGTCTGCTGACCCCCGACGGACAGACCCTCGGCACCGTCGACCGCGCGCACCCGCTGAACGGTCAGTACGGCATGAAGATCGAGACCGTGAACGGCGAGCCGGAGTACTTCCAGCAGTCGCAGGGCGGTGACATGCCGTGGGGCAAGGCCTACGACTTCCCGGCGCCACCGGCGTGCGCGAGCGGCAAGTCGCCGGCCACTGCCGGTACCGCCGCCCAGACCAAGGTCGTGCCCGTGGGCGCGGTGGCCGCCGGTGTCCAGGACGCCCAGGACGGAGCAGGCCGCGACAACACCACGGTGCTGGCCGGTGGCGCGGTGGCCCTGGCCGGAGCGGCCGGCGTCGGTGCCGCGCTGATCCGCCGGCGCCGCACGGTCCGCGTCGACAGCTGACCGGTTCACCCGGTCCACCCTGTTCACATGGGGTGCCTGCGCGGGCCGCGCACGCCCCGGGTGGTCCGGGTGGTCCGGGTGCGCCCCACACCTGGCACCGGTGATGCGCCGGGGCGGACCATCGCCCCGGCGCGTCACCGGTATCGCCGTTCCCCCCGAATCCCAGGAGCTCTCGCGTGTCCGTCCCCCGATCCGCCCGGCGCCGCTGGTTCCCGGCCGCCGTCGCCCTCTCGTCGGCGGCCCTGCTGCTCGGCGGCTGGACGCTGGCCCGCGGGCTCACCGACAGCGGCGGCGGAGACGGCCCCTACCGGGCCACCGTCTCCCACTCCCGCGCCGCCTCCGCCGCCCCGGAGCCCGCGGCGGGCGCCCGTCCCGCCGCGCTGAGCGCGTCGAAGCCCGTGCGCGTGCGCATACCGTCCGCGAGCGTCGACACCGGACCGGTGCTCGAACTCGGCCTGGCGGCCGACGGCACCGTACAGGTCCCCACGGTCGCCCAGGCCGACGACATCGGCTGGTACAAGGGCGGCGTGACTCCGGGGCAGACCGGACCGGCGGTGCTCATCGGGCACTTCGACACCGCCGCCGGCCCCGCCGTCATGCGCGAGGTGTCCCGGATCCGGGTGGGGGACCCGATCACCGTCACCCGCGCCGACAAATCCGTCCTGACCTTCACCGTCCGCAAGCTCCAGCAGGTCGGCAAGGACGCCTTTCCGACACAGGCCGTCTACGGCGACACCGAGCGGCCCGAACTGCGCCTGATCACCTGCGGCGGCCCGATCGTCGACGGCCACCACCCGGACAACATCATCATCTACGCCGACCTGACGGCCGCACGCACCTGACGGCCGCACGCACCTGACGGCCGTACACACCTGACGGCCGCACGGACGCGACAGCGAAACGGACCTGACGACGGCTCGGGCCTGCCGCCCGCCGCCCGCCGCCCGTCGGCCGCCGCTGCCATGCCACTGCCACCGCGACTGTCGGTGCCCCGGTGCACACTGGAGCCATGTCCTTGTCGTCCGCCTCCGCGCGCCGCAGAGCCTGCCCCGTGTGCCGCCGTGAGATCGCCGTCGTGGCCGGGCGGTTCGCGCGGCACGATCCGCCCGGCGCGCGGGAGTCCGGAGAGCTGGTCTCCTGCCCCGGCTCCCGCCGTACGGCGCAACTGGGTGCCGTGCAGCCGTCGTTGGACGGCTACACCGTCCCCGAATTCCCCGGGCAGCTCAGCCTGTTCTGACGGCGGCGGCTGAGGAGGACGGGACAGGGCGGCGCGGAGGACGCGGAGCGCGGCGTCAGTTGCCGGCGACCGACTTCACCGCCACCGGCACCGGGGCCGAACCGCCGATCAGTTCCAGGGTCAGGCCGGCCGTCGCCGGGGTGTCCACCAGCTCGGCCAGGACGGCGGCCACGTCGTCGCGGGGGACCGACCCGCGGCCGGTGTGCGCCTCCAGGCGCACCTGGCCGGTACCGGGCCCGTCCGTCAGCGAACCGGGGCGCAGGATCGTCCAGTCGAGGCCGTCCAGGGAGCGGACGTGGTCGTCGGCCTCACCCTTGGCGCGCAGATACACGTCGAAGACCTCGTCGCCCCGGTGCGCCGCGTCCGCGCCCATCGACGACACGACCACATGGCGCCGCACACCGGCCAGGACCGCCGCGTCGGCGAACAGCACCGCCGCGCCCTTGTCCACCGTGTCCTTGCGCGCGGTGCCGCTGCCCGGCCCCGCGCCCGCTGCGAACACCGCCGCGTCCGCGCCCCGCAGCCGCTCCGCGACCTCCTCGACCGAGGCCGACTCCAGGTCCAGCACGATCGGTTCGGCGCCCGCGGCCCTCAGGTCGTCGCTCTGCTCCGCCCGGCGGATGATGCCCGCCGCCTCGTCCCCGCGCGCCGCGAGCAGCCGCTCCAGCCGCAGCGCGATCTGACCATGACCACCAGCGATGACTATGCGCATGTCTTCGACCGTACGCCCGGACGGCCGTATCCGCCGCACGACTTCGGCCCGCCCCGGCCGGTCTCCGCGCCCTCCCGCACCCCCGCGCCCGCCTGCCCCCTGCCGTCCCGCGCGCCCTCCCGCCCCCTGCCGCCCCGCAGGCGGTCGCGGCCCACCCGCCCCCGGCCTTTGCGCGCGCCCCCACGCCCCCACGCCCCCACGCCCCCACGTCCCTACGTCCCCGCGTGCCCCATGGCGTCGACAGCTCGCCCCCGGCGGCTACGACAGCTCTCCCCGCCCCTGCCGGGGCAGCCCCAGTTCCACCGAGGCGGCCGAGTCGCAGAACTCGCGCACCGCGCTGGTGCGTGCCACCACGCGCCCCCGGTGCACCACGATCCGGCTGTACGCGAGCGACAGCGCCCCCGCGAGCCGGTCGCCGCGCACCGCGAGGAGTTCGGCCGGGAAGCCCGCCTCCACCCGCACCTCGGGCAGACCGAGCACCGCGCGGGCCGACGCGCTCACCATCTCGTAGGCCTCGCCGGGGCGCAGCCCGTAGCGGGAGGCCAGCAGATAGGCCGCCTCCAGCGGGTCGCCGCGGCCCACCGGGTTCGACACGTCCCGCAACGCGCCGCTGCCCGCCGCCACCCGCACCCCGGCCGCCCGCAGCAGCCGTACCGGCGCCGTCCCGGGCCCCTCCGCGCCCGCGCAGCCGCCCTGCGGCAGGCACACCACCGCCACCCCGGCGGCGGCCAGCTGGTCCGCGGTCCGGGCCGCGGCCTCGGCGGGCAGCCGGGCCAGGCCGCCGCAGGGGCTCAGCGTCACGCCGGGGCGCAGTCCGCCCGCCATCGCCGCGAGCCGGGCGAGCCGGGCCGGGTCGGTGGCGTCGGTGTGCAGGTCGACCGGGCAGCCGTGCTCGGAGGCCACCTCCAGGACCGCTTCCACGTACCCGGTGGGATCGGGGTCCACGTCCGGGCAGCCGCCGACCACGCACGCGCCCATCTTCACCGCGTCCCGCAGCACCGCGAGCCCGTCCGCGCCGGCCACCCCGGTCAGCACGCGCGGCACCGCCACCGTCGACAGCTCGGCCAGCCCGCGCAGCGCCCGCCGGGCCCGCAGCACCGCCGTCAGGGCGCCCAGCCCCTGCACGTCGCCCACGCGCACGTGCGCGCGCAGTGCGGTCGCGCCGTGCCCGAGCTGGAGCAGCGCCGCCTCCGTGGCCCGGCGCTGGACGTCCTCCGGGTCGTAGGAGACCGGGCCGTCCGCGTCGGCCGTCAGGGCGGTGTCGGCATGGGCGTGCGGCTCGGCCGGGGCGGGCAGCAGCAGGTAGCCGCTGAGGTCGACGCGCGATCCGCCGTCCCCAGGCCCGTCCGCCCCGCGCTCGCCGCCGCGCTCGCCGTCGCGGCCCGCGCCCCCGGCCGGGCCGAGGCTGCCCGCCGTGCCCACCGCCTCGATGCGCTCGCCGGACAGCCGTACGTCCACGGTCCGCCCGTCGGTGAGCCGGGCCCCGCACAGCAGCAGGGTGTCCGGGTCCGGCCGCCCGGACGGGCCGGGCGAGGACGACGAGTGAGGCGGCTGCGGCTTACCGGGGGGCATCGCACTCCAGGTACGACAGAGGGACGGACGGTACGACAGACAGACAGACAGGCAGAGGGACGGACGGCGGACGGCGGACGGGGCGGAAAGCGGTGGTCGAGCGGGGGTGGGCGGTGCCCGGGGCGTGGTGCGCGCGGGGGGCCGCGCAAGATCACGCAGAGTGCGTCGAGCCTAGGGCGGCGGCGCGCCGGGAGACGGGAGGAGCGCAATAGTCGTACCGGTGTGGCCGTACGGAGAAGGGTCTCCGGAGCCGTCCGGCGGGGGCCGCGGAACGGATTTGGGTGAACGGCTGCGGACCGTGTAATGTCTTCATCGCTCGCCCCAATAGCTCAGTCGGCAGAGCGTCTCCATGGTAAGGAGAAGGTCTACGGTTCGATTCCGTATTGGGGCTCTGGTGTGAGAGGTTCCCGCCGTGAGGCGGGGCCGATCTCATCAAAGCGGTGTAGCTCAGTCGGTAGAGCAAGCGGCTCATAATCGCTGTGTCACCGGTTCAAGTCCGGTCACCGCTACTGACAGTAGCCGATTGCGGGGTCGGTCCTTCGATCGGCTACTCTTTTCTGCGTTGAAGTAAGTCCATCCGTTCGTCTTAGGAGCACTCACGTGGCTGCCACCGACGTCCGCCCGAAGATCACGCTGGCCTGCGTGGAGTGCAAGGAGCGGAACTACATCACCAAGAAGAACCGGCGTAACAACCCGGATCGCCTGGAGATGAAGAAGCACTGCCCGCGTTGCAACGCGCACACCGCGCACCGCGAAACGCGATAAATCAGGCTCATACGTGAGGCCGCCCCCGCACCATGGGGGGCGGCCTCACGGTGTTTCACCGTCTTCACCAGCTCCCTCCGCACGACCGCAGCTGACACCAGGAGGTGCCGAGCCATGGCGCTCGACCAGTCCTTCGTGGGGCGTTCCTACCCGCCCACCGCCCCCTACGAGGTGGGCCGGGAGAAGATCCGGGAATTCGCCCAGGCGGTGGGCGACGCCAATCCGGCGTACACGGACCCCGAAGCCGCGCAGGCACTCGGCCACCCCGATGTGATCGCCCCGCCCACCTTCGTGTTCCTGATCACCTACCGGGCCGCCGGAGAGGTCGTCCAGGACCCGCAGCTCGGGCTGGACTACAGCCGCGTGGTGCACGGCGACCAGAAGTTCGCCTACACGCGCCCCGTGCACGCCGGTGACCGGCTCTCCGTCACCTCGACCATCGAGGCGATCAAGACCATGGCCGGCAGTGACATCCTGGACATCCGCGGCGAGGTGCACGACGCGGCGGGCGAGCACGTGGTGACCGCCTGGATCAAGCTGGTGGCCCGCGCGGCCGAGGAGGCGTGAGGATCCGATGACGGCGAAGATCGCCTACGACGACGTCGAGGTCGGCACCGAGCTTCCGGGCCGGACCTTCCCCGTGACCCGCGCCACCCTCGTGCAGTACGCGGGCGCCTCCGGGGACTTCAACCCGATCCACTGGAACGAGAAGTTCGCCAAGGAGGTCGGACTGCCGGACGTGATCGCGCACGGCATGTTCACCATGGCCGAGGCGATCCGCGTCGTCACCGACTGGGCCGGCGACCCCGGTGCCGTGGTGCAGTACGGCGTCCGCTTCACCAAGCCCGTCGTCGTCCCGAACGACGACAAGGGCGCGCGGATCGACGTCGTCGGCAAGGTCGCGGCCAAGCTCGACGACAACACCGTACGGATCGACCTGACCGCCCTGTGCGAGGGGCAGAAGGTCCTCGGCCGCTCCCAGGCCCTCGTCCGCCTGGCCTGAGCCCGGCGGGAGCGTCGGCAAGGCCGTCGGCGGGGCCCCGTAGTCTTGGGCGCGTGCAGGAACTCCACGACGCGCCCCTCGCCCCGCTGACGACCTTCCGTCTGGGCGGCCCCGCCGCCCGGCTGATCACCGCGACCACGGACGCGGAGGTCGTCGACGCCGTCCGCGCGGCCGACGCCGCCGGCACCCCGCTGCTGGTGATCGGCGGCGGCTCCAACCTGGTCATCGGCGACCAGGGCTTCGACGGCACCGCCCTGCGCATCGCCACCACCGGCTTCGACCTGCGCGGCACCACGCTGGAGCTGGCCGCGGGCGAGGTGTGGACCGACGCCGTCGCCCGGACCGTCGAGGCCGGACTCGCGGGCGTCGAATGCCTCTCCGGGATCCCCGGCTCCGCGGGCGCCACCCCCATCCAGAACGTGGGGGCGTACGGCCAGGAGGTCTCCGCCACCATCACCGAGGTCGTCGCCTACGACCGCGCGGCGGGCGAGACGGTCACCCTCTCCAACGAGGAGTGCGCCTTCTCCTACCGGCACAGCCGCTTCAAGGAGCACCCCGAGCGGTACGTCGTGCTGCGCGTCCGCTTCGGTCTGGAGGACGCGGGCGGCCTGTCGGCGCCGCTCAGGTACGCCGAGACGGCGCGCGCCCTCGGCGTGTCGGCAGGCGACCGCGTCCCGCTGGAGCGGGCCCGGGAGACCGTGCTGAAGCTGCGCGCGGGCAAGGGCATGGTCCTGGACCCCGAGGACCACGACACCTGGTCGGCCGGGTCCTTCTTCACCAACCCGATCCTCACGGACGCCGAGTTCGGCGCCTTCCGGGCCCGGGTGCGCGAGCGCCTGGGCGAGGACGCCGAGCCGCCCGCGTACCCGGCGGGGGAGGGGCGCACCAAGACCTCCGCGGCCTGGCTGATCGACCGGGCGGGCTTCACCAAGGGCTACGGCACCGGCCCGGCCCGGATCTCCACCAAGCACACGCTCGCCCTCACCAACCGCGGCGGCGCGACCACGAAGGACCTGCTGGACCTCGCCCGCGAGGTGGTGGCCGGGGTCCGCGAGGCGTTCGGCGTGACGCTGGTGAACGAGCCGGTGACGGTCGGCGTCGGCCTGTAGCGGCCGGCCTCCGGCGGCGACCGGGGCGGGTTCCCCTCAGTACGCCATCCCCTCAGTACGCCACCCCCACGCCCTGCTTCACCGCCGCCGGGTCGTCGGTCAGCGACAGCATCGCGTGGGCCACGTCCGCCCGCGCGATGAAGCGGCCGTGCGGCGGGAAGCCGCCGGTCACCGTGCGGTACGTGCCGGTGAGCGGCTTGTCCTGGAGGCGCGGCGGCCGGACCACCGTCCAGTCCGTGGCGCTGCGCGCCAGCTCGGCCTCCATCTCGCGCAGATCCGCGTAGACGTCCTTCAGGACCGCCGAGACCAGGCTCCGGGCCGCCCGGTCGAGGAACCCGTCGCCCTCCGGCTCGGGGCCCACCGGACCCGCGCTCACCACGAGCAGACGGCGCGTGCCCTCCGCCTCCATCGCGCGCAGCACCGTACGGGTCAGCCGGGCCGCGACCCCGGCGTCCTTGCGGCTGCGGGCGCCCAGACCGGAGAGCACCGCGTCCCGGCCCGCGACGGCCGGGCGCACGGCCTCCGGGTCCACCAGCCCGGACCTGACGACCTCCAGGCGGTCACCGGTCACGGTCAGCCGGGCCGGGTCGCGGACGACGGCGGTGACCCGGTGCCCGGCGTCGAGCGCCTGCCGGACGATCTCTTGGCCGATGCCGCCGGTGGCGCCGAAAACGGTGAGGTTCATGAGCACGCTCCTGCCTGCCTGTCCGGGGACACCCCGGACCACCGGAGGTGGGTGAGTATTCACTCACCTCGTCTGGTCCTAGAGTGGGTAAGCACTCACCCACCCGTCAAGGCCGACCGGCCGATTGGACGTGACATGGAGACGAGACCGGCCCGCGTCCGCATCCTCGACGCCGCCCACGAGCTGATGCGCACCGTCGGGCTCGCCCGTGCCACCACCAAGGAGATCGCCAGGGCGGCCGGCTGCTCCGAGGCGGCCCTCTACAAGTACTTCGCGAGCAAGGAGGAGCTGTTCATCCAGGTGCTGCACGAGCGGCTGCCCCGGCTCACCCCGCTGCTGCGCGCCCTCGCCGCCGAGCCGGAACGGCGCACCGTGGCCGAGAACCTCACCGAGATCGCCCGCCAGGCCGCCCTGTTCTACGAGCAGAGCTTCCCGATCGCGGCCTCGCTGTACGCCGAGACCCAGCTCAAGCGCCGCCACGACGAGGCGATGCGGCGGATGGGCTCCGGCCCCCACCTGCCCATCGAGGAACTGGACGCCTACCTCCGCGCCGAGCGCTCGCTGGGCCGGATCGCCCCCGGCGCCGACACCTTCGCCGCCGCCTCCCTGCTCCTGGGTGCCTGCGCCCAGCGGGCCTTCGCGTACGACGCCGCGGACGCCCGCCCGGACGCCGACGCGTTCGCCGCCCGTCTGGTGGGCACGCTCCTGACCGGTCTCACCACCGGCGGGGCGGGGCGGGGCACAGACATCGCATAGGGTCGGTCCCCGTCCGGACAGGGAGGGGAAGAATCATGCGGGGCGTACGAGGCCTGCGAGGCAGCCGGGGCATCGTGATCACGGCCGCGGCCGTGCTGGTGGGCACGCTCGCCACCGGGTGCGACAAGGGGAGCGGCGACGCCGCGCACGGCGGCGACGGCAGGAACGGCACCGGTCCCGCCGCCACGGCGAGCCGCGCACCGGAGGTCACCGAGGCCCTGGCGGCCGACGGCACCACCGTCCGCGTCGGTTCCGCGAGCGCGAAGACCGTCGTCCAGGTCTACGAGGACCTGCGCTGCCCGGTCTGCAAGAAGTTCGAGACCGAGGGCGGCGGCGAGGCCCTGCGCGAGCTGGTCCGCTCCGGCCAGGTCCGGGTGGAGTACACGCTCGCCTCCTTCCTCGACGCCCGGCTCGGCGGCCAGGGCTCCAAGAAGGCCGCCAACGCGCTGCGGGCGGCGCTGGAGGCGGGCCGCTTCGCCGAGTACCACGACGTCCTCTTCGCCCACCAGCCCGAGGAGAGCGTCGACGGCTTCACCGACGCGTACCTGCTGGAGCTGGCCTCCCGGGTGAAGGGGCTGCGCGGCGCCGGCTTCGACCGCGCGGTCAAGGACCTGAAGTACGGCGACTACGTGGCCGCCTCCGAACGCGCCTTCGACACCTCCGGGGCGACCGGCACACCCACCCTGAAGGTCGACGGCAAGGCGGTCCCCTCCTCGATGACCGGCTCGCTCTTCGACAAGGAGGCGCTGCCCCTGGTCGTCGGGGCGCTGTCGCAGTCCTGACCCGCGGCCGCGCCGCCGCGGCTCAGGCGGCCAGCCAGTCGTCCACGCCCGACAGCAGCTTGGCCCGGACGTCCTCCGGGGCGGCCGAGGCGCGGATGGACTGGCGGGCCAGCTCCGCCAGCTCGGCGTCGGTGAAGCCGTGGTGGCGGCGGGCGAAGTCGTACTGGGCGGCCAGCCGGGAGCCGAACAGCAGCGGGTCGTCGGCGCCCAGGGCCATCGGGACACCGGCGTCGTACAGCGTCCGCAGCGGCACGTCCGCGGGCTTCTCGTACACCCCGAGCGCCACATTGGAGGCGGGGCAGACCTCGCAGGTCACCCCCCGCTCGGCCAGCCGCCGCAGCAGGCGCGGGTCGTCGGCGGCGCGCACCCCGTGGCCCACCCGGTGCGCGTGCAGGTCGTCCAGGCAGTCGCGGACCGAGGCCGGGCCCGCCAGCTCGCCCCCGTGCGGGGCCGCGAACAGGCCGCCCTCGCGCGCGATGGCGAACGCCCGGTCGAAGTCCCGGGCCATGCCGCGCCGCTCGTCGTTGGAGAGCCCGAAACCGACCACACCGCGGTCGCGGTAGCGCACGGCGAGGCGGGCCAGCGTGCGCGCGTCCAGCGGGTGCTTCATGCGGTTGGCCGCCACCAGGACCCGCATCCCGAGGCCCGTCTCGCGCGAGGCCGAGTCCACCGCGTCGAGGATGACCTCCAGCGCCGGGATCAGCCCGCCCAGACGCGGCGCGTACGAGGTCGGGTCGACCTGGATCTCCAGCCAGCCCGAGCCGTCCCTGATGTCCTCCTCGGCGGCCTCGCGCACCAGCCGCCGGATGTCCTCGGGCTCCCGCAGGCAGGAACGCGCCGCGTCGTACAGCCGCTGGAAGCGGAACCAGCCCCGCTCGTCGGTCGCCCGCAGCTTCGGCGGCTCCCCGCCGAACAGGGCGTCGGTCAGCGCCTCGGGCAGCCGTACGCCGTACTTGTCGGCCAGTTCCAGCAGGGTGGCGGGCCGCATCGACCCGGTGAAGTGCAGGTGCAGATGGGCCTTCGGCAGCTCAGAGACATCACGTACACGCTCCATCCGCCGATCCTGCCGCACCCGGGGCCGCGACCGGAAGCCGTTTCCCCGTTCGTGGTCTTGCTCGCACAAAGGTCAGGGCCCGACCACACTTCGACGTTGAAGTGTGGTCAGGCCCCTTCAGCAGCCTCTGCGTCAGTCCCGCGCCTCCGCGAGCAGCTTCTGGATCCGGCTCACGCCCTCCACCAGGTCCTCGTCACCGAGGGCGTAGGACAGCCGCAGATAGCCCGGGGTGCCGAAGGCCTCGCCCGGGACGACCGCGACCTCGGCCTCCTCCAGGATGAGGGCGGCCAGCTCCACGGAGCTCTGCGGGCGCCTGCCGCGGATCTCCTTGCCGATCAGCGCCTTCACCGAGGGGTAGGCGTAGAACGCGCCCTCGGGCTCCGGGCAGAGCACGCCGTCGATCTCGTCGAGCATCCGCACGATGGTGCGGCGGCGGCGGTCGAATGCCTCGCGCATCGCCGCGACCGCCGCCAGGTCACCGGAGACGGCGGCCAGCGCGGCGGCCTGGGCGACGTTCGACACGTTCGACGTGGCGTGCGACTGGAGGTTGGTCGCGGCCTTGACCACGTCCTTGGGGCCGATGACCCAGCCCACGCGCCAGCCGGTCATGGCGTACGTCTTGGCCACGCCGTTGACGACGACGCACTTGTCGCGCAGCTCGGGCAGGAGCGCCGGCAGGGACACGGAGACCGCGTCGCCGTACACCAGGTGCTCGTAGATCTCGTCGGTGAGCACCCACAGGCCGTGCTCCAGGGCCCAGCGGCCGATCGCCTCGGTCTCGGCCTCGGAGTACACCGCGCCGGTCGGGTTGGACGGCGAGACGAACAGGACGACCTTGGTGTTCTCGGTGCGGGCGGCCTCCAGCTGCTCGACCGAGACCCGGTAGCCGGTGGTCTCGTCGGCGACGACCTCGACGGGGACACCGCCGGCCAGCCGGATCGACTCCGGGTACGTCGTCCAGTACGGCGCCGGGACGATGACCTCGTCGCCCGGGTCGAGGATCGCGGCGAACGCCTCGTAGATGGCCTGCTTGCCACCGTTGGTGACGAGGATCTGCGAGACGTCCGGCTCCCAGCCGGAGTCGCGCAGCGTCTTCGCGGCGATCGCGGCCTTCAGCTCGGGCAGACCGCCGGCCGGCGTGTACCGGTGGTACTTCGGGTTCTTGCAGGCCTCGACGGCGGCCTCGACGATGTAGTCCGGGGTCGGGAAGTCGGGCTCACCGGCGCCGAAGCCGATCACCGGACGCCCGGCGGCCTTCAGGGCCTTGGCCTTGGCGTCCACGGCGAGGGTGGCGGACTCGGAGATCGCGCCGATACGGGCGGAGACCCGGCGCTCGGTCGGAGGGGTTGCAGCGCTCATACCGCCCATCGTTCCAGACCCCGAACATCCCGGGCACACCGGTTTCACACAGTGGGCGGAGGCGGGTCGGGTGCTGAACACGCGTCCGGATCCGGTCCCCGGCCAGGTGATCTTCCGGACGGATCGGCCCCGGCGGACGCCGAAGACCATTTTCTGTTCGACGCCCGGCCCCGGACCACGTACACTCTCACCTCGTTGGCCTTCAGCAAGTGGCCGCCGCACCCGGTGCACACCGGACTCGCGGTCGGATGCGGTACGTTGGGGGACACACAAAGGGTCGTAGCTCAATTGGTAGAGCACTGGTCTCCAAAACCAGCGGTTGGGGGTTCAAGTCCCTCCGGCCCTGCTACACACACCTTCGCCAGGATGTGTGCGCATGTACGTACAGCAATGCACCGCCGTGCGGCTCGACCGGGCGCGGCACGGCCACGACCCGGAATCAGGTGAGGACGAATGACGGACGCCGTGGGCTCCATCGACACGCCTGATGCCCAGGACGAGGTGGCGGAGTCCAAGAAGCCCCGCAAGGGCGGCAAGCGCGCCAAGAAGGGCCCGCTGAAGCGTCTCGCCACCTTCTACCGGCAGATCATCGCCGAGCTGCGCAAGGTCGTCTGGCCCTCGCGCAACGAACTGACGTCGTACACCACTGTGGTGATCTGCTTCGTCGTCGTCATGATCGCCCTGGTGACCGTGATTGACTATGGGCTCAACCACGCGGCCAAGTACGTCTTCGGCTGAGCCCAGAGCGAAGGGCGCCGTGGTTACCGGCGCCCGTTTTCGCATGTTCCACCCCTATGTATCCAGGAAGAAGCAGCCACCGTGTCTGACCCGAACCTGAACGACGCCATCGAGCCGACCGAGTCCGTGGATGACGAGCTCGACATCGTCGAGGGTGCGGACGAGGCGGACGGGGCCGAGGCTGCCGACGCCGCCGCGGGCGAGCCGGCCGAGGAGGCCGCCGTCCACGTCGAGGACGAGACCCTTGAGGACGCCGAGGACGCCGAGGGCACCGAGAACGACGACGCCGTCGAGGGTGCCGAGGAGGCCGCGGCCGTCGAGGGCGCTGCCGACGCCGAGGAGACCGACGAGGACGAGGCGGCCGCCGAGGACGAGACCGGGGCCGTCGAGGAAGAGCCCGACGTCGACCCGGTCACCAAGCTGCGCGAGGAACTGCGCACGCTGCCCGGCGAGTGGTACGTCATCCACACCTACGCGGGCTACGAGAAGCGCGTGAAGGCCAACCTGGAGCAGCGCGCCGTCTCGCTGAACGTCGAGGACTTCATCTACCAGGCCGAGGTCCCCGAGGAAGAGATCGTCCAGATCAAGAACGGCGAGCGCAAGACCGTCCGGCAGAACAAGCTGCCCGGTTACGTCCTCGTCCGCATGGACCTGACGAACGAGTCCTGGGGCGTCGTCCGCAACACCCCGGGCGTCACCGGCTTCGTCGGCAACGCCTACGACCCCTACCCGCTGTCCCTGGACGAGATCGTGAAGATGCTCGCCCCGGAGGCCGAGGAGAAGGCCGCCCGCGAGGCCGCCGAGGCCGAGGGCAAGCCGGCCCCGCAGCGCAAGGTCGAGGTCCAGGTGCTGGACTTCGAGGTCGGCGACTCGGTCACCGTCACCGACGGCCCGTTCGCCACCCTCCAGGCGACCATCAACGAGATCAACGCCGACTCGAAGAAGGTCAAGGGCCTCGTCGAGATCTTCGGCCGCGAGACCCCGGTCGAGCTGAGCTTCGACCAGATCCAGAAGAACTAGTTCTTTCTGGGTGTACCGCTTCCGCGCAGGTCAGGCGGGCTGATCACAGCCGGTCTGACCTGCTCGGCTTTCAGCCGCGCAGCTATACCCGTTATCGTTGTGCGGTATGCCTGCGTCCGGGTGGTCCCCGAACGCGGGCATGGACCCGAACCGAAAGGACCCGGAGAGCTATGCCTCCCAAGAAGAAGAAGGTCACGGGGCTCATCAAGCTCCAGATCAACGCCGGTGCGGCGAACCCGGCTCCGCCGGTCGGCCCGGCGCTGGGCCAGCACGGCGTCAACATCATGGAGTTCTGCAAGGCGTACAACGCCGCGACCGAGTCGCAGCGTGGCTGGGTCATCCCGGTGGAGATCACGGTCTACGAGGACCGTTCCTTCACCTTCGTGACCAAGACCCCCCCGGCCGCCAAGATGATCCTCAAGGCCGCGGGCGTGGAGAAGGGCTCCGGCGAGCCGCACAAGACCAAGGTCGCGAAGATCACCGACGCGCAGGTCCGCGAGATCGCCCAGACCAAGATGCCCGACCTCAACGCCAACGACCTGGACGCCGCCGCGAAGATCATCGCCGGCACCGCCCGTTCCATGGGCGTCACGGTCGAGGGCTGAACCCCAGCCTCCGTACCACCCTCGTAGAACCGTGGCAGGGCCTGCTCGGCCCGTACCACGACTCCTTTCAGAACCCACAGGAGCAGTTGTGAGCAAGCGCAGCAAGGCTCTCCGCGCTGCGGACGCCAAGATCGACCGGGAGAAGCAGTACGCCCCGCTCGAGGCCGTCCGTCTCGCCAAGGAGACCTCCACGACCAAGTTCGACGGCACCGTCGAGGTCGCCTTCCGCCTGGGTGTCGACCCGCGCAAGGCCGACCAGATGGTCCGTGGCACCGTGAACCTCCCGCACGGCACCGGTAAGACCGCCCGGGTCCTGGTCTTCGCGACCGGTGACCGTGCCGAGGCCGCGCGTGCCGCGGGCGCCGACATCGTCGGCGCCGACGAGCTGATCGACGAGGTGGCGAAGGGCCGTCTGGACTTCGACGCCGTCGTCGCCACCCCGGACCTCATGGGCAAGGTCGGCCGCCTCGGCCGCGTCCTCGGCCCGCGTGGTCTGATGCCGAACCCGAAGACCGGCACCGTGACCCCCGACACCGCCAAGGCCGTGACGGAGATCAAGGGCGGCAAGATCGAGTTCCGCGTCGACAAGCACTCGAACCTGCACTTCATCATCGGCAAGACGTCGTTCGACGACAGCAAGCTGGTGGAGAACTACGGCGCCGCGCTGGAGGAGATCCTCCGTCTGAAGCCGTCCGCCGCCAAGGGTCGCTACATCAAGAAGGCCGCCATCAGCACCACGATGGGCCCCGGCATCCAGCTCGACCCGAACCGCACCCGCAACCTCCTCGTCGAGGAGGACCCGGCCGCGGTCTGAGCCATCGGCTCACCCAGGTCGGCGACGAGCCCCGCATCCTCCGCGCGAGCGGAGGGGCGGGGCTCGTCCCGTTCCGTCGCGAACCGGCCGATCCCTCCGGCGCGCGCCCCCGCTGTCGGTGCCCTGCGCTAGCGTGCACGGCACACAGACCGCTCAGGGGTGGGGGGACCGGATGAAGAGCACGACCGTGCGCCGTACGGCATCGGTGGTCGCGGTGACGGCCGCGCTGGCGGGCGTGGCCGCCTGCGGCACGGGCGGGTCCTCCGGGGGAGCGGCGCACCGGGACGGCAGGGCGGCGGGGGAGACCGCCCGGGGCGGTGCCGCCACCCTGGCCGGCCCGCTGACGGCCCTGCGCACCGCCGCCGACTCCACCGGCCGCGCGGACTCCGCCCGGGTCGACATGACGGTCAGCATGGGCACGCTGATGTCGATGAAGGGCCACGGCGCCCTCTCCTGGGGCCACGGCCTGTCCGGCACGCTCAGCCTCACCTACACGGGCGGCACCGTGGCCGACACCATGCGCGCCACCGGCACCACCTCGATCGAGGCCCGCTATCTGCCCGACGCGTACTACGCCAGGATGAGCGAGGCGTTCGCCGCGCAGGCCGGCGGCAAGCACTGGCTCAGGTACGGGTACGACGACATGGCCCGGCTCGGCGGCGGCTCCGGCGCGTATCTCAAGGACCAGATGCAGAACAACACGCCGAACCAGGCCGTGAAGCTGCTGCTGGCCTCCGGCGACGTGAAGAGGGCGGGCGAGGAGCGGATCGCGGGCGCGCGCACCACGCACTACCACGGCACGGTGAATGTCGCGGATCTCGCCGCGCGCACCGGCCACAGCCTCACCGCCGCCCAGCTCGCGGACATGAAGCGCCAGCTGACCGACTCCGGCATCACGACGGACACCGTCGACCTCTGGATCGACGACCGGAACCTGCTGGTCAGGAAGGTCGAGTCGGCGGACACGGCGAAGGGCGCCCTGACCACCACCGCCACCTACAGCGACTACGGGGTCAAGGTCGCGGTCGGCGCACCGCCGCGGGGCGACACGGCGGACTTCCAGGAGCTGCTGGCCGCCCAGGGCGCCGGTGCCGGCGCCTCCTGAATCAAAGAATCCCCCAAGCCCGGATGATCGGTGCTCGGATAGGCTCACCGGAACTGTGCGCAAGCCATCCGTTCCCTGGGGGGAAACCATGGACACCTCTGTACGTACGCCCCGCTCGTCCCGCACGCCCGCCCGCGCTCTGTCCGGGCGCAGGGTCGCGACGGCCTCGCTGGCCGCGCTGCTCCTCGCCGCGGGCGCGGTGGGCTGTTCGGGGGACGACTCGAAGAGCGATTCGAAGAGTGACTCGAAGAGCGCGGGCAAGAGCGGAGCGGCCGAGACGCCGCAGCTCACCCCGGCCGCGGCCGTCGCCAAGGCCGCCAAGAACTCGCAGAACATCACCTCGCTGCGCTACCGCATGACCGGCCAGGTGCCGGAGCAGGGCCACATCAAGGCCGACGCCGAGATGCAGATGAAGCCCACCATCGCCATGAGCATGAAGATGACGATGCCCGACCAGCCCTCCACCGGCACCGTGGAGATCCGCCTCGTCGACAAGGTCATGTACCTCAACGGCGGGGCCGAGGCCGCCAAGGAGATGGACGGCAAGAGCTGGATGAAGTTCGACCTGTCCGGGACCGACGCGGGCAAGCAGATGGACCAGCTGGGCGGGGGCGGCGCGGCCCAGGCCGAGCAGAACCCGGCGACCGAGTCCACCTTCCTCACCGGCGCCAAGGACCTGCGCAAGGTCGGCTCCGAGACCGTGGAGGGCGTCGAGACCACCCACTACACGGGCACCGTCGCCCTGGCCGACCTGGGCAAGCCGCAGCCGGGCGAGAGCCCGGAGGTCGCCAAGACCCGCGAGAAGAGCCTGGAGCAGTACAAGGGCATGGGCGTCGACAAGGTCACCATGGACGCCTGGATCGACGGCAAGGACCAGACCAGGCAGTTCCGGATGCGCGGCACCGCCGCCAAGGGCCCGCTGGACATGACGATCACCTTCCTGGACACCAACAAGCCGGTGAAGGTCGCCGCCCCGCCGGCCGGTGAGACCGTCGACCTGGCCGAGATGATGAAGGGCGCCGGCGCGGGCCAGAGCTGACCGCGGGCCGCCGCGGGAGCGGATTTGCTCCGCGGCGGCACGGTCCCGTACTCTCCTACAGAAGCCAAAGACCGCTGGTCGTTGCCGTGCACTCAGATGAGGACGCGGTGGCCGAAGGATCCGCTGAAATTGCGGGCGACCCGCGCAGGTGACTGTGGAAGAACTCCCGGAGTGTGCACACCCACGGTGTGCGTACGACCGGTCGAGTCCGCCCCGAGCGCCTGCGCCGGGGCGTTTCGTTTTCCCCAGTCCTCCTTCGGGTCCGCGCGGTCAGAATCACCCGGAAGGAGGCCGAGGCTCTATGGCGAGGCCCGACAAGGCTGCCGCAGTGGCGGAGTTGACGGAGCAGTTCCGCAACTCCAGCGCTGCCGTGCTGACCGAGTACCGCGGTCTCACCGTGGCGCAGCTCAAGACGCTGCGTCGTTCGCTCGGTGAGAACGCCCAGTACGCCGTGGTGAAGAACACGCTGACCAAGATTGCGGCCAACGAGGCCGGGATCACCACGCTGGACGACCTCTTCAACGGTCCGACGGCTGTCGCCTTCGTCACCGGTGACCCGGTGGAGTCGGCGAAGGGTCTCCGTGACTTCGCCAAGGACAACCCGAATCTCGTCATCAAGGGCGGTGTCCTTGACGGCAAGGCGCTGTCCGCCGACGAGATCAAGAAGCTTGCGGACCTCGAGTCCCGTGAGGTTCTGCTCTCCAAGCTGGCGGGTGCCTTCAAGGGCAAGCAGTCCCAGGCTGCTCAGCTCTTCCAGGCGCTTCCCTCGAAGCTCGTCCGCACCGTGGACGCTCTTCGTGCCAAGCGGGACGAGCAGGGCGGTGCCGAGTAATTCGGCTCGCTTTCTGACCCTGGCCGTCTAGGCGGCACGGGTCGCAGCGGGCCGACGTACGCCCGCCACACCCAGTACATCCGGCACCTGCCGAATTAGTGGAAGGATCGCCCATCATGGCGAAGCTCAGCCAGGAAGACCTGCTCGCGCAGTTCGAGGAGATGACCCTCATCGAGCTCTCCGAGTTCGTGAAGGCCTTCGAGGACAAGTTCGACGTCACCGCCGCCGCCGCGGTCGCCGTGGCCGGCCCGGCCGGTCCGGCCGCCGCCGTCGAGGCCGCCGAGGAGCAGGACGAGTTCGACGTCATCCTCACGGGTGCCGGCGACAAGAAGATCCAGGTCATCAAGGTCGTGCGTGAGCTGACCTCCCTCGGCCTGAAGGAGGCCAAGGACCTGGTCGACGGTGCGCCGAAGCCGGTTCTGGAGAAGGTCGCCAAGGACGCCGCGGAGAAGGCCAAGGAGTCCCTCGAGGGCGCCGGCGCCTCCGTCGAGGTCAAGTGACCTCACGAGTCTCTGCTGATCGGGCAGGACTCTCCCGCGCGAGCTGAACACGGCCCGAAAGGGCTGTAACGCGAACGCACCGAAGAGCGATCATCCATCCGGGTGGTCGCTCTTCGGCGTTCCCGGGGGTGGCTGTGGCGGCCTTGCACCCGAGACCGGGAGGGGTATGGTGATCTTCGTTCGGCCTCGAGAGGCCCCCGGAGACAGGCCGCGAGTGACGATGGCAGCATCCGGTTCGGGTAGGGGGGCCTTGACGAACCGCACGCAGCGCGCAATTCTCAGGACGCGTCGTCACAACGATCCGAATCCGAGGCATGGATCGACGGCGAAGAGGGCAGTATCAACGTGCGTTGAGGGTGACAGGCCGTAGGCGGTGACGACAACGAGGGTTCCCAAAACCCGGCACTGGACATCAGTGGGCCAAGTGGCTACACTGACCCTTTGCGCTGCCTGTTAGCTGTCCCCTGCCCGTCACCAGGGGCATGCCCTCCCCCGAGCATCGACGACCGGACCGCACCTGACCTGGCCTGACGGCCCTGTCGGGGACCGTCCGTCCCGTTGTCCGAGAGAGGGGCCGGTACGCGCGTAGTGAGTCCGAGCCCTCGGAAGGACCCCCTCTTGGCCGCCTCGCGCAATGCCTCGACCGCGAATACGAACAACGCTGCCAGCACCGCCCCGCTGCGCATCTCCTTTGCAAAGATCAAGGAGCCCCTCGAGGTTCCGAACCTTCTCGCGCTGCAAACCGAGAGCTTCGACTGGCTGCTCGGCAACGACGCGTGGAAGGCTCGCGTCGAGGCGGCTCTGGAATCCGGTCAGGACGTCCCCACCAAGTCCGGCCTCGAGGAGATCTTCGAGGAGATCTCCCCGATCGAGGACTTCTCCGGGTCGATGTCGCTGACGTTCCGCGACCACCGCTTCGAGCCGCCGAAGAACAGCATCGACGAGTGCAAGGAGCGCGACTTCACGTACGCCGCCCCGCTCTTCGTCACGGCCGAGTTCACCAACAACGAGACCGGCGAGATCAAGTCCCAGACCGTCTTCATGGGCGACTTCCCGCTCATGACGAACAAGGGCACCTTCGTCATCAACGGCACCGAGCGTGTCGTCGTCTCCCAGCTGGTCCGCTCGCCCGGTGTCTACTTCGACTCGAGCATCGACAAGACGTCCGACAAGGACATCTTCTCCGCCAAGATCATCCCGTCCCGGGGTGCCTGGCTGGAGATGGAGATCGACAAGCGCGACATGGTCGGTGTCCGCATCGACCGCAAGCGCAAGCAGTCGGTCACCGTACTGCTGAAGGCGCTCGGCTGGACCAACGAGCAGATCCTCGAGGAGTTCGGCGAGTACGAGTCGATGCGCGCCACCCTGGAGAAGGACCACACCCAGGGCCAGGACGACGCGCTGCTCGACATCTACCGCAAGCTGCGACCGGGCGAGCCCCCCACGCGCGAGGCCGCGCAGACGCTGCTGGAGAACCTGTACTTCAACCCCAAGCGCTACGACCTCGCCAAGGTCGGCCGCTACAAGGTCAACAAGAAGCTGGGCGCGGACGCGCCGCTGGACGCCGGCATCCTGACCGTCGAGGACATCCTCTCGACGATCAAGTACCTGGTGAAGCTGCACGCCGGTGAGACCGAGACCGCCGGGGACAACGGCGGCACGATCGTCGTCGAGACCGACGACATCGACCACTTCGGCAACCGCCGTCTGCGCAGCGTCGGCGAGCTGATCCAGAACCAGGTCCGTACGGGTCTCGCCCGTATGGAGCGCGTCGTGCGCGAGCGCATGACCACCCAGGACGTCGAGGCGATCACGCCGCAGACCCTGATCAACATCCGGCCGGTCGTCGCCTCCATCAAGGAGTTCTTCGGCACCAGCCAGCTGTCGCAGTTCATGGACCAGAACAACCCGCTGTCGGGTCTCACCCACAAGCGCCGTCTGTCGGCGCTGGGCCCGGGTGGTCTCTCCCGTGAGCGGGCCGGCTTCGAGGTCCGTGACGTGCACCCCTCGCACTACGGCCGCATGTGCCCGATCGAGACGCCCGAAGGCCCGAACATCGGTCTGATCGGCTCGCTCGCCTCCTACGGCCGGGTCAACGCGTTCGGTTTCGTCGAGACCCCGTACCGCAAGGTCGTCGACGGCCAGGTCACCGACGAGGTCGACTACCTGACCGCCGACGAGGAGGACCGCTTCGTCATCGCGCAGGCCAACGCCGGCCTCAACGACGACATGCGCTTCTCCGAGAACCGCGTCCTGGTCCGCCGCCGCGGCGGCGAGGTCGACTACGTCGCCGGTGACGACGTCGACTACATGGACGTCTCGCCGCGCCAGATGGTGTCGGTCGCGACCGCCATGATCCCGTTCCTGGAGCACGACGACGCCAACCGCGCCCTCATGGGCGCGAACATGATGCGCCAGGCCGTGCCGCTCATCAAGAGCGAGGCCCCGCTCGTCGGCACCGGCATGGAGTACCGCTCCGCCGTCGACGCCGGTGACGTCGTCAAGGCCGAGAAGGCCGGTGTGGTGCAGGAGGTCTCCGCCGACTACATCACCACCGCCAACGACGACGGCACGTACATCACGTACCGCCTGCACAAGTTCTCCCGCTCCAACCAGGGCACCTCGGTCAACCAGAAGGTCATCGTCAACGAGGGCGACCGGATCATCGAGGGCCAGGTCCTCGCCGACGGTCCGGCCACCGAGAACGGCGAGATGGCGCTCGGCAAGAACCTGCTGGTCGCGTTCATGCCGTGGGAGGGCCACAACTACGAGGACGCGATCATCCTGTCGCAGCGCCTCGTGCAGGACGACGTCCTCTCCTCGATCCACATCGAGGAGCACGAGGTCGACGCCCGTGACACCAAGCTCGGCCCCGAGGAGATCACCCGGGACATCCCGAACGTCTCCGAGGAGGTCCTCGCCGACCTCGACGAGCGCGGCATCATCCGCATCGGTGCCGAGGTCGTCGCCGGCGACATCCTGGTCGGCAAGGTCACGCCCAAGGGCGAGACCGAGCTGACCCCGGAGGAGCGGCTGCTGCGCGCGATCTTCGGCGAGAAGGCCCGTGAGGTCCGCGACACCTCGCTGAAGGTGCCGCACGGCGAGATCGGCAAGGTCATCGGTGTCCGCCTCTTCGACCGCGAGGAGGGCGACGAGCTGCCGCCGGGCGTGAACCAGCTGGTCCGCGTCTACGTCGCGCAGAAGCGCAAGATCACCGATGGTGACAAGCTCGCCGGCCGCCACGGCAACAAGGGCGTCATCTCCAAGATCAACCCGATCGAGGACATGCCGTTCCTGGAGGACGGCACCCCGGTCGACATCATCCTCAACCCGCTGGGTGTCCCGTCCCGGATGAACCCGGGACAGGTCCTGGAGATCCACCTCGGCTGGCTCGCCAGCCGCGGCTGGGACGTCTCCGGCCTGGCGGAGGAGTGGGCGCAGCGCCTCCAGGCGATCGGCGCCGACCAGGTCGACCCCGGCACCAACGTCGCGACCCCGGTCTTCGACGGTGCCCGGGAGGACGAGCTGGCGGGTCTGCTCCAGCACACCATCCCGAACCGGGACGGCGAGCGCATGGTGCTCCCGACCGGCAAGGCGCGGCTGTTCGACGGCCGCAGCGGTGAGCCGTTCCCGGACCCGATCTCGGTCGGCTACATGTACATCCTGAAGCTGCACCACCTGGTCGACGACAAGCTGCACGCCCGTTCGACCGGCCCGTACTCCATGATCACCCAGCAGCCGCTGGGTGGTAAGGCCCAGTTCGGTGGCCAGCGGTTCGGCGAGATGGAGGTGTGGGCCCTTGAGGCGTACGGCGCCGCCTACGCCCTCCAGGAGCTGCTGACCATCAAGTCCGACGACGTCACCGGCCGCGTGAAGGTCTACGAGGCCATCGTCAAGGGCGAGAACATCCCTGAGCCCGGCATCCCCGAGTCCTTCAAGGTGCTCATCAAGGAGATGCAGTCGCTCTGCCTGAACGTGGAGGTGCTGTCCAGCGACGGTATGTCCATCGAGATGCGTGACACCGACGAGGATGTCTTCCGCGCCGCGGAGGAGCTCGGCATCGACCTGTCCCGGCGCGAGCCGAGCAGCGTCGAAGAGGTCTGACGGGAGTCCGGTAGGGGCCCCACCGCCGTGTGAGGCCCCCGCCGACCCCCAGGCCCCCGTTTCAGACCACAGACTTACGACCCTGAGAGGGATTGACGCATAGTGCTCGACGTCAACTTCTTCGACGAGCTCCGGATCGGCCTGGCCACCGCTGACGACATCCGTCAGTGGAGCCACGGCGAGGTCAAGAAGCCCGAGACCATCAACTACCGCACCCTCAAGCCGGAAAAGGACGGGCTCTTCTGCGAGAAGATCTTCGGTCCCACCCGGGACTGGGAGTGCTACTGCGGCAAGTACAAGCGCGTCCGCTTCAAGGGCATCATCTGCGAGCGCTGTGGCGTCGAGGTCACGCGTGCCAAGGTGCGCCGTGAGCGGATGGGCCACATCGAGCTGGCCGCCCCCGTCACCCACATCTGGTACTTCAAGGGCGTCCCGTCGCGGCTGGGCTACCTGCTCGACCTCGCCCCGAAGGACCTGGAGAAGGTCATCTACTTCGCGGCGTACATGATCACGTACGTCGACGAGGAGCGCCGCACCCGCGACCTGCCCTCGCTGGAGGCGCACGTCTCCGTCGAGCGCCAGCAGATCGAGAACCGCCGCGACGCCGACCTGGAGGCCCGCGCCAAGAAGCTCGAGACCGACCTGGCCGAGCTGGAGGCCGAGGGCGCCAAGGCCGATGTGCGCCGCAAGGTGCGCGAGGGCGCCGAGCGCGAGATGAAGCAGCTGCGCGACCGCGCGCAGCGCGAGATCGACCGCCTCGACGAGGTCTGGACCCGGTTCAAGAACCTCAAGGTCCAGGACCTGGAGGGCGACGAGCTCCTCTACCGCGAGCTGCGCGACCGCTTCGGCACCTACTTCGACGGCTCGATGGGTGCCGCGGCGCTGCAGAAGCGCCTGGAGTCCTTCGACCTCGACGAGGAGGCCGAGAAGCTCCGCGAGATCATCCGCACCGGCAAGGGCCAGAAGAAGACCCGTGCGCTCAAGCGCCTCAAGGTCGTCTCCGCGTTCCTGCAGACCAGCAACAGCCCCAAGGGCATGGTGCTGGACTGCGTGCCGGTCATCCCGCCGGACCTGCGTCCGATGGTGCAGCTGGACGGTGGCCGCTTCGCGACCTCCGACCTGAACGACCTGTACCGCCGTGTCATCAACCGCAACAACCGCCTGAAGCGGCTTCTCGACCTCGGCGCGCCCGAGATCATCGTGAACAACGAGAAGCGCATGCTCCAGGAGGCCGTCGACGCGCTCTTCGACAACGGCCGCCGCGGCCGCCCGGTCACGGGCCCCGGCAACCGTCCGCTGAAGTCGCTGTCCGACATGCTCAAGGGCAAGCAGGGCCGCTTCCGCCAGAACCTGCTCGGCAAGCGAGTCGACTACTCGGCGCGTTCCGTCATCGTCGTCGGCCCGCAGCTCAAGCTGCACCAGTGCGGTCTGCCCAAGGCGATGGCGCTGGAGCTGTTCAAGCCGTTCGTGATGAAGCGCCTGGTGGACCTGAACCACGCGCAGAACATCAAGTCCGCCAAGCGCATGGTGGAGCGCGGCCGCACCGTCGTGTACGACGTCCTCGAAGAGGTCATCGCCGAGCACCCGGTGCTGCTCAACCGTGCTCCCACCCTGCACCGCCTCGGCATCCAGGCCTTCGAGCCGCAGCTGGTCGAGGGCAAGGCCATCCAGATCCACCCGCTCGTGTGCACCGCGTTCAACGCGGACTTCGACGGTGACCAGATGGCCGTGCACCTGCCGCTGTCCGCGGAGGCGCAGGCCGAGGCCCGCATCCTGATGCTGTCCTCGAACAACATCCTCAAGCCGGCCGACGGCCGTCCGGTGACGATGCCGACCCAGGACATGGTCCTCGGTCTGTTCTTCCTCACCACCGACGGCGAGATGCGGAACGTGAAGGGCGAGGACCGCTCCTTCGCGTCCGTGGCCGAGGCGATCATGGCGTTCGACGCCGGTGAGCTCTCGCTCCAGTCGCGCGTGGACATCCGCTTCCCGGTGGGCACCATCCCGCCGCGCGGCTGGACCCCGCCGGCCCGCGAGGAAGGCGACGAGGGCGTCGGGGAGCGGGTGTGGCAGCAGGGTGACAGCTTCCGGCTGCGGACCACCCTGGGCCGCGCGCTCTTCAACGAGCTGCTGCCCGAGGACTACCCGTTCGTCGACTACGAGGTCGGCAAGAAGCAGCTCTCGGAGATCGTCAACGACCTCGCCGAGCGCTACCCGAAGGTCATCGTGGCGGCGACGCTCGACAACCTGAAGGCGTCCGGCTTCTTCTGGGCCACCCGCTCCGGTGTCACCGTCGCCATCTCCGACGTCGTCGTCCCCGACGCGAAGAAGGAGATCGTCGCCGGGTACGAAGCCAAGGACGAGAAGGTCCAGAAGCAGTACGAGCGCGGTCTGATCACCAAGGAAGAGCGCACGCAGGAGCTCATCCAGATCTGGACCCAGGCGACCAACGAGGTCGCCGAGGCGATGAACGAGAACTTCCCGAAGACCAACCCGATCTTCATGATGGTGAACTCGGGTGCACGAGGCAACATGATGCAGATGCGTCAGATCGCCGGTATGCGTGGTCTGGTGTCGAACGCGAAGAACGAGACGATCCCGCGTCCGATCAAGGCGTCGTTCCGTGAGGGCCTGTCCGTGCTGGAGTACTTCATCTCCACGCACGGTGCCCGTAAGGGTCTGGCGGACACCGCCCTGCGTACCGCCGACTCGGGTTACCTCACCCGTCGTCTGGTGGACGTCTCGCAGGACGTCATCATCCGCGAGGAGGACTGCGGCACCGACCGCGGCCTCAAGCTGCACATCGCGTCCCGCGACGCGGACGGCGTGCTGCGCAAGGCGGAGGACGTCGAGACGTCCGTGTACGCGCGCTGCCTCGCCGAGGACATCGTCGTCGACGGCAAGGTGCTGGCCCCGGCCGGTACCGACCTCGGTGACGTGCTCATCGACGAGCTGGTCAAGCACGGCGTCGAGGAGGTCAAGACCCGCTCGGTCCTGACCTGCGAGTCCGCCGTCGGCACCTGCGCCATGTGCTACGGCCGTTCGCTGGCCACCGGCAAGCTGGTCGACATCGGTGAGGCGGTCGGCATCATCGCCGCCCAGTCCATCGGTGAGCCCGGTACCCAGCTGACGATGCGTACCTTCCACACCGGTGGTGTGGCCGGTGACGACATCACCCAGGGTCTGCCCCGTGTCGTCGAGCTCTTCGAGGCCCGTACGCCGAAGGGTGTCGCCCCGATCTCCGAGGCCTCCGGCCGCATCCGGATCGAGGAGACCGAGAAGACCAAGAAGATCGTCGTCACCCCGGACGACGGCAGCGACGAGACGGCGTACCCGATCTCGAAGCGCGCCCGTCTGCTGGTCGGCGAGGGCGACCACGTCGAGGTGGGCCAGAAGCTCACCGTGGGTGCCACCAACCCGCACGACGTGCTGCGCATCCTGGGTCAGCGTGCCGTCCAGGTCCACCTGGTCGGCGAGGTCCAGAAGGTCTACAACTCGCAGGGTGTGTCGATCCACGACAAGCACATCGAGATCATCATCCGGCAGATGCTCCGCCGGGTGACGATCATCGAGTCCGGCGACGCCGAGCTGCTGCCCGGCGAGCTGGTCGAGCGCTCGAAGTTCGAGCAGGAGAACCGTCGTGTGGTCCAGGAGAGCGGACACCCGGCCTCCGGCCGTCCGCAGCTGATGGGTATCACCAAGGCCTCGCTGGCGACGGAGTCCTGGCTGTCGGCCGCCTCCTTCCAGGAGACGACCCGAGTGCTGACGGACGCGGCGATCAACGCCAAGTCCGACAGCCTCATCGGCCTCAAGGAGAACGTCATCATCGGTAAGCTCATCCCGGCCGGTACGGGTCTGTCCCGTTACCGCAACATCCGGGTGGAGCCGACCGAGGAGGCCAAGGCCGCGATGTACTCGGCCGTCGGCTACGACGACATCGACTACTCGCCGTTCGGCACCGGCTCCGGCCAGGCCGTTCCGCTGGAGGACTACGACTACGGTCCGTACAACCAGTAAGCGAGCAGCAGCATGAAGGGCGGTCACCCCGGTGGGGTGGCCGCCCTTCGGCGTCGCGGGGGAGCCGGGTGGTCTACGGGACGCCCAGCTCGAAGATGACGTAGTGGGCGTACCAGCCGGAGGCCAGGGCCGCCGTGGCGAAGAAGACCGCGAGGCTGCCGTTCCTCAGGCGGCCCAGCGCGGCGGCCGGGGCGAGCAGCAGCGGGAAGGCGGGCAGCAGGTAGCGCATGGTGTTGCCGAACATCTGCTGGGTGCCCAGCACGGTGACGAGCGTGGCCAGGGTGTAGGCGACGAGCACCAGCGGGGGCCGCTTGCGCAGCATCAGGGCGATCAGGAACGGCAGGGCCAGCACCAGCTGGAGCGAGAGCACGTCGGGGACGTCGAAGGCGAAGACGTAGTCGTGGTGGCCGACGGCCAGGTTCTTCAGGACGCGCAGGGTGTAGGCGCCGTAGTCGAAGTAGTGGGCCCAGCCCTCGCGCTGGAGGGTGAAGTAGGCGGTGGGCTCGCCGGTGGCGTACCCGACCCAGGCCACATAGCCGAGCAGGCCGAGCGGGGCGACGAGGATCGCGTACAGGGGGCCGCCCACGCCGTGCTCGCGCCGGCTGTCGCGGCGTGCCAGCGTCACCAGCGCGGCCAGGCCGACCGCGCCGATCAGCACCGCGGAGGTGGGCCGGTTCAGCCCGGCCACGCAGGCGAGCAGTCCGGCCGTGATCCAGCGCCTGGTCATCACGGCGTAGCAGCACCAGGCGGCGAGCGCGACGAACACCGACTCGGAGTAGACCGCCCACTCCACGCCCGCGCCCGGCGCCACCGCCCACAGCCCGGCGGCGACGGTGCCGGCGCGGACCCCGGCCAGCGTCTTGACCACGGCGTAGATCCCGGCGGCGGCCACGAACGACGACACGACCGAGACCATGATCGCCGCGCCGTACGGGCCGAGGCCGGTCACGGCGGACACCATCCGTATCAGCGCCGGGTACAGCGGGAAGAAGGCGACCGAGTTCTGCTGGACGGTGAAGAGGCCGTCGCCGCCGAGCCGCTCCAGCTTGGGGTCGTAGCCGTGCTGGGCGACCTGGAGGTACCACCAGCCGTCCCAGGTGGACAGGACGTCCCACCAGTGGGCGCCGCCGCCGAAGCGGGGCTCCTTCTTGTGGTAGTCCCCGGCGTGCTCCAGCAGCCAGGCGAAGACGGCGAGGCCGGTGAGCTTGGCCACGCCGTACAGGAGGAGCGGGGGCAGGTAGGGGCGGGCGGCGGCGCGCAGCGCGTCCGGGTCGAACCACCCGGGCCCGGCCGTGCGCCCGGGGTCCCGGGGCGGCCGGGCGGGCGGTTCCTGGGCGTCCTGCGCGGCATCCGCCGGGGTGCCGGTCACCGCGTTGTCCGAACCCGTACTCATGCCCGTGTGTTTCCCCTCGGTCCCCCGGTCCCGGCCGCGTCCGCCCGGCGCGGTCGCGCGGGGCCGGGGGCCTGTGAACCGACTGTCATAAGATCGCACCACGGTCGCACATCGGCGCGGGCCGAGGGGAGGCCCGGGTGGCACAAGAGGTGGACGGCACGCACGGGACGACCGTGCTGTCGGTCGTCATACCCATGTACAACGAGGAAGAGGCGCTGCCCGCGCTGGTCAACCGGCTGCGCCCGGTCCTGGACGGCCTCGGCGCCGGCTACGAGGTCGTCGCCGTCGACGACGGCAGCCGCGACCGCACCGCCGAACTGCTCGCCGCCTTCCGGCTCGGCTGGCCCGAGCTGCGGGTGATCGGCCTGCGCCGCAACTCCGGGCACCAGGCCGCCCTCACCGCGGGGCTCGACCGGGCGGCGGGCGCGTACGTGGTGAGCCTGGACGCCGACTGCCAGGACCCGCCCGAGAAGATCCCCGAGATGCTCGCGCTCGCCCGCGGGCAGGGGCTCGACGTCGTCTACGGCGTCCGGGCCGACCGCAGCAGCGACAGCGCCTTCAAGCGCTGGACCGCGGGCGGCTACTACCGGCTGCTGCGGCGCCTGGCGGGGCCTTCGGTGCCCGCGCACGCCGGGGACTTCCGGCTGCTCAGCCGGGCCGCCGTGGACGCCCTGAAGGCCCTGCCCGACCAGCAGCGGGTCTACCGGCTGCTGGTGCCGTGGCTGGGCTTCCCCAGCGGCCAGGTGCGCTACGAGCGCGAGCTGCGCTCGGCCGGCCGGACCAAGTATCCGCTCGGGCGGATGATCCTGCTCGCCGCCGACAGCATCACCGGCTTCTCGGCGGCGCCGCTGCGGCTGGCCACCTGGCTGGGCGGGGGAGCGTTCGTCGTCTGCCTGGGGCTGCTGGTGTACACCTTCACCGGGTACGCGCTGGGGCACACCGTGCCCGGCTGGACCTCGCTGCTCACCGCGGTGGTCTTCATCGGGGCGGTGCAGCTGGTGTGCGTGGGCCTGCTCGGCGAGTACGTCGCCCGGATCTACACCGCGGTGCAGAACCGGCCCTCGTACTACGTGGGGCACGACACGGGGGACGGCGCGGGGGACAGCACGGGGGAGCAGTCCCCTGCTCCCCGCTCGGTCCCCCGCTCGCGCACCCGTGCGGAGCCGTGAACACCACGCGACCGGGCGCTGGCGCGAAGTGGAACAAAGTGGTAGAGAACCGGCGGGAGCGCCGGTCACGCGCATTTGTTTTGACCGCAGCGAATGCGATAGGTACGCTCAGACCTTGTGCCTGGGGTGTGCCCTGGCTCTCGTGCGTGCCTACAACCGCCAGGGAGCCGTCACAAGGCCACCGCGATCCGCGCTTCCTTCTGCCTCGCGGCGGAAGTCCGCGCGATCCGACACACCCGACCGCGTGGGTCGGCGATGTTCCAGGTTAGCTGTACCTATCGGCACACAGAAACCGGAGAAGTAGTGCCTACGATCCAGCAGCTGGTCCGCAAGGGCCGGCAGGACAAGGTCGAGAAGAACAAGACGCCGGCACTCGAGGGTTCGCCCCAGCGCCGTGGCGTCTGCACGCGTGTGTTCACGACCACCCCGAAGAAGCCGAACTCGGCCCTGCGTAAGGTCGCGCGTGTGCGTCTGACCAGTGGCATCGAGGTCACCGCTTACATTCCGGGTGAGGGACACAACCTGCAGGAGCACTCCATCGTGCTCGTGCGCGGCGGCCGTGTGAAGGACCTGCCGGGTGTTCGCTACAAGATCATCCGCGGCTCGCTCGACACCCAGGGTGTCAAGAACCGCAAGCAGGCCCGCAGCCGTTACGGCGCCAAGAAGGAGAAGTAAGAATGCCTCGTAAGGGCCCCGCCCCGAAGCGCCCGGTCATCATCGACCCGGTCTACGGTTCTCCTCTGGTCACGTCGCTGATCAACAAGGTGCTGCTGAACGGCAAGCGCTCCACCGCCGAGCGCATCGTCTACGGCGCCATGGAGGGTCTGCGTGAGAAGACGGGCAACGACCCGATCATCACGCTGAAGCGTGCGCTGGAGAACATCAAGCCGACCCTTGAGGTCAAGTCCCGCCGTGTCGGTGGTGCGACGTACCAGGTTCCGATCGAGGTCAAGCCCGGTCGCGCCAACACGCTCGCGCTGCGCTGGCTGGTCGGTTACTCCCGCGCCCGTCGCGAGAAGACCATGACCGAGCGTCTGCTCAACGAGCTTCTCGACGCTTCGAACGGCCTCGGTGCGGCCGTCAAGAAGCGCGAGGACACGCACAAGATGGCCGAGTCCAACAAGGCCTTCGCGCACTACCGCTGGTAGTCGCTACCCACATCGAGACCGAGAGAAGACTGAAGCCTTATGGCTACCACTTCACTTGACCTGGCCAAGGTCCGCAACATCGGGATCATGGCCCACATCGACGCGGGCAAGACGACCACCACCGAGCGGATCCTGTTCTACACCGGCGTGTCGTACAAGATCGGTGAGGTCCACGACGGCGCCGCCACCATGGACTGGATGGAGCAGGAGCAGGAGCGTGGCATCACGATCACGTCTGCTGCGACCACCTGTCACTGGCCGCTCGAAGACAACGACTACACCATCAACATCATCGACACCCCCGGGCACGTCGACTTCACCGTAGAGGTGGAGCGCTCCCTGCGCGTGCTCGACGGTGCCGTGACGGTGTTCGACGGTGTCGCCGGTGTCGAGCCGCAGTCCGAGACGGTGTGGCGTCAGGCCGACCGCTACGGCGTGCCGCGCATCTGCTTCGTCAACAAGCTGGACCGCACCGGCGCCGAGTTCCACCGCTGCGTCGACATGATCAGCGACCGCCTGGGCGCGCAGCCGCTGGTCATGCAGCTGCCGATCGGTGCCGAGGCCGACTTCAAGGGCGTCGTGGACCTGGTCCGCATGAAGGCGCTCGTGTGGTCCGCCGAGGCGGCCAAGGGCGAGATGTACGACATCGTCGACATCCCGGACACCCACACCGAGGCTGCCGAGGAGTGGCGCGGCAAGCTGGTCGAGGCCGTCGCGGAGAACGACGAAGAGCTGATGGAGCTGTACCTGGAGGGCACCGAGCCCACCGAGGAGCAGCTGTACGCGGCCATCCGCCGCATCACCATCGCCTCCGGCAAGTCCAGCGAGACCACGGTCACCCCCGTGTTCTGCGGCACCGCGTTCAAGAACAAGGGCGTCCAGCCCCTGCTCGACGCGGTCGTGCGCTACCTGCCGACCCCCCTGGACGTCGAGGCCATCGAGGGCCACGACGTCAAGGACCCCGAGGTCGTCGTCAAGCGCAAGCCGTCCGAGGACGAGCCGCTGTCGGCCCTCGCGTTCAAGATCATGAGCGACCCGCACCTGGGCAAGCTCACCTTCGTCCGGGTGTACTCCGGCCGCCTGGAGTCCGGCACCGCCGTGCTGAACTCCGTCAAGGGCCGCAAGGAGCGCATCGGCAAGATCTACCGCATGCACGCCAACAAGCGTGAGGAGATCGACGCGGTGGGCGCCGGCGACATCGTCGCCGTCATGGGCCTGAAGCAGACCACCACCGGTGAGACGCTCGCGGACGAGAAGAACCCGGTGATCCTGGAGTCCATGGACTTCCCGGCGCCGGTCATCGAGGTCGCGATCGAGCCCAAGTCCAAGGGTGACCAGGAGAAGCTGGGTGTCGCCATCCAGCGGCTCGCGGAGGAGGACCCCTCCTTCCAGGTCAGCACCAACGAGGAGACCGGCCAGACCGTCATCGGCGGTATGGGCGAGCTGCACCTCGAGGTGCTCGTCGACCGGATGAAGCGCGAGTTCAAGGTCGAGGCCAACGTCGGCAAGCCGCAGGTCGCCTACCGCGAGACGATCCGCAAGGCCGTCGAGCGCGTGGACTACACCCACAAGAAGCAGACCGGTGGTACCGGTCAGTTCGCCAAGGTGCAGATCGCGATCGAGCCGATCGACAGCGGTGACACGGCGTACGAGTTCGTGAACAAGGTCACCGGTGGCCGCATCCCGAAGGAGTACATCCCTTCGGTCGACGCCGGTGCGCAGGAGGCCATGCAGTTCGGCATCCTGGCCGGCTACGAGATGACGGGCGTCCGCGTCACGCTTCTCGACGGCGGCTACCACGAGGTCGACTCCTCCGAGCTCGCCTTCAAGATCGCCGGTTCGCAGGCCTTCAAGGAGGCCGCGCGCAAGGCCAGCCCCGTGCTGCTCGAGCCGATGATGGCCGTCGAGGTCACCACGCCCGAGGACTACATGGGTGAGGTCATCGGCGACATCAACTCCCGCCGTGGCCAGATCCAGGCCATGGAGGAGCGGGCGGGTGCCCGCGTCGTGAAGGGTCTCGTGCCCCTCTCGGAGATGTTCGGCTACGTCGGAGACCTCCGCAGCAAGACGTCGGGTCGCGCAAGCTACTCGATGCAGTTCGACTCCTACGCCGAGGTTCCGCGGAACGTCGCCGAGGAGATCATCGCGAAGGCCAAGGGCGAGTAACTCTCCCGAGTTCCAGCCCGTAGGCTTGACTCCGGAGCCTCGTGGGGCATTCCGCCGGAACCGACAGGAACCGGCCGGAACGCCCCCGGGATCCGGGCCATCCAGCAAAGATCACCTGGCGCCGATGAAGTAAGGCGTACAGAACCACTCCACAGGAGGACCCCAGTGGCGAAGGCGAAGTTCGAGCGGACTAAGCCGCACGTCAACATCGGCACCATCGGTCACATCGACCACGGTAAGACGACCCTCACGGCCGCCATTACCAAGGTGCTGCACGACGCGTACCCGGAGCTCAACGAGGCCACCGCGTTCGACAACATCGACAAGGCGCCCGAGGAGCGTCAGCGCGGTATCACCATCTCCATCGCGCACGTCGAGTACCAGACGGAGACCCGTCACTACGCCCACGTCGACTGCCCGGGTCACGCGGACTACATCAAGAACATGATCACCGGTGCCGCCCAGATGGACGGCGCGATCCTGGTGGTCGCCGCGACCGACGGCCCGATGCCGCAGACCAAGGAGCACGTGCTCCTGGCCCGCCAGGTCGGCGTTCCGTACATCGTCGTCGCCCTGAACAAGGCCGACATGGTGGACGACGAGGAGATCCTGGAGCTCGTCGAGCTCGAGGTGCGTGAGCTCCTCTCCGAGTACGAGTTCCCGGGCGACGACGTCCCGGTCGTCAAGGTCTCCGCGCTGAAGGCCCTCGAGGGCGACGCGAAGTGGACCCAGTCCGTCCTGGACCTCATGAGCGCCGTCGACACCGCGATCCCGGAGCCGGAGCGCGACGTCGACAAGCCGTTCCTGATGCCGATCGAGGACGTCTTCACGATCACCGGTCGCGGTACGGTCGTCACCGGCCGTATCGAGCGTGGTGTCCTCAAGGTCAACGAGACCGTCGACATCATCGGCATCAAGACCGAGAAGACCACCACCACGGTCACCGGCATCGAGATGTTCCGCAAGCTGCTCGACGAGGGCCAGGCCGGTGAGAACGTCGGTCTGCTCCTCCGTGGCATCAAGCGCGAGGACGTCGAGCGCGGCCAGGTCATCATCAAGCCGGGCTCGGTCACCCCGCACACCGAGTTCGAGGCGCAGGCCTACATCCTCTCCAAGGACGAGGGTGGCCGCCACACGCCGTTCTTCAACAACTACCGCCCGCAGTTCTACTTCCGTACGACGGACGTGACCGGCGTCGTGACCCTCCCCGAGGGCACCGAGATGGTCATGCCGGGTGACAACACCGAGATGACGGTGGAGCTCATCCAGCCCGTCGCCATGGAAGAGGGCCTGAAGTTCGCCATCCGCGAGGGTGGCCGCACGGTGGGCGCCGGCCAGGTCATCAAGATCAACAAGTGACCCAGGTCCTGTAGCACCAGCAGCAGCTGAGCTACGGGAAGGGCCCGTACGACTCCGGTCGTACGGGCCCTTCCGCATGTCCGGATCCGGTGGAGCACCGCCCGCGCGCCACTACGGCCGGTCTTGTGGTGGCCGGTCTTCTTCTCAGTGGATGTGACATGACGGACGATGCCGGCTCCGGGTCGCCCGGTGGTGACGCGAGCAGGTCGGCCGGGTCCGGGTCGGAGGTCCCCGACGCAGGTGACGCGACGACCCCGGAAGGTGAGCGTCTGGACAGTCGCCCACAGCAAGCGAGCGGTGCCGAGCATCGGTGTCGAGGTCACCTCGGGCTGCTACCGGGTGCCGGAGGGGCAGAGGGTCCAGCACTCCTGAGGCGTGTGCCCCAGCGTGGCGGCACACGCCGGAGCGGGCCCGGACTCGCCCTGGGTTGGGTGGTCCGGGCCCGCTTTTTCCCCCTCGGGCGGGCAGTGGCTCAGGTGGGGTGGTGGTTGTCGTGGGGTCCGGGAGCCGGGGTCGGGCTCAGGACTGGGCCCACAGGGCCGGGACGTTCGGGGGCTCCCAGCCGGGCTGGGCCTGGTGGCCCTGGAGGCAGCGGTAGGTGGAGCCGCCGTAGGTGACGGTGTCGCCGGGCTGGTAGACCGTGCCGGCCGCCCAGGTGCCGCTGGGGTCGCCGGGGCCGGGGCCGGGACCGGGGCCCGGGTCGTCACCGGTGGTCTTCAGGGTGAGGCCGTAGTTGGACAGGATGGGGTTGATCGGCTGGAAGTAGGTCGTCCCGCCGCTGGAGCAGTTCCCGGAGCCGCCCGAGGTGACGCCCTGCGCCTGGCTGCCGGAGATGAAGGAGCCGCCGGAGTCACCGGGTTCGGCGCACACCGAGGTGCGGGTGACACCGGAGACGGTGCCCTCCTGGTAGGTCACGCTGGAGTTCAGCTGCTGGACGGTGCCGCAGTGCCAGCCGGTGGTCGAACCCGAGCGGCACACCGAGGAGCCGACGGTCGCCACCGTGGACCCGGTCACCTGGAGGTTCTGGCCGTTCTGGTTGACGTACGGCGTCGCGGTCCAGCTGGAGTTGGTGGCCACCCACGACATGTCGTTGCCGGGGAAGATCGACGCCTGGAAGGTGCCCTGCGACACCTGGTTGGCGCCGGTGGTGGTGGAGCCCGCCTGCCCGCAGTGCCCGGCCGAGGCGAAGCCCTGCTGGGTGCCCCGGGTGATGGGGAAGCCGATCGAGCAGCGCGTGTTGCCGTTGATGTAGTACGCGTCGCCGCCCCGCAGGTCGTACAGCGGGCGGGGCCGCTCGGACGTCTTCACCACCTTGGCCAGCGACGGGTCGACCCCGGCGGCGGCCAGCAGGTCACGGGCCGCGGCGGGCCGCAGGGCCTGTACGACCAGCGTGTTGGTGGGTACGTCGACGTACCACGCCGGGGCGTCGCGTGTGTCGCGGTGGGCGGCGGCGCGGTCCAGGCGCGCCTTGGCCGCGTCCAGCGAGGCGAGGGAGTGGCGGACCACGACCGCCTCGGCGCCCCCTGCCCTGATCGCCGCCGCGTCGGCGGCGTCGGTGGTGGCCACGCTCAGCCTGCCGGAGTCCGCGCCGTGCACCCACGCGCCCGCGTAGTCCGGGCCGAGGGCGGCGCGCAGCCGGCCCGCGGTGGCCCCGGCCTCGGCCTCGTTGGCCAGCCGGTGCTCGGCCTGCTGCCGGTCGATGCCCAGGTCGCGCTGCATGGCGTTCAGGACGGCCGCCGAGGTCTCGGCGGTGTGCAGGGTCCGGGCGGCCGACCGCACCGGCGCCTGCGACTGCGTGGTGGCGGCTGCCTGGGCGCCGGCCTGTCCGCTGAGCCCGGTCAGGACCAGTGCGCCCGTCGCCACCACCGCGGCGCACGCGGCTCTCGTATGTCTGTGGGGCATGGGGGATCTCCTCGGGTTCGGTGGGGGGTGCCGAAACCGTAGGAGGGCCGACTGGGCGGCGTAAGACTCCGGTTGACCCCCTTGCCCGGCGTTATGGAACCGGACCGTCCGGCGTGCTACGGCCTTCTCGGGGGAGCCGGCGGCGCGGGCGGGGTCACGGCAGGGCGCTGCTCGTCCGGCCGCCGCCGGCGAGCCAGTCGGCGTAGCTGTCGCTGCGCGCCACCACGGCGGAGTGGGCGCGGCGGACCTGGGCGAGGACGGTGTCCGCGGTGCCGGCGCGCTGGGTCGCCGGGTGCCAGCCCAGCAGGTGCCGCCAGAGCAGCGGGGTGCCGGCCAGCGGCCTGGTGGTGATGCCGGGCGTGGTCGGGAAGGTGGCCCGGCACAGCCCCACCGCCCGGCCCACCTGGACCAGGTGCACACAGGAGGCGATGTCCGTCTCGTACATCCGGCCGGGCGCGAACCCGGCGCGGGCGCAGGCGGCGGTGAAGCAGTCGGCGAAACAGCCGTCGCCGGGCACGCAGGCCCACTCCTCGTCGGCCAGCTTGGCCAGTTCGACCTCGCAGGTGCGGGCGAGCGGATGGTCGTCGGCGAGCATGACGAAGACCGGGTCGACGGCGAACTCCTCCCACGCCAGGTGTTCGCTGTCCGGTGGCGCGGCGGTGCCGCAGGCCCCGGTGACGGCGAAGTCGAGGCGGCCCTCGGCGAGCAGCGTCGCCAGTTCGCGTTCCGACCAGGAGGCCTGGGTGGAGACCTGGACGTCGGGCGCGGCCGCCGCCAGCAGGTCCACGAGGGCGCCCAGCAGCGGCCCGTGCGTGGCGCCCAGCCGCAGCCGCTCGGCCTCCCGGCCGGCCCGTGCGCGGGCGAACCGGACGGCCTCCTGCTGGAGTTCGGTCACCGCGGGCAGCACGATCCGCGCGCGTTCCAGCACGAGTTCGCCGAGCGGAGTGGCGCGCACGCCGTGCCGCCCGCGTTCGAACAGTTCTCCGCCCAGGGCCCGTTCGATGCGTCTGAGCTGGGCGCTCAGCGCGGGTTGTGCGAGCCCTAAGACCGTTGCCGCTCTGGTGAGGCTGCCCGCCTCGGCTATCGCCCGGACCGTCTTGAGATGCCGCAACTCCAGCTCCATGGGGGGAGCTTGCTGCGCAGGCGGCGGAGGGGCAAGGGGTTGGTCCGGACCACTGGAAGCACGGACGGCGCGTACCGGCCGCGGCGGACCGGGCCGGGGGTTCAGTCCGCGACGGGGCGCCAGCGGCGGGCGGCCCGGGTCGTCACGACGGAGGCCAGCGCGCCGGTGAGCAGTGCGAGGACGGCGGCGCCGGCCCCGCCGGTCAGCAGCAGCCCCGTCGACAGGTGGCCGCCGCTGGTCCGGCTCAGGAAGAGCGTGCTGTCCCAGAAGATGAAGACCATCGCCACGCCGACCGAGAAGACCATCGGCACGGTCAGATGCCAGAACGCGACGGACCGGAACACGCGGGTGCGGCCGGTGAGGACGACGAGCGGCGCCAGCGCGGTGCTGAAGCGGCGGAACTCCGCCATGGTGCTGACGCCCGCGGCGGCGAGCAGGACCAGCAGGCCCGACGTGCCCAGCATCATCACCCAGCGCACATTGCGGCGCATGTTGCTCGCGCCCAGCACCCATTCGTCGCCGAGCGCGCCCGCCTCGGCGTGCGGCAGCGCGGTGAAGGCGGCTTCCTTGACGGCGGTGAGCTGGGCGGTGTCCTTGTGCGCGGAGACGACCAGCAGGGTGTTCCCGGCCCGCCGCCAGCCGGGCGTGACGGCTGTCCTCGTGTCCGTCCCGTACCAGCGCAGGAGTTCTCCGACGCGGGGATCGGCCGGGGTCATGGGCAGCGCCGCCGCGGTGCAGGACAGATGCAGTCGCCGCATGGCCGGGCACGGGCCGTCCAGGGTGGTGAGGAGCCCGGTCTCGGTCTCCTGGGTGCCCACGACGAGCAGATCGCTCCCGGCGGGCAGCGCGGCGCCGAACCTGGCGAGGTCGGCGTCGGTGAACCCGCCGGTGCGCACCACGGTGACGCCCGTCCCGATCCGGGACCGCGTCGCGTCCGCCTCCCGCACCATGTCGCTGCTGCGGCTGGTCCACAGCTGGAGCTGGACGCCCAGGCCCAGGCCGATGATCACCGCGGTGGCGAGCCGGATGACGACGCCCGGGTGGGCGGCCGTCCACCGGCCCCCGACCAGCATCCCGATGCCGCCGCGCCGCCGTCCGGCGGCCGCCATGCCCGTGCCGAGGCGGCGGCCGATCCTCCCGATCAGCGACGGCAGGAAGGCCCAGCACCCGATCGTGCCGACGGCGAACATGATGATGTACGCCTTGCTGTGCACGAACTGGCCGGCCAGCAGGACCACCACGGAGGCGCCGAGGCCGGCGAAGCGCCAGTGAGGGACCCGCTCGGCGAGCCGGCGCGGCCTGGTCGCGCCCTTCGTGCGGCCCAGCCGGTGCAGGGCGACCACCATGGCCAGCATCAGCACGAAGACGCCGGCCGCGCAGCCCAGGGCCAGGGGCCAGACGGCCCGCACGTCGTGCCGGTTCAGTACGAACCCGGTCTCGGGAAGGCGTACCTCCACCGCCGTGGCGAGCGCGAACGGGACACAGCCCGCCAGGACGCCGCAGACCACCGGCAGCAGCGCCTCGCCCAGGTCGACCAGGGCGCGGTGGCGCCGGCCCGCACCGATCGCGCCGAGCAGCTGGGTACGCCGGTCGCGGGGCGCGGAGCCGACCCGGACGGCGATGACGCAGAAGGCGAGGGCGGGCAACCCGAGCAGACCGCCGATGCCGGTCATCATCATGGTCAGCGACTGCACGGTCAGGGCTTCGCCCAGACCCCAGGCGCGCCCGTAGCCGGAGATCGGGGTCCAGTCCTCGCGCTCCTTGCCCTCGGGTGCCTTCAGCGGGCGTGCGTAGGCGAGGCGCTCGGCGGGGGAGGCGAGGCCGGACTCACCGATCACCCCGCTGACGCGGCCGTATCGGCTCGTGATGCCCTCTGCGGCCCCCACCCGTGCCAGTTCCGGGGAGAGTACGGCTTCGCCGGGGGCGGGCCAGGCATTGAGACCGGGTGGCGGCGGAGCCGTCGCGGTGAGCGGCCAGATCTTGACGAACCAGTGCGGGGTGGAGCCGATCGAGTCGGAGGTGGCCAGCCACAGGGCCACGGGCGCCTGTCCGTGCGCGGCGAGGACGGGCCCGCGGGCCCGCTCACGCGCGTCCCGGCCCTCGTAGGCGGCCGCGGCGGCCACCGCGGCCAGCGCCGCCGTGGTGAGGAAGGCCGCGGCCAGCAGCAGGGCGAGGAACCTCAGCCTGCTGCCCCGGGCGGCCCGGCCGGCCGAGGCCCCCACGCGCAGGAGCTGCCACCAGAGCCTGCGGCCGGACCCGGGGCGCCGGACGGCGGGGGAGTCCGCGCCGCTCATGCCACCGCCACCAGGAGGCTGCCCGACTCCAGCCGGTACCAGTGGTCGGCGCGTTCGGCGACGGTCAGGTCGTGGGTGACGACCACCAGCGCGCAGTTGCTGCGGCGCGGCAGGGCGAACAGCAGGTCGGCGACGGCCTCGCGGGTCTCGGTGTCCAGCGCGCCGGTGGGCTCGTCGGCGAGGATGACCGCCGGGTCGGTGATGAGGGCGCGCGCCACCGCGGTGCGCTGGCGCTCGCCCCCGGAGAGCAGTCCGGTCTGCGTCTGTTCCCGCGGCACGCCGAGTTCCTCCAGGAGCGCCGCGGCACGGGCGTACGCCTGCCGGTGCTCCATGCCGCCGAGCAGCGCCGCCAGCGCCACGTTCTCCACGGGGGTCAGCTCCGGCAGCAGTTCCCCGAACTGGAAGACCATGCCCACCGTGTTCCTGCGGTGTTCGGTGAGCCTGCGCTCGGACAGCGTGGCGAGGTCCACCCCGGCCAGCGCGACGGAGCCGGCGTCGGGCCGCATGAGCCCCAGCAGACAGGTCAGCAGCGTGGATTTGCCGCTTCCGCTCGGTCCCGTGATCACCACCGACTCACCGGAGCGCACCCGCAGCTCGACCCCGTCGAGCACTTTCCGCTCGGCGAAGGAGCATGTGAGTCCGGAAACAGCGACCGCTTCCACCTGATCCACCTTCTCGACCTCTCAGACCGTGCCCCGCGCACCGCCGTTTGGGGCCGCCCCACGCTCCGGGGCGGCCCCAAACGTCATTTCTCCCCGCTCCTAGCCGACAGAGGTCCAGCCGGTGCAGATGTCATCGTCCCAGTCGTGCTCTTCGCATGCGTGGATCTTGGTTATCTTCGAGCCGGACGCGGAATAGACCGTCGTGTTCTTGCCCGACTTGTTCCAGAGCGTCTTCTTCGTGGAGCCGGAGCTCTGGCGGTTGTACTCGCCCTTGACCCACTGCTTGGAGCCGAGGTCCTTGACCCCGGTCTTTCCCTTGTCCCCGCCGGCGGGAGCCCACTGGGAGACCCGGCCGGAGACCGTGACGGTGGTGCCGAACGCCTGGGCGGCGGGCACGGCGACGGCTGCCGCGGCGATGAGACCGCCGCTCACCATCCTGATGAGCGAAGCGCGCATGAGATACCCCCTGTTGATCGGTCGCGATTCCCTTGCGGAAGAGCCGGACCGGAAGTGCCGTGAATTCGGAACTAAAAGTTCCGAATATGTTCACTTTTTCGACCTGCCGGCCGACGGGAAAACACAGTACAGGCGGACATGAAGGGAAAGGGAAAGGGCGAGAGTATGTCTGGAAATCGCCTGGCGCTCGCCGCGCTCTGGCACGGCGCGAGATTGTCGGCGCGCACCGGAAGCGCTTGCTGAGCGGGTGTTGTGACGTATTGGGCCGGTGATTCCCGCGCGGTCGGAAGGGAATGGCCGATTCCTGGCCCCCGCCGCCCGCCGCGGCGGCCGCGGACCGCGGAGCCCCGGTCTCCTCCGCCGGGAGCCCCGGTCCCAGCGGCGCCGGCGCTCCCGGCGCTCCCGGCGGGGGAGACCGGGGGCGGACCGCGGCGGTGACGGAAAACGAATCTCGGATGGTGAGCAGCCGCCGCTCGATCACTGGTCAGCGTGTTCACGCAGGAGTAACACTGGAGCGTCCCGCGCGCGGCAACGGCGCCGAGCGCTCACCACCGGTCACGCACCGGTAGCACGCCGCGCCAGAAAGGGCCCCCGTGACGACCCGAGACGACACCAAGACACAGCTCGACGCCCTCCGCAGCGAGATCGAGCGGCGCAACCCCGCTCAGCCCGAGTTCCACCAGGCCGTGCACGAGGTGCTGGACACCCTGGCCCCGGTGCTGGCGGCGCGCCCGGAGTACGCGGAGCCCGGCCTGGTCGAGCGGCTGTGCGAGCCGGAGCGGCAGGTGATCTTCCGGGTGCCGTGGCAGGACGACAAGGGGCGGGTGCACGTCAACCGCGGTTTCCGGGTGGAGTTCAACAGCGCGCTCGGCCCGTACAAGGGCGGCCTGCGCTTCCACCCCTCCGTCAACCTCGGCATCGTCAAGTTCCTCGGCTTCGAGCAGATCTTCAAGAACGCGCTGACCGGGCTCGGCATCGGCGGCGGCAAGGGCGGCAGCGACTTCGACCCGCACGGCCGCAGCGACGCGGAGGTCATGCGGTTCTGCCAGTCGTTCATGACGGAGCTGTACCGGCACATCGGTGAGCACACCGACGTGCCCGCCGGGGACATCGGCGTCGGCGGACGCGAGATCGGCTACCTCTTCGGGCAGTACCGGCGCATCACCAACCGCTGGGAGGCCGGCGTCCTCACCGGCAAGGGCCCCGGCTGGGGCGGCTCGGCGATCCGGCCCGAGGCCACCGGCTACGGCAGCGTCCTGTTCGCCGAGGCCATGCTGCGCGAGCGCGGCGAGGACCTGGAGGGCCAGACGGCCGTCGTCTCCGGCTCCGGCAACGTCGCCATCTACACCATCGAGAAGCTGCTCGCCCTCGGCGCCAACCCCCTGACCTGCTCGGACTCCGGCGGCTATGTCGTCGACGACAAGGGCATCGACCTCGATCTGCTCAAGCAGGTCAAGGAGGTCGAGCGCGGGCGGATCAGCGACTACGCCGAGCGCCGGGGCAGCTCCGCGCGCTATGTGTCCGGCGGCCGGGTGTGGGAGGTGCCGGCCGATGTCGCCCTGCCGTCCGCCACCCAGAACGAGCTGGACGAGAACGACGCCGCCACGCTGGTGCGCAACGGTGTGAAGGCCGTCTCCGAGGGCGCGAACATGCCGACCGTGCCCGAGGCCGTGCACCTGTTCCAGCGCGCCGGGGTCGCCTTCGGGCCCGGCAAGGCCGCCAACGCGGGCGGCGTCGCGGTCAGCGCCCTGGAGATGGCGCAGAACCACGCCCGTACGGCCTGGTCGCCCGCCCGTGTCGAGGAGGAGCTGGCGCGCATCATGGGCGACATCCACACCACCTGCCACGAGACCGCCGAGCGCTACGGCGCCCCCGGCGACTATGTGACCGGCGCGAACATCGCCGGGTTCGAGCGGGTCGCCGACTCGATGCTCGCGCAGGGCGTCATCTGACCCGTGCTCGCGCAGGGCGTCATCTGATCCGCACCGCCCGACCCGCACCGCCCAGGACACACGACCGCGCCCCGCTCCGGAACCCGTACGGTCCGGAGCGGGGCGCGGTCATGTGTGTGCCCGCCGTACGGCTAGTGCGCGGCGGCTCCCGCCGGGGCGCCGTGCCGGGACGGCCGGGCGGTCACCAGGAGGCCGGAGGCCACCGCGGCGAGCAGCATCGCGCCCACGCCCCACCAGATGGCCTGGGTGTAGCCGTGGACGATGCCCTCGCGCAGGACCTGCGCCTTGCGGGAGGGGTCCGTCAGGTGCTGCCCGACATAGGTGGAGGTCGCCGAGGTGGCGATGGTGTTGAGCAGCGCGGTGCCCAGCGAACCGCCCACCTGCTGCGAGGTGTTGACCATGGCGGAGGTCACACCGGCGTCCTGCGGCCGGACCCCGTTGGTCGCGGTGGAGAAGACCGGCATGAAGGTGAGGCCCATGCCGAGGCCGAGCAGCAGCTCGGCGGGCAGCACGTGCGTGGTGTACGCGGAGTCGACGCCGAGCTGGGTCAGCACCAGCAGCCCGGAGGCGGCGAGCAGCATGCCCGGCACCATCAGCAGCCGCGGGGGAGTGCGGGGCAGCAGCCGGGCGGAGATCTGCGTGGAGCCGATGATGATCGACGCGGACATCGGCAGGAACGCCAGGCCGCTGCGGACCGGCGAGTACCCGAGGATGCCCTGGAAGTAGTAGGTCATGAACAGGAACAGACCGAACATGCCGATGGTGGCCAGGGCCATCGTCAGGAAGCTGCCCGCGCGGTTGCGGTCGGAGACCACGCGCAGCGGCAGCAGCGGGTGCTTGGCCTTCATCTGCCACAGCACGAACGCCACCAGCAGCACCACACCGCCGCCCAGCAGGCCGACGACCAGGCTGTCGCTCCAGCCGCGCGGCTCGGCCTCGGAGAAGCCGTAGACGACGGCGACCAGGCCGCCGCAGCCGAGGATGACACCGGGGATGTCGAGCCTGGCCCCGCTGTGCCCGGGGCGGTCGCGCAGCAGGATGACGGCGCCGATCACGGCGACGGCCGCGATCGGGATGTTCACGTACAGGCACCAGCGCCAGTTCGCGTACGAGGTGAGGACGCCGCCCAGCAGCAGGCCGAGCGCGGCGCCCGCGCCCGCGATGGCGCCGTAGATGCCGAACGCCTTCCCGCGCTCGCGGGGGTCGGTGAAGGTCGTCGTCATCAGGGAGAGCGCGGAGGGCGCGAGGACGGCACCGAAGACGCCCTGGAGGGCGCGGGCGCCGAAGAGCATGCCGGGGCTGCCGGCCGCGCCGCCGATCGCGGAGGCGACGGCGAAGCCGATCAGGCCGATGATGAAGGTGCGCTTGCGGCCGACCAGGTCGGCGATGCGGCCGCCGAGCAGCAGCAGGCCGCCGAAGGCGAGGGTGTAGGCGGTGATGACCCACTGCCGGTTGCCGTCGGACATGCCGAGGGCCTTCTGGGCGGAGGGCAGTGCGATGTTCACGATGGTCGCGTCGAGGACCACCATCAGCTGGGCGAGGGCGATGATCACCAGACCCCACCAGCGGCGGGGGTCGGGGGCATCGGCGGGTGTGTGCGCGGTGGCGGCCGGGGCCGTCCGTATCGCTTCGGTCGGAGGGGAGTCGCTCATGGGTCGGGCGTCGCTTCCTTGGCTGGTGGAGAGGCGTGCGTGGAGAGGCGTGCGTGGAGAAGGCGTGCGGTGGTGGCGCGCCGCCGTGGCCGGTACGCCGGGGCGGTCCGCGGCCGTGGTCTGTGGTCTGCGTCTGTGGTCTGCGTCTGCGTCTGCGTCTGCGGTGTGCGTCTGCGGTGTGGGTCTGTGGTCTGTGGTCGAGGTACGCGGGCGGGCGACGGGGCGCGGTGACGCGGCGGCCGGGCCCGGCTCGCGGCTCGGCGCGGCCGTGCGCGGCGGCGGTGACCCGGACGTCCGTCCGGTCCGGTCCGGTCCCCCCGGCCCCGGCCCCGGCCCCGTTCCCCCGGGCACCTGGAGACCTTTTGTCCCCCGGTGGCCCCTGTGCCCCCACGCCATCGTCACCTTCGGAGATCGTCAGTGATCCTGATGGTCAGTGCAGTGTACGCTGCCCGCATGAACGACGTGCCGCTCTCCGATGTCATGAGCCATCGGCTCGGATATCTGCTGAAGCACGCCTACGCCGCCATCGCCGCCGATATGGGCGAGGCGCTCGCGCCCTTCCGTCTCATCCCGCGCGAGCTGGGCGTCATGACGGTCATCGCCGCCGCCGGGCAGCAGCAGTCCCAGCTGGAGATCGCCGCGCTGCTCGGCGTCGACCGCACCACGATGGTCGGCATCGTCGACGCGCTGGAGGGCAAGGGCTACGTGGAGCGCCGCCGCAGCGACCAGGACCGGCGCCGCAACGTCGTCACGCTCACCCCGGCCGGCCGGCAGTGCCTCGCCGAGGCCGAACAGGCTCGCGAGCGCGTCGAGCGCGACTTTCTCGCCCCGCTGGACGAGCCGGCCGTCGAGGCCCTGACCGACGCCCTGCGCACCCTGCGCCTGTCCCGCACGGACGCGGCCGCCGCAGCGGCCATCGGCCGCATGACGTGCGGGGGCCACCCGGGCTGAGGTCCGCTCCCGTCCGTCCTCGCCTGCGCCGCGCCACCCGCCGGGCGCGCGAGTGTCGGCTGACCACACGCCCCTGTGAAGGCATTCTCAGGCGAAGGCGGCCCCCGCGGCGATCTTCGACAGGACGCGGCCGGTCAGCGTTGGACGGTCCGTAAGAGCTGCTGCTTAGCTGGGGGCAGAACGAGCCGGGTCGGAGCGAGTGAGAGAGGTGCGCGGTGGAGACTCCCCGTCTGGAGGAGGTGCGCTTGACCTCTTTCAAGAGCTTTACGGGCCGGCGTCTGCCGTTGCAGGACCTCACGGTACTGATCGGGCGCAACGGCAGCGGCAAGTCCAATGCGCTGGACGGGCTGATGGTGTTGTCCCGGCTGGCCCAGGGCGAGCCGGTGCGGGATGCGCTGGACGGCCCGAGAAGCGGCGGCGAGGAGCCTATTCGTGGTGGGGCGGAGGGATGCGTGCCCCTGGGCGAGGAGAGTTTCCAGCTCGGCTGCCGCGTGCGCTCGGGCCGGGCGGTCTTCGACCTCGATGTGGAGATCGCGGTACGCCCTGAGGTCCGGGTCATGCGAGAGGAACTGACGGCGGTGGAAGGCGTCCCTTATGGGGGGCGCAGGCTGGCCGCCGGCCGTTCGCTCCTGGCCAGCGACCCCGTGGACCCGCGCCGAAGTGACCTCAAGGTCCGGTACTTCAACGGGCGGCGGGGCCTGGACCCGGGTATCCCGTTCGCCGCGGACCGCCTGCTGACCAGCCAGGTTCCGGTACGTCTGCCCGCGACCACGGAAGCGACCAAGCTGGTGCACAGGGCGGCACGGGACGTCCTTGCCGTGCTGCGTGAGGTCTTTCTGCTGGACCCGGTGCCGCACCTCATGAGGCAGTACGTCAACGCACGCGACACGGAACTGCGGCGCAGCGCCGACAATGTGAGCGCGGCGGTCGAGGGGCTGCGGGAGACCGACCCCTCCGCCTTCGCCCAGCTTACGGAACTCGTGGCGGGGATGCCCGAGTATCCGGTGCGGGGCATCAGCACCGTCGACACAAGGCTCGGTGATGTGCAGCTGGTGCTGCGCGAGTCGGGCTACCACGGTACCGACCACGATGTGCCGGCCCGGCTCCTCAGCGACGGCATGCTGCGCTTCCTGGCCTTCGGCACCGCGCTGCTCAGCGCCCCTGTCACCAACGGAGACGACGGCCCCCTGAGAGCCCAGCGGCACCTGGTGATCGAAGAGGTCGAAAACGGTCTGTACCCCACCCAGGCGGCGCGGGTGCTGCGCCTGATGAAAGCGGAGTCGGAGCGGCGCAGCATCGACGTATTGTTCACCACCCACAGCCCGGCCCTGCTCAACTCGCTTGAGGCGCAGGACCATTCAGGCGTCGTCGTGTGCACCAGGGATCCGGACTCAGGGGAGAGCGTGTTGACGCGCCTCACAGATCTGCCCGGCTACGTGGACCTGCTGGCAGCGGGGGACCTGGGTGACGCGGTGACCAAGAACCGTCTGCCGGATGCCGTACGCCCCCCAGACCCGGGTGTGACCAGCGTCGAGGACTTCCTGAGGAGCCTGTGAGCTGTGAGCAGACAGCACCGCTCGGGGCTCCGGCTCCCTGTCGTCGACTTCCTGGACACCTCGGTCTTCGTCGAGATCCTTGATGTGCCTCACATGAACGATCACCGTGCAGACGTCCTCGCGGAGATGGACGACCGGCTCAGGAAGAAGATCCGGTTCGTGCTGCCCACGGCGACGGTGGTGGAGACCGGCAACCACGTGTTCCAGATCAAGGACGGTACGGCACGCCGCACCTGTGCCGGGATCTTCCTGAACATGCTCCGCAAGACCGCGGCGGGTGAGGCTCCCTGGGTGCTGCACGAGCGCACCTGGGACGGAGCGTTTCTCGCCTCGCTGTGTGATGGCGGCACGACGGGGATGGACCTGGCCGAGCACGCGGTGCGTCAGCAGCTCGGCACCGGCGATCTGAGTATCGTCGCCGAGCGGGACCTGTACGCGGCCCGCGCCCAGGCGGAAGTCCGTATCTGGACGCTGGAGGCGACGATGGGGACCTGGGCCGAGCTGCCGTAGACGCGGCGAGTGGTGGCGGGGCCGGGGTTCATGCGGCGGCGCCGGTGTCGAGACCGGTGTCGCGGCAGTCGCGGCAGTAGGCGCCTGGGTGCGGGGTCCGGATCGCGCGTTCGCAGTTCTCGCAGTTGTGGAAAGGCGGAGGGGCGGCTTCGACGCTGGACGGTGGCGGTGCGGACACCGGCGGCGCGGGAGGTGGCAGCAGCTCGGTGAGGCGGTGGGCGAGCAGGGCCGCCGGGTGCCGCAGGGGGTCTTGGGGGAGGTTCGCGGTCAGGGCATGGCGTACGGCGTCGGGGTGGGCGCCGCGTTCGAGCCAGACGGCGACGGCGGGGGCGAGCCGGCGGACGGCCCGCTCGGAGAGGAGGAGGCGGGGATCGTGGCGGTGCAGCCCGGCGAGGAGGGCGGTGGCCGTGCGGTGCCGGGCGAGGTCGGGGGCGAGCGGGACCGGGAGCGGGGGGCCGGGCGCCGCCTCGGGGGCGGCGGGAGCCGGTGGCGGCGGATCCATCGGGGCAGGCGGCGGGGGCTTGAGCGGCTCAGGCGTCCTGGGCGTCTTGGGCGCGGCGGCCTGGGCGGGCCGGGGCTGGGGCTGGTTGTACGAGACCGTGTGCGTGACCATGCGGCCGCTGGGCAGGCGCTCGCGGATGCGGGCCAGGTAGCCGTGGGCCTCCAGCTCGCGCAGCGCGGCGGCGATACGGGTCTCGCCCTCGGGGAAGCGGGCGGCCAGCGTCTTGATGTCGACGCGGGCGCCGGAGGGCAGCGACTGGATGTGACAGGCCAGGCCGATCGCGGTGAGCGAGAGCACGCCGTGCTGGGCGAGGTGGTTGCCGACGACCGTGAAGCGGGTCGTGTGCCGGGTGCGGATGTGGGTGATGCCGCGCGGATTCAGCGGCTGGGAGCACGAGGGCGCGCTAAGGTTCTGGATATCCATCGGGAAGGTCCTTGCTTCCTCGGTGGTCAGGCCCTCGATCGGGATGCCAGTCCCGGCCGGGGGCCGTCGCATGTCTGCGGTGGTGGTGCGGTCGCGGCGAGCATATGCCAGCGAACCGGGCGAAAATCCAGCCGAGTTGGGCGTTGCCACTCTTCCGGGTGACGGGGTACGGCGCGCGGGCCGGGGAGGACTGGCGAGGCGGGGTGGGTTGGTCGGTAGGTCTTCCCCCAGGTCCTTTCAAGCATTGATCACGCGCTGGACCGCGTCGCCGGTCACCGGGGCGTGACGGCCCGCGATCCGGCCGGCCCGGTCGCCACCTCCGCCCAGACGGTCTTGCGCGGGGGCGGCCCGGTGGTGACTCCCCAGCGGTCGGCGAGCGCCTCCACGAGGAGCAGGCCACGGCCGGACTCGGCGACGTCGCCGACCGCGTCTGCCGCGCGCTCCGGGTGCGGGAGCCGGTCGCCGCGCGTGTCGGTCACCTCGATACGGAGGGTGTCGCCGACGACGTAGAGCAGAAGCCGGAAGTCGCGGCCGGGAACGCGGCCGTGGGTCACGGCGTTGGCCGCCAGCTCGGCGACGATGTACTCCGCCGGATGCGACGGAAGGCCCCAGGAGCGCAACTGCTCGGTGGCGAGCAGACGGGCGAGCCGGGCCCCGCGGGGAGTGGAGGACAGCTGAAGGCTGAAGTTCCGGACGGGGCCTGTGAGGTGGTTTTCAGGGGCACGTGTTTCTTGATTCACGTCACTCAGCGTGGCCTCACCTGCTTCCGTTGGTGAGTGACAACGCCTGCACGTACTGCCACTGTCCCGGCTTTTGTCTCGGCTGTCTCGGCTGTCTCGGCGTTGTACGAGTACGGGTACGTACGAGTCGCGTCGGAGGAGGAGTCGTGAGCGAAGCGGTGAGTGAAGGGGCCGACGAGGCGGGCTGGGACGTCGAGCCGGGCGACGAGATCGAGCCGGTGGTGCAGGCGGTGGGCCGACTGCTCAAGGTCTGCCGGGAGGCGGCCGGGATGACGGTGGCCGACCTGTCCAGGACCATGGGGTACGGCGAGGACATGCTCCGCAAGATCGAGCGGGGCGCACGCATCCCCCGGCCGGAGTTCCTGGACAAGGCGGATCAGCTCCTGCGGGCGCAGGGGCATCTGCGGGCCTTCATGGAGGACATGAGGAAGGCGCGGTATCCGAAGAAGGTGCGGCGGCTGGCCGATCTGGAGAAGCGGTCGGTGGAGATGCTGCTGTACGGCAACCACAACATCCACGGTCTGTTGCAGACGGAGGAGTACGCGCGAGCGCTGCTGAGTACCTGGCGTCCGGCCTACTCGCCGGACGAACTGGAGCGCATGGTGGCCGCTCGCACGGCACGCCAGACCGTCTTCGAGCGCTCGCCCGCACCGGAGCTCAGCTTCGTCCTGGAAGAAGTGACATTGCGCCGCCCGATCGGGGACACAATGGTGCTGCGTCGACAGCTCGAACACATGCTGGAGGTGGCGCAGTTGCCGTTCGTGGAACTTCAGGTGATGCCGACCGCCCACGCGAACCACCCTGGCACGGGAGGCCTCATCGAAGTGCTGAAGTTCGCGGACGGTACGGGATGGGCCGTACCGACGGCGACTTCTCCGGCCGCCCGGTCTCGCACCCCAGGCAGCTCCGCGTCCTCGATCTGCGCTATGGCATCATCCGGGCTCAGGCGCTCACGCCAGAGGAGTCTCTGGTCTTCATCGAGCAAACGCTGGGAGAACTATGAGCACCCCGGAACTCCACTGGTTCAAGAGCAGCCACAGCGACAGCAGCAACGGCAACGACTGCGTCGAAGTGGCCCTCCACTGGTTCAAGAGCAGCTACAGCAGCAGCAGCAACGGCAACGACTGCGTCGAGGTGGCCCACGCCCCCACCACCATCCACGTCCGCGACTCCAAGAACGCCAGCGGCCCCCGGCTCGCGCTGGCGCCGGGTGTCTGGGCGGATTTTGTGTCGTACGCGGCGGAGAGCTGATCTCTCGACCACCCCGCCTCACCGGGCGACGGCGGCGTCGTGTCTGTGGACCAGACAGTCCATGCTCCGGGACCCGCTCTCGCCCCTGCCGCCCCGCCCGCCGGTTTGACCTGCGTCACCTTCGGGGTAATCTCTTCGGCTCGATTGGCCAGGCCGCCGTCCCGTATGGCAGACTGTCGGAGTTGCTCGGCCGAGTGTTGATGCTGCGCGCCTCCCGCCGGGAGGACCGGAAGCGAGTCCCACAGTACTCGTCGCCCTAACTGCCTCACGGCAGCGCTGGGGCGGACGTACGGGAATCTTCCGGGAAGCGTGGGCGCGGCACCGGCCAGGCGCCCGGTGGGTCTTCGATCCCCGGCCTGCGGCTTCGGTAGGGCCGCGCAATCCCGCAGGGATGTCCTCACAAGGGACATCCATGTCGGCGAGAGCGCGACACACCCGACCGCGTGGGTCGGCGAAGACCAAGGGGAACCAGGAAGACACCGGGTTCCAGAGCGTAAGAAGAGACAGGACTACGAAGTAGCCATGGCGGGACAGAAGATCCGCATCCGGCTCAAGGCCTACGACCACGAGGTCATCGACTCTTCGGCGAAGAAGATCGTCGAGACGGTGACCCGCACTGGTGCGTCGGTCGCGGGCCCGGTGCCGCTGCCCACTGAGAAGAACGTGTACTGCGTCATCAAGTCGCCGCACAAGTACAAGGACTCGCGCGAGCACTTCGAGATGCGCACGCACAAGCGCCTGATCGACATTCTCGACCCGACCCCCAAGACCGTTGACTCTCTGATGCGACTCGACCTCCCGGCCGGTGTCGACATCGAGATCAAGCTCTGAGGGCTGGTGATCTGAGAATGGCTAAGCAGATCAAGGGCATCCTGGGCGAGAAGCTCGGCATGACGCAGGTGTGGGACGAGAACAACCGTGTTGTTCCGGTCACCGTCGTCAAGGCCGGCCCCAACGTCGTCACCCAGGTCCGTACGAACGATGTCGACGGCTACGAGTCGGTCCAGATCGCCTTCGGCGAGATCGACCCGCGCAAGGTGAACAAGCCCCTCAAGGGCCACTTCGCCAAGGCCGACGTCACCCCCCGCCGTCACCTCGTCGAGATCCGCACCGCGGACGCCTCCGAGTACACCCTCGGCCAGGAAGTCACCGCCGAGGTCTTCGAGGCGGGCATCAAGGTCGACGTCACCGGCAAGAGCAAGGGCAAGGGCTTCGCCGGTGTCATGAAGCGTCACAACTTCAAGGGCCTCGGCGCCGGTCACGGCACCCAGCGCAAGCACCGCTCGCCCGGTTCCATCGGTGGCTGCGCCACCCCGGGCCGTGTGTTCAAGGGCCTCCGCATGGCGGGTCGTATGGGCAACGAGCGGGTCACCACCCAGAACCTGACCGTCCACGCCGTTGACGCGGAGAAGGGTCTGCTGCTCATCAAGGGCGCGGTTCCCGGTCCGAACGGCGGCCTCGTCCTGGTCCGCACCGCGGCCAAGGGGGCCTGAGGTAACCGATGAGCACTGTTGAGATCCTTTCGCCGGCGGGCGAGAAGGCCGGTACCGTCGAGCTCCCCGCGGAGATCTTCGGCGTTGAGAAGGTCAGCATTCCGCTGATCCACCAGGTCGTCGTCGCACAGCTGGCCGCTGCCCGCCAGGGCACCCACAAGACCAAGACGCGTGGCGAAGTCCGCGGCGGTGGCAAGAAGCCGTACCGCCAGAAGGGCACCGGCCGTGCCCGTCAGGGCTCGACCCGCGCGCCGCAGTTCGCCGGTGGTGGCGTCGTGCACGGTCCCGTGCCGCGCGACTACTCGCAGCGGACCCCGAAGAAGATGAAGGCCGCGGCCCTGCGCCACGCCCTCACCGACCGGGCCCGCCACAACCGCATCCACGTCGTCTCCGGCGTGGTCGAGGGTGAGACCGCCTCCACCAAGGCCGCCCGGACGCTGTTCGGCAAGATCTCGGAGCGCAAGAACCTGCTCCTGGTCGTCGACCGCGCCGACGAGGCCGCGTGGCTGTCCGCCCGCAACCTGCCCCAGGTCCACATCCTGGAGCCGGGCCAGCTGAACACGTACGACGTTCTCGTCTCGGACGACGTGGTCTTCACCAAGGCCGCTTTCGAGTCCTTCGTCGCCGGCCCGAACAAGGCCAACGACACCGAAGGGAGCGAGGCCTGATGGCTACGCGTCACCCCTCCATCGCCTCGAAGGCCGCCAAGGCCGCCAAGGCCGCGCGCGTCGCCAAGGCGCGCCGCCACGCCGCCGAGGGCAAGAACACCGTCGAGACCCCGCTGAGCAAGTCGTACACGGACCACCGTGACGTCCTGCTCAAGCCGGTCGTGTCGGAGAAGAGCTACGCGCTCCTCGACGAGAACAAGTACACGTTCATCGTCGACCCGAACGCCAACAAGACCCAGATCAAGCAGGCCGTCCAGGCGGTCTTCGAGGTCAAGGTCACCGGCGTCAACACGATCAACCGCCAGGGCAAGCGCAAGCGCACCAAGACCGGCTTCGGTCAGCGTGCCGCCACCAAGCGCGCGATCGTGACCCTCGCCGACGGCGACCGTATCGACATCTTCGGCGGTCCGACCGCCTGACGGTGGTCTGGAGCGTCCAGATTTCGGAATCACTTTCCGAGGACTGAGAGACAATGGGTATCCGCAAGTACAAGCCGACGACTCCTGGCCGTCGTGGCGCCAGCGTCGCCGACTTCGTCGAGGTCACGCGGTCCACGCCGGAGAAGTCGCTGGTCCGTCCCCTGCACAGCAAGGGCGGCCGTAACAATTCCGGTCGTGTGACCGTTCGCCACCAGGGTGGCGGACACAAGCGCGCCTACCGCGTGATCGACTTCCGTCGTCACGACAAGGACGGCGTGCCGGCGAAGGTCGCGCACATCGAGTACGACCCCAACCGCACCGCGCGCATCGCGCTGCTGCACTACGCGGACGGCGAGAAGCGCTACATCCTCGCCCCGCGCAACCTCCAGCAGGGCGACCGCGTCGAGAACGGTCCCGGGGCCGACATCAAGCCGGGCAACAACCTGGCTCTCCGCAACATCCCGGTCGGTACCACGATCCACGCGATCGAGCTCCGTCCCGGTGGCGGTGCCAAGTTCGCCCGCTCCGCCGGTGCCTCCGTGCAGCTGCTCGCGAAGGAGGGCACGATGGCCCACCTCCGCATGCCGTCCGGTGAGATCCGCCTGGTCGACCAGCGCTGCCGCGCCACGGTCGGCGAGGTCGGCAACGCCGAGCAGAGCAACATCAACTGGGGCAAGGCCGGCCGCAAGCGCTGGCTGGGCGTCCGCCCGACCGTTCGCGGTGTGGCGATGAACCCGGTTGACCACCCCCACGGTGGTGGTGAGGGCAAGACCTCGGGTGGCCGCCACCCGGTCAGCCCCTGGGGTCAGAAGGAAGGTCGTACTCGTTCTCCCAAGAAGGCGAGCAACAAGTACATCGTCCGCCGCCGCAAGACGAACAAGAAGCGCTAAGGACGGGTTGAGATGCCTCGTAGCTTGAAGAAGGGGCCTTTCGTCGACGACCACCTGATCAAGAAGGTGGACGTACAGAACGAAGCAGGCACCAAGAACGTCATCAAGACCTGGTCCCGTCGCTCGATGATCGTCCCGGCGATGCTCGGCCACACGATCGCGGTGCACAACGGCAAGACCCACATCCCGGTGTTTGTCACCGAGTCCATGGTCGGCCACAAGCTCGGCGAGTTCTCGCCGACGCGCACCTTCCGGGGTCACGTGAAGGACGACCGGAAGTCGAAGCGCCGCTAGTCAGCGGGGTGTGAAAGATCATGACAAACACTGAAGGGACAACCATGGAAGCCAGGGCCCAGGCGCGGTACATCCGCGTCACGCCCATGAAGGCCCGCCGTGTGGTGGACCTCATTCGTGGCATGGATGCCACGGAGGCTCAGGCGGTCCTGCGTTTCGCCCCGCAGGCCGCGAGCGTGCCGGTCGGCAAGGTGCTGGACAGCGCCATCGCCAACGCCGCGCACAACTACGACCACACCGACGCCGACAGCCTCTTCATTTCCGAGGCCTACGTCGACGAGGGCCCGACCCTGAAGCGGTTCAGGCCGCGCGCCCAGGGCCGTGCCTACCGGATCCGCAAGCGGACCAGCCACATCACCGTGGTCGTCAGCAGCAAGGAAGGAACCCGGTAATGGGCCAGAAGGTAAACCCGCACGGGTTCCGGCTCGGTGTCACGACCGACTTCAAGTCGCGTTGGTACGCCGACAAGCTGTACAAGGACTACGTCAAGGAAGACGTCGCCATCCGTCGGATGATGACGTCCGGCATGGAGCGCGCCGGCATCTCCAAGGTCGAGATCGAGCGCACCCGTGACCGTGTGCGGGTGGACATCCACACCGCGCGTCCGGGCATCGTCATCGGCCGCCGCGGCGCCGAGGCCGACCGCATCCGCGGTGACCTCGAGAAGCTCACCGGCAAGCAGGTCCAGCTGAACATCCTCGAGGTCAAGAACCCCGAGACCGACGCTCAGCTGGTTGCCCAGGCCGTCGCCGAGCAGCTCTCCTCCCGCGTCTCCTTCCGCCGTGCCATGCGCAAGAGCATGCAGTCGGCGATGAAGGCCGGCGCCAAGGGCATCAAGATCCAGTGCGGCGGCCGCCTCGGTGGCGCCGAGATGTCCCGCTCGGAGTTCTACCGCGAGGGCCGTGTGCCCCTGCACACGCTCCGCGCGAACGTGGACTACGGCTTCTTCGAGGCCAAGACGACCTTCGGCCGCATCGGCGTGAAGGTCTGGATCTACAAGGGCGACGTCAAGAACATCGCCGAGGTCCGCGCCGAGAACGCTGCGGCCCGTGCGGGTAACCGCCCGGCCCGCGGCGGTGCCGACCGCCCGGCCCGTGGTGGCCGCGGTGGCGAGCGGCGCGGTCGCAAGCCGCAGCAGCAGCAGGCTCCGGCCGCCGAGGCCCCCAAGGCCGAGGCTCCGGCCGCTGCGGCTCCGGCTGAGAGCACCGGAACGGAGGCCTGACCACCATGCTGATCCCCCGTAGGGTCAAGCACCGCAAGCAGCACCACCCCAAGCGCGACGGCATGGCCAAGGGTGGCACGCAGGTTGCGTTCGGCGAGTACGGCATCCAGGCGCTGACCCCGGCCTACGTCACGAACCGCCAGATCGAGGCGGCCCGTATCGCGATGACCCGCCACATCAAGCGTGGCGGCAAGGTCTGGATCAACATCTACCCGGACCGTCCCCTCACCAAGAAGCCGGCCGAGACCCGCATGGGTTCCGGTAAGGGTTCGCCGGAGTGGTGGATCGCGAACGTGAAGCCCGGACGCGTCATGTTCGAGCTGTCGTACCCCAACGAGAAGATCGCCCGTGAGGCGCTGACTCGTGCGGCCCACAAGCTGCCGATGAAGTGCCGGATCGTCAAGCGCGAGGCAGGTGAAGCGTGATGTCGGCCGGTACCAAGGCGTCCGAGCTGCGCGAGCTGGGCAACGAGGAGCTTCTGGGTAAGCTCCGCGAGGCCAAGGAAGAGCTGTTCAACCTCCGTTTCCAGGCGGCGACGGGCCAGCTCGAGAACCACGGCCGTCTGAAGGCGGTCCGTAAGGACATCGCGCGGATCTACACCCTGATGCGCGAGCGTGAGCTGGGCATCGAAACGGTGGAGAACGCATGAGCGAGAAGAACGTGACTGAGAACGCAGAGGCGCGCGGCTTCCGCAAGACCCGTGAGGGTCTCGTCGTCAGCGACAAGATGGACAAGACCGTCGTCGTCGCCGTCGAGGACCGCGTCAAGCACGCGCTGTACGGCAAGGTCATCCGCCGTACGAACAAGCTCAAGGCGCACGACGAGCAGAACGCCGCGGGCGTCGGCGACCGCGTCCTCCTCATGGAGACCCGGCCGCTGTCCGCGACGAAGCGCTGGCGCGTCGTCGAGATCCTCGAGAAGGCCAAGTAATTCCTGCGGGGACCATCCGCAGGACAGTTCCGCCAGGCTCCGGGGGCCGCTCGCTGAGCGGCCCCCGGGGAACCGGCAGACAAACAGGAGATAGACGTGATCCAGCAGGAGTCGCGGCTGCGTGTCGCCGACAACACTGGTGCGAAGGAAATCCTTTGCATCCGTGTGCTCGGTGGCTCCGGTCGCCGCTACGCGGGCATCGGTGACGTCATCGTCGCCACCGTCAAGGACGCGATCCCCGGTGGCAACGTGAAGAAGGGTGACGTCGTCAAGGCGGTCATCGTTCGCACCGTCAAGGAGCGCCGCCGTCCGGACGGCTCGTACATCCGCTTCGACGAGAACGCCGCCGTCATTCTGAAGAACGACGGCGACCCTCGCGGCACCCGTATCTTCGGCCCGGTCGGCCGTGAGCTGCGCGAGAAGAAGTTCATGAAGATCATCTCCCTCGCGCCGGAGGTGCTGTGAGCATGAAGATCAAGAAGGGCGACCTGGTCCAGGTCATCACCGGTAAGGACAAGGGCAAGCAGGGCAAGGTCATCGCGGCCTTCCCCCGCGAGGACCGCGTCCTGGTCGAGGGTGTCAACCGGGTCAAGAAGCACACCAAGGCCGGCCCCACCGCCGGCGGTTCCCAGGCCGGCGGCATCGTGACCACCGAGGCCCCGATCCACGTCTCCAACGTCCAGCTGGTCGTGGAGAAGGACGGCAGCAAGGTCGTCACGCGCGTCGGTTACCGCTTCGACGACGAGGGCAACAAGATCCGCGTTGCCAAGCGGACGGGTGAGGACATCTGATGGCTACCACCACTGCCCCGCGTCTGAAGCAGAAGTACCGCGGCGAGATCGCCCCCAAGCTGCGTGACGAGTTCAAGTACGAGAACGTCATGCAGATCCCGGGCCTCGTCAAGATCGTGGTCAACATGGGTGTGGGCGACGCCGCCCGCGACTCCAAGCTGATCGAGGGCGCCATCCGCGACCTCACCACGATCACCGGCCAGAAGCCCGCGGTCACCAAGGCCCGCAAGTCCATCGCGCAGTTCAAGCTGCGTGAGGGCCAGCCGATCGGTGCCCACGTCACGCTCCGTGGCGACCGCATGTGGGAGTTCCTGGACCGCACCCTGTCGCTCGCGCTGCCGCGTATCCGCGACTTCCGCGGCCTGTCCCCCAAGCAGTTCGACGGCCGTGGCAACTACACCTTCGGTCTCACGGAGCAGGTCATGTTCCACGAGATCGACCAGGACAAGATCGACCGTGTCCGGGGTATGGACATCACCGTGGTCACCACGGCGACCAACGACGAAGAGGGCCGCGCCCTTCTCCGTCACCTCGGCTTCCCGTTCAAGGAGGCGTGAGCGAGATGGCGAAGAAGGCTCTCATCGCGAAGGCTGCTCGCAAGCCCAAGTTCGGGGTGCGTGGCTACACCCGCTGCCAGCGCTGCGGCCGCCCGCACTCCGTGTACCGCAAGTTCGGCCTGTGCCGCGTGTGCCTTCGTGAGATGGCTCACCGTGGCGAGCTGCCGGGCGTGACCAAGAGCTCCTGGTAACAGCCCACTTGGGTTAACCAGGACTCTCGGTAAGCAACCGGGGTCGGCAGGCGACCCACCCCCCATGCCTTAGGCTTGTGGGGTTGGGCGCCCGCCGCGCCCTAAACGACTTACTACGCCGTAGGTCCACCGCGCCGCACCCGTCCCGTCTCGGATCGGGGAGAGGGATGGCGCACCAGGAAACCCCGGCGAGAGAGGCCGAAGGCCAATTCATGACCATGACTGATCCGATCGCAGACATGCTTACGCGTCTGCGGAACGCGAACTCGGCATACCACGACTCCGTGACGATGCCGGCATCGAAGATCAAGTCGCACATCGCGGAGATCCTCCAGCAGGAGGGCTTCATCACCGGCTGGAAGACCGAGGACGCCGAGGTCGGCAAGAACCTCGTCCTCGAGCTGAAGTACGGCCCGAACCGTGAGCGCTCCATCGCGGGCATCAAGCGGATCTCGAAGCCCGGTCTCCGGGTCTACGCGAAGTCCACCAACCTGCCCAAGGTGCTGGGCGGCCTCGGCGTGGCGATCATCTCCACGTCGCACGGGCTCCTCACCGACAAGCAGGCCGGCAAGAAGGGCGTGGGTGGGGAAGTCCTCGCCTACGTCTGGTAGCGGAAGGGAACGGAGGAAACAGCTATGTCGCGTATTGGCAAGCTCCCCATCACGGTTCCCGCCGGCGTGGACGTCACCATCGACGGCCGTACGGTCAAGGTCAAGGGCCCCAAGGGCGAACTGACCCACACCGTCGCGGCGCCGATCGACATCGCCAAGGGTGAGGACGGCGTTCTGAACGTCACCCGCCCCAACGACGAGCGTCAGAACAAGGCCCTGCACGGCCTGTCCCGCACGCTGGTGGCGAACATGATCACCGGCGTGACCCAGGGTTACGTGAAGAAGCTCGAGATCAGCGGTGTCGGTTACCGCGTGACGGCCAAGGGTTCGAACCTGGAGTTCGCGCTCGGCTACAGCCACCCGATCACCGTCGAGGCACCCGAGGGCATCACCTTCAAGGTCGAGGCCCCCACCCGCTTCTCGGTCGAGGGTATCGACAAGCAGAAGGTCGGCGAGGTTGCGGCGAACATCCGCAAGCTGCGCAAGCCCGACCCGTACAAGGCCAAGGGTGTCAAGTACGAGGGCGAAGTCATCCGCCGCAAGGTCGGAAAGGCGGGTAAGTAAGCCATGGCATACGGGCAGAAGATCCTCAAGGGCGACGCCTACAAGCGCGCCGCGATCAAGCGCCGTCACATCCGGATCCGCAAGCGGATCTCCGGTACGGCGGAGCGCCCCCGTCTGGTCGTGACCCGCTCCAACCGCCACATCGTGGCGCAGGTGATCGACGACCTCAAGGGCCACACCGTGGCATCGGCGTCCACGCTGGACACGTCGATCCGCGGCGGCGAGGGCGACAAGTCCGCGCAGGCCAAGCAGGTCGGCGCCCTGGTCGCCGAGCGTGCCAAGGCCGCCGGTGTCGAGGCTGTCGTGTTCGACCGTGGTGGCAACCAGTACGCCGGGCGCATCGCCGCCCTGGCGGACGCCGCCCGCGAAGCCGGCCTGAAGTTCTGAGCCGGTTCCGAGCTAGCGGAAACAGAGAGAGGTAATTCCAATGGCTGGACCCCAGCGCCGCGGTGGCGGTGCCGGTGGCGGCGAGCGGCGGGACCGGAAGGGCCGTGACGGCGGCGCAGCTGCCGCCGAGAAGACCGCGTACGTCGAGCGCGTCGTCGCGATCAACCGTGTCGCCAAGGTTGTGAAGGGTGGTCGTCGCTTCAGCTTCACCGCGCTGGTCGTGGTGGGCGACGGTGACGGCACCGTGGGTGTCGGATACGGCAAGGCCAAGGAGGTGCCGGCCGCCATCGCCAAGGGTGTTGAGGAGGCCAAGAAGCACTTCTTCAAGGTCCCCCGCATCCAGGGCACCATCCCGCACCCGATCCAGGGTGAGAAGGCTGCCGGCGTCGTGCTGCTCAAGCCCGCGTCGCCCGGTACCGGTGTTATCGCCGGTGGTCCGGTGCGCGCCGTGCTCGAGTGCGCCGGTATCCACGACATCCTGTCGAAGTCCCTGGGCTCCGACAACGCGATCAACATCGTGCACGCCACCGTGGCGGCCCTCAAGGGCCTGCAGCGTCCCGAGGAGGTCGCGGCCCGCCGCGGTCTGCCGCTCGAGGACGTCGCCCCCGCGGCTCTCCTTCGTGCGCGTGCCGGGGCGGGTGCGTAATCATGGCGCAGCTCAAGATCACGCAGACGAAGTCCTACATCGGCAGCAAGCAGAACCACCGCGACACCCTGCGTTCCCTGGGCCTCAAGCGCCTGGGTGACGTGGTCGTCAAGGAGGATCGTCCCGAGTTCCGCGGCATGGTGCACACCGTCCGCCACCTCGTGACGGTCGAGGAGGTCGACTGATCATGGCGGAGCAGAACCCGCTCAAGATCCACAACCTCCGTCCCGCCCCGGGCGCCAAGACCGCCAAGACCCGTGTGGGTCGTGGTGAGGCGTCGAAGGGTAAGACGGCCGGTCGTGGTACCAAGGGCACGAAGGCCCGCTACCAGGTTCCGGAGCGCTTCGAGGGTGGCCAGATGCCCCTCCACATGCGTCTTCCGAAGCTGAAGGGCTTCAAGAACCCGTTCAAGACCGAGTACCAGGTCGTGAACCTCGACAAGCTGGCCGCGCTGTACCCCGAGGGTGGCGAGGTCACCGTCGAGGGCCTGGTGGCCAAGGGTGCCGTTCGCAAGAACAGCCTCGTCAAGGTCCTCGGCCAGGGCGAGGTCTCCGTGGCGCTCCAGGTGACGGTCGACGCCGTCTCCGGGTCCGCCAAGGAGAAGATCACCGCCGCCGGCGGTAGCGTCACCGAGCTCGTCTGAATCCCTCGGACGTCTTGATGACCTGAACGTCCCGACCGGGGATACCCACAAATGGGGTATCCCCGGTTGGTCGTTCCTAGGGGGGCGGTATCGCCGGTAAGGTGGCCTGCACTGTCCACTTCCACCGGACGCCGCACCTCGGGCACCCGGAGCGGCAGTCGTCCGTTGTCCATTCGTCGTTCTCTGTTGGAACCTCAAAACCGTCACCCTGACGCACGTGCGCGGGGGTCGCAGGAGGCACCGTGCTCACCGGCTTCGTCCGGGCGTTCAGGACGCCCGACCTGCGCAAGAAGCTGCTCTTCACGCTCGGCATCGTCGTGGTGTACCGGGTCGGTACCCACGTCCCGATCCCGGGTGTCAACTACAAGGCCGTGCAGCAGTGCGTGACCGAGGCCTCGGGCAACCAGGGGCTGTTCGGTCTGGTCAACATGTTCAGCGGCGGCGCGCTGCTCCAGATCACGATCTTCGCCCTCGGGATCCTGCCGTACATCACGGCGAGCATCATCCTGCAGCTGCTGACCGTGGTGATCCCGCGTCTGGAGGCCCTCAAGAAGGAGGGCCAGTCCGGCACCGCGAAGATCACCCAGTACACCCGCTACCTGACGGTGGCGCTCGCCATCCTCCAGGGCACCGGCCTGGTGGCCACCGCCCGCAGCGGCGCCCTGTTCTCCGGGTGCACAGTGGCGTCGAGCATCGTCCCGGACCAGGCGATCTTCAACACCATCGTCATGGTGATCTGCATGACCGCCGGCACCGTCACGGTCATGTGGCTCGGTGAGCTGATCACCGACCGCGGCATCGGCAACGGCATGTCGATCCTGATGTTCATCTCGATCGCCGCCACCTTCCCGTCGGCCCTGTGGTCGATCAAGAAGTCGGGCAAGCTGGCCGGCGGCTGGATCGAGTTCGGCACCGTGCTCCTGGTCGGCCTGGTCATGGTCGGTCTGGTCGTCTTCGTGGAGCAGGCCCAGCGCCGTATCCCGGTGCAGTACGCGAAGCGCATGATCGGCCGCCGGTCCTACGGCGGTACGTCGACGTACATCCCGCTCAAGGTGAACCAGGCGGGTGTGATCCCCGTCATCTTCGCCTCGTCGCTGCTCTACATCCCGGCGCTCGTCGCGCAGTTCTCCGGTGGCAACTCCGGGTGGAAGACCTGGGTCCAGCAGAACCTGACCAAGGGCGACCACCCGATCTACATCACCGCGTACTTCTTGCTCATCGTGTTCTTCGCGTTCTTCTACGTGGCGATCTCCTTCAACCCCGAAGAAGTCGCCGACAACATGAAGAAGTATGGTGGCTTCATCCCGGGCATCCGGGCTGGCCGACCGACCGCTGAGTACCTTTCCTACGTGCTCAACCGGATCACCTGGCCGGGTTCGCTGTACTTGGGTCTGATCGCTCTCGTGCCAACAGTGGCGTTGGTCGGCTTCGGGGCAAGCCAGAACTTCCCGTTCGGCGGTACCAGCATCCTGATCATCGTGGGTGTGGGTCTGGAGACGGTGAAGCAGATCGAGAGCCAGCTCCAGCAGCGCAATTACGAAGGGTTCCTCCGCTGATGCGAATCGTCCTCGTCGGGCCGCCGGGCGCAGGCAAGGGTACGCAGGCCACGCGCCTTGCAGAGAAGCTGTCGATCCCGCACATCTCCACGGGTGACCTGTTCCGCGCCAACATCAGCAGGCAGACGGAGCTGGGCAAGCTCGCGAAGTCCTACATGGACGCCGGCAACCTGGTCCCGGACGAGGTCACCATCGCGATGGCCAAGGACCGCATGGAGCAGCCGGACGCCGAGGGCGGGTTCCTGCTCGACGGGTTCCCGCGCAATGTGTCGCAGGCCGAGGCGCTGGACGAGACGCTCGGCAGCGAGGGCATCCGGCTGGACGCGGTGCTCGACCTGGAGGCTCCCGAGGACGAGGTCGTGAAGCGGATCGCCGGCCGGCGCATCTGCCGCAACGACTCCAGTCACGTCTTCCACGTGACGTACAGCAAGCCCGAGCAGGAAGGCGTCTGCGACGTCTGCGGCGGCGAGCTGTACCAGCGGGACGACGACCACGAGGACACCGTCCGCAAGCGGCTCGAGGTCTACCACACGCAGACCGAGCCGATCATCGACTACTACCGGAAGCAGGGCCTGGTCGTGACGATCTCGTCGCTGGGCCCGGTGGACGAGATCACGCGGCGCGCCCTGGAGGCGCTCAAGCGCGAGGACGCCACGCAGTAGTCGCCACGACGGTCGCAGCCGCGGTCCCTTCGCCGGGGGCCGCGGCTGCGCTGTGGGCGCCCCGAGGCGCCCTTATGGTTGAAGCAGTCGGCCCCCGGTTCCAAGAAAGGCCCCGTCCCCATGGTGCAGATCAAGACGCCCGAGCAGATCGCCACGATGCGTGCGGCGGGGCTGGTCGTCGCCGCGATCCACGCGGCCACCCGGGAGGCGGCCGTGCCGGGCGCGAGTACCAAGGACCTGGACCAGGTGGCCCGCAAGGTGCTGGCCGAGCACGACGCCAAGCCGAACTTCCTCGGTTACGGCGGCTTCCCCGCCACGATCTGCACCTCGGTCAACGAGGTCGTCGTGCACGGCATCCCCTCCGAGGACGTCGTCCTCAAGGACGGCGACATCATCTCCATCGACTGCGGCGCGATCGTCGACGGCTGGCACGGTGACGCGGCGTACACCGCCTTCGTCGGTTCCGGGCACGCCCCGGAACTGGTCGAGCTGTCGCGGGTGACCGAGGAGTCGATGTGGGCGGGCATCGCGGCCATGAAGCAGGGCAACCGGCTCGTGGACATCTCCCGTGCCGTCGAGACGTACATCCGCCGCCAGCCCAAGCCCGGCGGCGGCAAGTACGGGATCATCGAGGACTACGGCGGCCACGGCATCGGCACCGAGATGCACATGGACCCGCATCTGCTGAACTACGTCGACCGCCGCCGCGGCAAGGGCCCCAAGCTGGTCCCCGGCTTCTGCCTGGCCATCGAGCCCATGGTCTCCCTCGGCACCCCGAGGACCCGCGTCCTGGACGACGAGTGGACGGTCATCACCACGGACGGCACCTGGTCCTCGCACTGGGAGCACTCGGTGGCCCTGACCGAACAGGGCCCGCTGGTCCTGACCTCCCCCGACGGCGGCCGCGCGAAGCTGGCCGAGCTGGGTGTGACGGCGGCGCCTGATCCGCTGGGCTGACCCGCGGCCGAGCTGTGATCGCCGGTCGGAGGCCGGCGCAGCCGCTCGAAGCTTGGGAGGCGCCCCCGGCGCCGAGCCCGCGAGGGGGGCGTCGGGACGGGGTCGGCGGCGCCTGATCCGCTGGGCTGATTTCCGTCCGGCGTTGGCGCCGGCTCATCCGCGCCCACCCGCGGGCCCGCTGGGACGAGTTGTCCGCGCGGGCCCGGCGTAACGATCTCCCGGGTGGGGCAGACTTTCCCGATTCGTGTTTCCGGGTGCGCTGACGTAGACTGACTCGTCGGCTCTCGTGCATCCGTGTGTCCGCATGCGCCCGCAAGGGAAAGCAGAGAGAGTCGATCAAGGTAGTCGATTCGAAGGGCGAAGCGTGGCCAAGAAGCAAGGTGCCATCGAGATCGAGGGCACTGTCGTCGAGTCTCTGCCGAACGCCATGTTCAGGGTCGAGCTCCAGAACGGCCACCAGGTCCTGGCACACATCAGCGGCAAGATGCGTATGCACTACATCCGCATCCTCCCTGACGACCGGGTCGTGGTGGAGCTTTCTCCGTACGACCTGACGCGTGGCCGGATCGTCTACCGGTACAAGTAGATCTTGCCCACGTCCCGTGGCCGCCAGGCCATGGGTCCGCCGGCAACTGACCCGGAGAACCTCACATCCCATGAAGGTCAAGCCGAGCGTCAAGAAGATCTGCGACAAGTGCAGGGTGATCCGCCGTCACGGTCGGGTCATGGTCATCTGCGAGAACCCGCGCCACAAGCAGCGCCAGGGCTGACGCACGACCGACCGCTCCCTCTGCACCGCAATCGCAGAGATTCGCGCGACGCGAGCTGAATATGTTCATACGCAGGACCCGAGCGGCGTGCGCGCACGCTCGACACCCCCGGTTCGGAGGCCGGGGACCCAGTTCGTACCTGGTACGGCGGCTGGGCACCGGTCCTGTGGAAGACCTCCGAAGATCAAACTGGAGCCATTGAATGGCACGCGTTTCCGGTGTTGACATCCCGCGCGAAAAGCGCGTGGAGGTCGCCCTGACCTATGTGTTCGGCATCGGCCGGACCCTGTCCCAGCAGACGCTGGACGCCACCGGCATCGACCCGAACACCCGCGTTCGCGACCTCTCCGAGGAGCAGCTCGTCGCGATCCGCGAGTACGTCGACAACAACATCAAGACCGAGGGTGACCTCCGTCGCGAGATCCAGGCCGACATCCGCCGCAAGGTCGAGATCGGCTGCTACCAGGGTCTGCGGCACCGCCGCGGTCTGCCCGTCCGCGGTCAGCGCACCAGCACGAACGCCCGTACCCGCAAGGGCCCGCGTCGCGCCATCGCCGGCAAGAAGAAGCCGGGCAAGAAGTAGTCCGCAGCGGACTCGCCGTCCAGCGGTCTTCGCTGTAGGACCGACCACCTCCCGTAGGAGAACGACATGCCCCCCAAGGGACGTCAGGGCGCTGCCAAGAAGGTGCGCCGCAAGGAAAAGAAGAACGTCGCTCACGGCCACGCGCACATCAAGAGCACGTTCAACAACACCATCGTTTCGATCACCGACCCCAGCGGCAACGTGATCTCCTGGGCCTCCGCCGGCCACGTCGGCTTCAAGGGCTCCCGCAAGTCCACGCCGTTCGCCGCGCAGATGGCCGCCGAGTCGGCTGCCCGCCGCGCCCAGGAGCACGGCATGCGCAAGGTCGACGTGTTCGTCAAGGGCCCGGGTTCCGGTCGTGAGACCGCCATCCGCTCGCTCCAGGCGACCGGTCTCGAGGTCGGCTCCATCCAGGACGTCACCCCGACCCCGCACAACGGCTGCCGCCCGCCGAAGCGCCGTCGCGTCTGACGCCGTCTCGCAGTGCTTGCCGGGCGGTACGGCTCCTTCGGGCCGTGCCGCCCGTACCCTTGCAGTATGCGCACCCCTTCGGGTGCGGTCCGTCGGGCGTCAAATAGCGGGCGCCCACGAAAGAAGGATCTGATCCACAGATGCTGATCGCTCAGCGACCTTCGTTGACCGAAGAGGTCGTCGACGAGTTCCGCTCCCGGTTCGTCATCGAGCCGCTGGAGCCGGGCTTCGGCTACACCCTCGGCAACTCCCTGCGCCGTACCCTCCTGTCCTCGATCCCGGGTGCGGCGGTCACGTCCATCCGCATCGACGGCGTGCTGCACGAGTTCACCACCGTGCCGGGCGTCAAGGAGGACGTCACCGACCTGATCCTCAACATCAAGCAGCTGGTCGTCTCCTCGGAGCACGACGAGCCGGTCGTGATGTACCTGCGCAAGCAGGGCCCGGGTCTGGTCACCGCCGCCGACATCGCGCCCCCGGCCGGTGTCGAGGTGCACAACCCCGACCTCGTCCTCGCCACGCTCAACGGCAAGGGCAAGCTGGAGATGGAGCTGACCGTCGAGCGCGGTCGCGGCTATGTCTCCGCCGTGCAGAACAAGCAGGTGGGCCAGGAGATCGGCCGTATCCCGGTCGACTCCATCTACTCGCCGGTGCTCAAGGTCACGTACAAGGTCGAGGCCACCCGTGTCGAGCAGCGCACCGACTTCGACAAGCTGATCGTCGACGTCGAGACCAAGCAGGCGATGCGTCCGCGCGACGCCATGGCCTCCGCGGGCAAGACCCTGGTGGAGCTGTTCGGTCTCGCCCGCGAGCTGAACATCGACGCCGAGGGCATCGACATGGGTCCGTCCCCGACGGACGCCGCGCTCGCCGCCGATCTGGCGCTGCCGATCGAGGAGCTGGAGCTCACCGTTCGGTCGTACAACTGCCTCAAGCGCGAGGGCATCCACTCCGTGGGTGAGCTCGTCGCCCGCTCCGAGGCCGACCTGCTCGACATCCGCAACTTCGGTGCGAAGTCGATCGACGAGGTCAAGGCGAAGCTGGCCGGCATGGGCCTGGCCCTCAAGGACAGCCCGCCCGGATTCGACCCGACCGCCGCCGCGGACGCCTTCGGCGCCGACGACGACGCGGACGCCGGGTTCGTCGAGACCGAGCAGTACTGACGGCTCGGGACCGACGGTCCGACACCGGGTGCGGGTGCGCTGAGCCTGATCGCGCAGTTCCCCGCGCCCCTTCCGGGGCTGAAGAGCCCCGGATCTCCGACAGGCGACCGCCTGCTCGGATACTGACTCCGGTACCTGGTACGGCCGGGGCAGACACCTAGGAGAAACATCATGCCGAGGCCCACCAAGGGTGCCCGTCTGGGCGGCAGCGCCGCGCACGAGAAGCTCCTCCTCGCGAACCTCGCGAAGGCGCTGTTCGAGCACGGCCGCATCACCACCACCGAGGCGAAGGCGCGCCGCCTGCGCCCGTACGCCGAGCGTCTGGTCACCAAGGCGAAGAAGGGCGACCTTCACAACCGCCGTCAGGTGCTCCAGGTCATCACGGACAAGAGCGTCGTCCACACGCTCTTCACCGAGATCGGCCCGCGGTACGAGAACCGTCCCGGTGGCTACACCCGCATCACCAAGATCGGTAACCGCCGTGGCGACAACGCGCCCATGGCCGTCATCGAGCTGGTCGAGGCGCTGACGGTGCAGCAGAACGCCGTGGGCGAGGCCGAGGCCGCCACCAAGCGCGCGGTCAAGGAGGCCGAGGAGGCCAAGGTCGAGCAGACCGAGGCCACCGAGGCTCCGGCCGAGGAGTCCAAGGACGCCTGAGGCTGACGCCTGAAGCGGGCCCGTCCCTTTCCGGGGGCGGGCCCGCTTCCGTGTGCTCCGTGTGCTCCGTGTGCTCCGGACCGCTTCCGTGTTTTTCGGACAGTCGGGTGTCCTGAGAGGATTCCGCCGTGAGTGACGAAGCAGAGCCCGGTCATGTCCGCGTCCGCCTCGACCTGTCCTACGACGGCGGCGGCTTCCACGGCTGGGCCAAGCAGGCCGGCGGGAAGCGCACCGTGCAGGGCGAGATCGAGGACGCGCTGCGCACGGTCACGCGCTCGCAGCGGACGTACGAGCTGACCGTCGCCGGGCGGACCGACGCCGGGGTGCACGCGCGCGGCCAGGTGGCCCATGTGGACCTGCCGGAGGAGGTCTGGCGCGAGCACCACGAGAAGCTGCTCAAACGGCTCGCCGGGCGGCTGCCCAAGGACGTGCGCGTCTGGGCGCTGCGGCCCGCCCCGAGCGGCTTCAACGCCCGTTTCTCCGCCGTCTGGCGCCGCTACGCCTACCGGGTCACCGACAACGCGGGCGGGGTCGACCCGCTGCTGCGCGGCCACGTCCTGTGGCACGACTGGCCGCTGGACGTCGACGCCATGAACGAGGCCGCCCGCGCCCTGCTCGGCGAGCACGACTTCGCCGCGTACTGCAAGAAGCGCGAGGGCGCGACCACCATCCGCACCCTTCAGCAGCTCAGCCTGGAGCGCGGGGCGGACGGGATCGTCACGGCCACGGTCCGCGCGGACGCGTTCTGCCACAACATGGTGCGCTCGCTGATCGGCGCGCTGCTCTTCGTCGGCGACGGCCACCGCCCGCCCGACTGGCCCGGAAAGGTGCTGGCCGCGGGCGTACGGGACTCCGCCGTGCATGTCGTACGGCCGCACGGGCTGACGCTGGAGGAGGTCGGCTACCCGGCCGACGAGCTGCTGGCCGCGCGCAGCCGGGAGGCGCGCAACAAGCGGTCGCTGCCCGCCGCCGGCTGCTGCTGAGCGGGTAGGGAGGGGGCGCGGCGGGGAACTCGCCCGAGCGGCCCGCCCGCCGCGCGGTGGCGGCGGCCGTACGGCGAGGAGGGCGGACGCATGCGGCTCACCGTCATCGGCACCGGCCGCCTGGGTGCCACGCACGCCGCCTGCATGGCGGAGCTGGGGCACGAGGTGGCCGGCGTCGACGTCGACCGGGGCAAGGTCGCCGCGCTGGGCGCCGGGCGGGTGCCGTTCCACGAGCCGGGGCTCGCGCCGTTGGTCGCCCGGCACACGGCGAGCGGACGGCTGCGGTTCACCACCTCCTTCGAGGAGGCGGGCGCCTTCGGCCAGGTGCACTTCGTGTGTGTGGGCACCCCGCAGCGCCAGGGCGGCGACGCGGCCGACCTGACCTGTGTGGAGCGCGCCTTCGCCGCCATCGCGGGGCACACGCGCAAGGGCGCGCTGCTGGTGGGCAGGTCGACGGTGCCGGTGGGCACGGCGGACCGGCTGGCCGCGGCGCACGGCGTGGAGATCGCCTGGAACCCGGAGTTCCTGCGGGAGGGCTTCGCCGTCCGGGACACGCTGCGGCCCGACCGGCTGGTGTTCGGGGTGCGCACGGCGCGTGCCGAGCGGCTGCTGCGGACCGTGTACGCGCCGCTGCTGGGCGCCGGGACGCCGCTGGTCGTCACCGGGTTCGCCACCGCCGAGCTGGTGAAGACGGCCGCGAACTCCTTCCTGGCCACCAGGATCTCCTTCATCAACGCGATGGCCGAGGTGTGCGAGGCCACCGGCGGTGACGTACGGCGGCTGGCCGAGGCGCTGGGGCTCGACGGGCGGATCGGGCCGGCGTTCCTGCGGGCCGGGGCGGGTTTCGGCGGGGGCTGCCTGCCCGAGGACATCCGGGCCTTCGCGCACCGGGCCGCCGAGCTGGGCGTGGACCTGGGGCTGCTGCGCCAGGTCGACGCGATCAACATGCGGCGCCGGGACCGGGTGATCGCGATGGCCCGGGAGCTGTGCGGGGGCACGGTCCTCGGGGCGCGGGTGGCCGTCCTGGGCGCGGCCTTCAAGCCGGACTCCGACGACGTCCGCGACTCGCCCGCGCTGAACGTGGCCGCGCGGCTCGGTCTCGACGGTGCCGATGTGACGGTCTACGACCCCGTGGCCATGGACAACGCGCGCGAGGCGTTCCCGCTGCTCGGCTACGCGCTGTCGGCCGAGGAGGCGCTGCGCGGCGCTGAGCTGGTGCTGCATCTGACCGAGTGGCCGCAGTTCCGCGAGGTCGATCCGGTCCGGGCGGCGGCGCTGGTGTACCGTCCGCGGATCGTGGACGGCAGGGGCGTGCTGGACGCGGACCGCTGGACGGCGGCGGGCTGGCGGTTCTGGGCGCTGGGCGGCTCCGGGCCGGTGGGGGCGGCCGGGGAGAGCAGGGAGGGCGGGCAGCGATGAGGGAGCCGGAGGAGCCGATGGGGCGATCTCAAGACGGCGGCGACGGCGGCGGCGGCGAGGACGCGCGGGTCACGGTGGTGATGCCGACGTACAACGAGGCGGGGAGCCTGCCGCGCACGGCGGCGGCGGTGCTGGGCCTGCCGCTGGCCGGGCTGCGGCTGCTGGTGGTCGACGACTCCAGTCCGGACGGCACCGGCCGGATCGCCGAGGAGCTGGCGCGGGAGTACGGCACGGCCGGTGCCGGGGGCGGCGCCCGGATGAGCGTCCTGCACCGCACGGAGAAGGACGGTCTCGGCCGGGCGTACGTCGCGGGCATGACGGCCGCGCTGGCGGACGGCGCCGACTGGGTCGTGCAGATGGACGCCGACGGCAGCCATCCCGCCGAGGCGGTGCCGCGCATGCTGCGCGAGGCGCTCGCCACCGGGGCCGGTCTCGTGGTGGGCAGCCGGTACGCGGCGGGCGGCTCGCTGGACGAGGAGTGGGGCGCGCACCGGGTGCTGCTCTCCCGGTTCGCGAACGCCTACGCGCGCGCCGTGCTCGGCACGCGGATCAGGGACATCACGGCGGGCTTCAACCTGTGGTCGGCGGCGGTCCTGCGCGACGTGGATCTCTCGACGCTGGACAGCGCGGGCTACAGCTTCCAGGTCGAGCTGAAGTACCGGGCGGTGCGGGCGGGGCACCGGGCCGCCGAGGTGCCGATCCGGTTCGGGCAGCGCGCCGAGGGTGTGTCGAAGATGACGCTGCGCACCCAGCTGGAGTCGGCGGTGGTGCCGCTGCGGCTGCGGCTGCGGCGCCGGTAGGGGCCGGTCCCGCCCGCGCGGCTACCGGGTGGCGGCCGCGGACGCCTGGGCCTCGCCGCGCCGGCGGATCTGCCGGAACGCGTACTCGGCGAGGTCGTCGCCGCTGCGGAAGACCTTGGTGTCCTTGGTCGTGACGTCCTTGTCGCCGGGGAAGCCGGCGAGGGTGAAGTAGGCGTAGCGGCCGTAGGAGTTGGTGGTGGAGCGGCAGACCGCGCCGGAGCAGAAGTCCTTGACGCCGCTGCCGGTGAGCGGCTTGACGATGCTCTTCTTGTCGGTCTGGCTCTTGGCCTTGGCCGCCTGTGCCTCGCTGTCGAAGACGGCGACACCGACGGTGACGTCGATGCCGTCGCGGGTGTAGGTGGCACGGATCACACGGGTGCAGCCGTTGCCGGTGAGGGCCTTGGCCAGGCTGCCCTGGACGGCGGAGGCGCAGTCCTTGGTGTCGGCGGTGGGGCCCTTGGCGTAGGCGGCCTCGTTCATGGTGAGGCGGGCGCCGGGGAAGAGGGTGTCCGGGCCGAGGGGGGCCGTGTCCTTGCGCGCGCTGGATATGAAGTCCTTCGGATCCAGCGGGGGCGGGGCGGTGGTCGGCTCGAAGGAGGGCGCGCCGGCCGAGCCGCTCGGCAGGGTGGCGGTGGCGGGCAGCTGGGAGGCGGGGCCGCCGGAGGCGTCGTCGTCGCTGTTCGCGGACACCACGGCGACGGCGACGGCCGCGCCCACGGCGACCGTGGCCAGCGCTCCGCCCCCGATGAACAGCAGCCTGCGCCGCTTGGTCCGAGACTCGGACGCCTCGGCGAGTGCCGCCCAGTCCGGGGTCTGGTCGTCGCCGCTGGACGGCTGCTGAGAATGCGGTGTCCACGGGTCCCACTGGGACTGCGGACCGCCCCCCTGCCCATAGCTCATGGGGCGCATCTTAACGGCGCCCGCCGCGGGCGGCGCCCGCCGTGGCGGGAGCCCGCCGCCCGTACACTGGGACGCGGAACACGCGGGAACGACCCGGGCAACCCCGTTTTGACCCCCGGAGTGCCGCACGGGTATCCTGCATGTTCGTTGTGTATTGGCTTGGCTCTTCTCACGGACCCGGCCCTTACACCGGTCCACCGGGCCGATGACCAGCGACCAGCACGCGGTTTGCGTCACCGCTGTGCGGTCAGGGCTGTCGTGATCGTCTTCGGTGACCTTGTCAGGACCATTCACTGAAGAAGCGAAGGCTACGAACCGTGCGTACGTACAGCCCCAAGCCCGGCGACATCACGCGCCAGTGGCACGTCATCGACGCCCAGGACGTCGTCCTGGGTCGTCTGGCGACCACCGCCGCCACCCTCCTGCGCGGCAAGCACAAGCCGATCTACGCGCCGCACGTCGACGCTGGTGACTTCGTCATCATCATCAACGCCGACAAGGTGCACCTGTCCGGCAACAAGCGGCAGCAGAAGCTGGCGTACCGCCACTCCGGCTACCCGGGTGGTCTGCGCTCCGTCCGCTACGACGACCTGCTCGCGAACAACCCCGAGAAGGCCGTCGAGAAGGCCGTCAAGGGCATGCTCCCCAAGAACACCCTGGGCCGTCAGATGCTCTCGAAGCTGAAGGTCTACAGGGGTGACCAGCACCCGCACGGCGCCCAGCAGCCGGTGCCGTTCGAGATCACCCAGGTCGCGCAGTAAGTCCGGCCACCCCCTAAGACCGAAGAGAATCTGAGGAGAATCGTGGCCGAGACCACTGCCGAGCAGCCGCTCGAAGAGCTTGACATCGACAGCTACACCACCGAGTCCGAGGTGCCCGTCGAGGGCGAGTACACCTCGGAGTCGATGGCCTCCCGTTTCGGTGAGCCGCAGCCGGCCGCCGGCCTGGGCCGCCGCAAGAACGCCATCGCCCGTGTCCGGATCGTCCCGGGCACCGGCAAGTGGAAGATCAACGGTCGCACCCTCGAGGACTACTTCCCGAACAAGGTGCACCAGCAGGAAGTCAACGAGCCCTTCAAGGTGCTGGAGCTCGAGGGCCGTTACGACGTCGTCGCCCGCATCTCCGGCGGCGGTGTCTCCGGTCAGGCCGGTGCCCTCCGCCTCGGTGTCGCCCGCGCCCTGAACGAGGCCGACGTCGACAACAACCGCGGCCCGCTCAAGAAGGCCGGCTTCCTCAAGCGCGACGACCGTGCGGTCGAGCGCAAGAAGGCCGGTCTGAAGAAGGCCCGCAAGGCTCCGCAGTACAGCAAGCGCTAAACAGCGGCTGCCTGCGGACAGGCCTACTCCGAACGCCCCGGCGGCACGCCATTGTGCCGCCGGGGCGTTCGTTTATCACCGGCCGTGGGCGTATAACGGCACAAGGTGCTCAGGTGCACGTGTGCTCAGCGGACGGTCCGATCGGATGCCCGGTTCCGGCGGGGTCCGGCTCCGGGATCCGCGGGCGCGCCGGGACCATCGAACCCAGTGAACGGTGAACGCGCGTCGGACACCACGGCACGGCTTCACGAACTGACGCTTTCTCAGGAGGACAAGTGGGACGACTCTTCGGCACGGACGGCGTGCGTGGCGTCGCCAACGCGGACCTGACCGCCGAGATGGCGCTCGGCCTGTCCGTCGCCGCGGCGCACGTACTGGCCGAGGCGGGCACCTTCGAGGGGCACCGCCCGAAGGCCGTGGTCGGCCGGGACCCGCGCGCCTCCGGGGAGTTCCTGGAGGCCGCCGTGGTCGCGGGCCTGGCCAGCGCCGGTGTGGACGTGCTGCGGGTCGGCGTGCTGCCGACGCCCGCCGTCGCGTATCTGACCGGCTCGCTCGGCGCCGACCTCGGCGTGATGCTCTCGGCCAGCCACAACGCCATGCCGGACAACGGCATCAAGTTCTTCGCCCGCGGCGGCCACAAGCTCGCCGACGAGCTGGAGGACCGGATCGAGAAGATCTACCAGGAGCACCGCACCGGCGCCCCCTGGGACCGGCCGACCGGCGCCGGCGTCGGCCGGGTGCGCGACTACGACGAGGGCTTCGACAAGTACGTCGCCCATCTCGTCGGGGTCCTGCCCAACCGGCTCGACGGCCTGCGGATCGTGCTGGACGAGGCGCACGGCGCCGCCGCCCGGGTCTCGCCCGAGGCGTTCGCGCGGGCCGGTGCCGAGGTCGTCACCATCGGTGCCGAACCGGACGGCCTCAACATCAACGACGGCTGCGGCTCCACCCACCTGGACCAGCTCAAGGCCGCCGTCGTCGCGCACGGCGCCCACCTGGGCATCGCGCACGACGGCGACGCCGACCGCTGCCTGGCCGTGGACCACACCGGCGAGGAGATCGACGGCGACCAGATCCTGGCCGTGCTCGCGCTGGCGATGCGGGAGCGTTCCGCGCTGCGCTCCGACACCGTCGTCGCGACCGTCATGTCCAACCTGGGCTTCAAGCTGGCCATGGAGCGCGAGGGCATCCGCCTCCTGCAGACCGGTGTCGGCGACCGGTACGTCCTGGAGGAGATGAAGTCCGGCGGGTTCGCCCTCGGCGGCGAGCAGTCCGGCCACGTCATCATCCTCGACCACGCCACCACCGGCGACGGCACGCTGACCGGCCTGATGCTGGCGGCCCGGGTCGCGGACACCGGCCGTACGCTGCGGGAGCTGGCCGGGGTGATGGAGCGCCTGCCGCAGGTCCTGGTCAATGTGCCGGACGTGGACAAGTCCCGGGTGCGGACCTCCGCCGACCTGGCCACCGCGGTCGCCGAGGCCGAGCACGAGCTGGGCCAGACCGGCCGGGTGCTGCTGCGCCCCTCCGGCACCGAGCCGCTGGTGCGCGTCATGGTCGAGGCCGCCGACATCGAGCAGGCCCGCTCGGTGGCGGGACGGCTGGCGGACGCGGTGAAGTCGGCGCTGGGCTGAAGAGCGTGAGCACGCGGTGGTGGCGCGGGGCGGGTGCTCCGCGCCACCACCGCGTGCTCGTACGCCGTGCGCCGCCGGCGGTGCGTCAGGCGTCCTACGGCCGCCCGGCGGGCCTGCGCATACGGGCGCGCTGGGTGGACCACAGCCACTTCTGGAGGAGCAGGGTGAGGGTCCCGGCGAGCACGATGCCGAAGAGGTTCAGCAGCAGTTGCTTGCTGGAGCCCCAGGTCTGGGCGGTGTCGCCGTAGGCGAAGGCGACGGCCGCGTTGGCGGCGGCCGGGACGGTGGTCACCGAGATCGCCACGCCGACCAGGGCGCCGGACTTGGCCGAGGTCAGCGAGAGCGTGCCGGCGGCCCCGGCGAGGACCGCCACCACGAAGGAGAACGCGTCGGGCGCGTACACGAAGTTGGTGTTGGGCCGGGGCGCCTCCAGCTTGGCCCGGCTGAACAGGCCGAGCACGTCCATGAAGAGGCTGAAGCCCACGGTCACGGCCATCGCCAGCGCGAACCCGGCCAGCAGCGCGACCAGCGAGCGCAGCGCGAGCCGCGGCGCCCGCCGCACCAGGGCCGTGCTGATCCCGGCCAGCGGGCCGAACTCCGGGCCCACGGCCATCGCGCCGACGATCAGGACGGCGTTGTCGAGCACCACACCGCAGGCCGCGATCATGGTGGCCAGGGTGATGAACGCCAGATAGGTGATCGACAGCGTCGACTCCTCGTGGGTGGCGTCGGTCAGCTCCTCCCACAGCACCGCGTCGGCGGCCTCGCCCGGTGCCTCCTCCTCGGCCCGCTCCGCCCGGTCGGACAGCGTCAGGTCGATGCTCTCCACGGCGATGGAACCGCTGCGGTCGATGCCCAGCTCCCGCAGCCCGCCGAGCAGTTCGTCGGCGGCCTCCCGGGCGACGTCGCACATCACGACGTCCCCGGCGGGGCTGCGGGCGGCGCCCGGCAGCACCACCAGGTGGGCGGTGCCGACCGTCCTCTCGATCAGTTCCGCGACCTCGTCGGTGCGGTCGGCGGGGGTGATCAGTCGCAGATGCAGCATGCGGGGCAGCGTAGACGCCGCCGGTGTCTCACAGCTTGCGCAGCCGCAGCCGCTGCACCTTGTGGTCGGGGCCCTTGCGCACGACGAGCGTGGCCCGGCCGCGGGTGGGCGCGATGTTCTCCACCAGGTTCGGCCGGTTGATGGTCCGCCACATGGTGCGGGCGTAGTCGAGGGCCTCGTCCTCGGACACCTGGGTGTACTTGCGGAAGTACGAGGAGGGGTCCTGGAAGGCGGTGTCGCGCAGCTTGCGGAACCGGTTCAGGTACCAGCGCTCGATGTCCTCGGTGCGCGCGTCGACGTACACGCTGAAGTCGAAGTAGTCGGCGAGCCCGACCCGGGTGCGGCCGTCCTGCCCCGGCAGCGCGGGCTGGAGGACGTTCAGGCCCTCCACGATCAGGATGTCCGGGCGGCGGACGGTCAGCTTCTCGCCGGGCACGATGTCGTAGATCAGGTGCGAGTAGACGGGCGCGGTCACCTCCGCCTTGCCCGCCTTCACATCGGCGACGAACCGGGTGAGCGCCCGGCGGTCGTACGACTCCGGGAACCCCTTGTGGGACATCAGGCCGCGCGCCTGGAGCTCCCGCGTCGGCAGCAGAAACCCGTCCGTGGTCACCCGCTCCACCCGCGGGTGCTCGGGCCAGCGCGACAGCAGCGCCTGGAGCAGCCGGGCCACGGTCGACTTGCCGACCGCGACCGAGCCCGCCACCCCTATGACGAACGGCGTCCCGGACTGCGAGCCCTGCTCGCCGAGGAACGTGTTCAGCGCGCCGCGCAGCCCGTCGGTCGCGCCGACGTAGAGGTTGAGCAGCCGGGACAGCGGCAGGTACACGTCCCGCACCTCGTCCAGGTCGATGACGTCCCCGAGCCCGCGCACCCGCTCCACCTCCTCGGCGGTGAGCGGCAGCGGCGTCTTGTCACGCAGCGCGCTCCACTCGTCACGAGTGAGGTCGACATAGGGAGTCGCCTCCGGCCTTGACCGGTGGGCGCTCCGCGGCATCGAGGGCACCGGAGAGATCACAGTCCATTGTTAACGGAGTCCGGACGCGGCGGGGGGTGGGGTCGGTCACGTGGCGGCGGCCGCGCGAGGTTCGTACCCCCGTGGGAATTTCCGAATTCGGGCAGGCGGCGGCCGGTTTCGAAGGGTGACGGGCCGTAAGGTGCGGAGGCATGTGCGGAATCGTGGGATATGTGGGTGTGCAGTCGGCGCTCGACGTGGTGATGGCGGGGCTGCGGCGGCTGGAGTACCGGGGGTACGACTCGGCGGGGGTGGCGGTGCTCGCGGACGGCGGGCTCGCGGCGGCCAAACGGGCCGGGAAGCTGGTCAATCTGGAGAAGGAGCTGGTGGAACGGCCGCTGCCGACCGGGTCCACCGGCATCGGGCACACCCGGTGGGCGACCCACGGCGGGCCCACCGACGCCAACGCGCACCCGCACCTCGACAACGCCGGGCGCGTCGCGGTCGTGCACAACGGGATCATCGAGAACTTCGCGCTGCTGCGCGCCGAACTCGCCGAGCGCGGTCACGGCCTGGCCTCCGAGACGGACACCGAGGTCGTCGCGCATCTGCTCGCCGAGGCGTTCTCCTCGTGCGCGGATCTCGCCGAGGCCATGCGGCAGGTGTGCCGGCGCCTCGAAGGGGCGTTCACGCTGGTGGCCGTGCACGCCGACGCGCCCGGTGTGGTCGTCGGCGCCCGCCGCAACTCGCCGCTGGTCGTGGGGGTCGGGGAGGGCGAGGCGTTCCTCGCCTCCGATGTCGCCGCGTTCATCGCGCACACCCGCTCCGCGATCGAACTCGGCCAGGACCAGGTCGTCGAACTGCGCCGGGACGGCGTCACCGTCACCGGCTTCGACGGACGGCCCGCCGAGGTCCGCTCCTACAACGTCGACTGGGACGCCGCCGCCGCCGAGAAGGGCGGCTACGACTACTTCATGCTCAAGGAGATCGCCGAGCAGCCCAAGGCGGTCGCCGACACCCTGCTCGGCCGGATCGACGCGGCCGGCTCGCTGACCCTGGACGAGGTGCGCATCGACGCCGCCGAGCTGCGCGAGACGGACAAGGTCGTCATCGTCGCCTGCGGTACGGCCTTCCACGCGGGCCTGATCGCCAAGTACGCCATCGAGCACTGGACCCGCGTCCCCTGCGAGGTCGAGCTGGCCAGCGAGTTCCGCTACCGGGACCCCATTCTCGACGCCCGGACGCTGGTCGTGGCCATCTCCCAGTCCGGGGAGACCATGGACACCCTGATGGCGCTGCGGCACGCCCGCGAGCAGGGCGCCCGGGTGCTCGCCATCTGCAACACCAACGGCTCCACCATCCCGCGCGAGTCGGACGCGGTGCTCTACACCCACGCCGGGCCCGAGGTCGCCGTCGCCTCCACCAAGGCGTTCCTGACCCAGCTGGTCGCCTGCTACCTGGTCGCCCTCTATCTCGGCCAGGTGCGCGGCACCCAGTGGGGCGACGAGATCCGCGCCGTCATCCGCGACCTCTCGCGCATCGGCGGCGCCGTCGAACGCGTCCTGGAGACCATGGAGCCGGTGCGGGAACTCGCCCGCTCGCTGGCGGAGAAGAACACCGTGCTCTTCCTCGGGCGGCACGTCGGGTACCCGGTCGCCCTGGAGGGCGCGCTCAAGCTCAAGGAGCTCGCGTACATGCACGCCGAGGGCTTCGCGGCCGGCGAGCTGAAGCACGGGCCGATCGCCCTCATCGACGAGGACCTGCCGGTCGTCGTGGTCGTCCCCTCGCCGCGCGGCCGGTCCCTGCTGCACGGCAAGATCGTCTCCAACATCCAGGAGATCCGCGCCCGGGGCGCCCGGACCATCGTGATCGCCGAGGAGGGCGACGAGGCGGTCGTCCCCTACGCCGACCACCTCATCCGCGTCCCGGCCACACCCACCCTGCTCCAGCCGCTGGTCGCCACGGTGCCCCTCCAGGTCTTCGCCTGCGAACTGGCCACCGCCCGGGGCAACGAGGTGGACCAGCCCCGCAACCTGGCGAAGTCGGTGACCGTGGAGTAGCGGGAGCGGTGCGGGGACGCGACCGGGAAGGCGGTGCGCGGCGATGAGTTCCGGCGCCGTTGTCAGTCCTATGGGTGATAGTCGTACCGACCGACGAAAGGACCCCGCCAATGACCGCCGCACCCGTCAAGGGCCCCGCCAGCTACTTCCCCTCCATCGAGAAGAAGTACGGCCGGCCGGTCGCCGAGTGGAAGGAACTGATCCGCTCCTCGCCGCCGGCCCGGCACATGGAACTGGTCGCCTGGCTCAAGACCGAGCACGGCCTCGGCCACGGCCACGCCAACGCCCTGGTGGCGCACACCCTGGCCGAGGACAGCGGCAAGTAGGGCTCCGGCGGGGCGAAGCCCCGTAGGGTCCCTCCATGAGCATCATCGGGGTCGGTATCGACGTGGCCGAGATCGACCGGTTCGCGGCGTCGCTGGAGCGGACGCCCGGACTGGTCGCCCGCCTCTTCGTGGAACGGGAACTGCTGCTGCCCAGCGGCGAGCGCCGGGGCATGGCCTCGCTCGCCGCCCGGTTCGCCGCCAAGGAGGCCGTGGCCAAGGCGCTCGGCGCCCCCGCCGGGCTGCTGTGGACGGACGCGGAGGTGTACGTCGAGGACAGCGGGCGGCCCCGGCTGCGGGTGAAGGGCTCGGTGGCGGCGCGCGCCGCCGAACTCGGCGTACGGTCCTGGCACCTCTCGCTCAGCCATGACGCGGGCGTGGCCTCCGCCGTCGTCGTCGCGGAGGGGTAGCCGGCGCCGCGACGGCGCGTCAGCCTCCTTTCCCCTCCCGCGCGTCCGGGTCCACCACGCGGAACGCCAGCACCGTCGCGTCGTCCTCCGCGTGCGGGCCGGTGAGACCGTCGACCAGGTCCCGCACGAAGGCGTCGAGCGCGTCGCGCCCCGGCGGGACGCCGCCCGCCGCGCCCCGCGCGACGGCCCGCAGCAGCCGCGCGGAGTCCCGGTCGAGGTCGGAGCCGCGGCGCTCGATCAGGCCGTCCGAGTAGAGCAGCACCACGTCCCCGGGGCGCAGCGGCGTCTCCGCCGCCGTGTACGTCTCCTCCGGCAGCACGCCCAGCGGCATGCCGGGGCCGCCCGGGGGCGGATCGAGCAGCCGGGGCTCGCCGTCGCGGACCAGGACCGGCACCGGGTGGCCCGCGCAGGTCCAGCGCAGCAGCCGGTGGTCGGGGTGGTAGCGGGCGATGACCGCGGTGGCGGTGGACTCCTCGCCGTCGTCGCAGGCGACCGCGTTGAGCCAGCCGGTGAGCCGTTCCACCCACTCGCCCGTGTACGCGAGACCGGCCAGCGCGTACCGCAGCTTCGCCATCAGCGTGACGGCGGCCAGGCCGTGGCCGCGGGCGTCGCCGAGCGCGACGAGCAGCTTGCCCGAGGGCAGTACACGGGTCTTGTACCAGTCGCCGCCGACCCGTGCGGCGCGCGCCTCGGGCCGGTAGACGGCCACCGCCTCCACGCCGTGCCGGGCCAGTTCCGCCGGGAAGCCGGGCAGGACGGCGTCGCGGAGCCGTTCGGCCACCTCGGCGACGGTGTCCGCGCGTTCCCGCTGGACCTGGGCCTCCCGGGTCGCCCGCTCGGCCAGCGCGTGGCTGCGCCGGTCGGAGGTGGCGTCGTGCAGCACCGCGCGCACCGCCCACACCGGCCCCGAGGTGAGCCGTACCGGCTCGGCGACGAGATGGACGATCCGGTCGTCGGGACCGGTCAGGCGCAGGTCGCACTCCGCCACCGGCGCGCTCAGCAGGATGTCGTGGACGGCCCGGTACAGCGCGTCCAGGCTCCGCGGTGTCAGCCGCCGCCCCAGCTCCAGCAGGCCGGGCGGCGGCTCGCCGTCGGGCGCCCCGAGGACGTGCCCGAACCCGGAGGACACCTCGACGGCGCCGTCGCCCAGGCTCCACTCGGCCCAGCAGACCCCCACCAGGCGCTGCGCCTCCTGCGCCATCAGGGACTCGTGGCCGCGTTCCCAGCTGACCAGCAGCAGATCGTCCGCAGGCGTCACCCGCACCTCGCTGCTGACCCGGACGGTGAGCCCGTCCGGGCCCGGCAGCGGCCACTCGGCGGCCTCCGGGCCCTGCGGCCGGCCGGTGCGGCAGACCTCGTCGAGCAGCCGGGGCACGGCGGTGCCGGCCAGGGTGGGGAAGCGCTCGAACAGCGGTACCGGGCCGGACCAGGGCGCCAGCCCGCCGGGCGGCAGGATCCGGGCGGCGTACTCGCGGGCGGCCCGGTTCTGGCCCACGTAGAGGAACCGGTCGTGCGGGTTCAGCGCGCCGGGCAGCGGGCGGATCACCGTGACCGGGACCGGCAGCGAGTCGAGCAGGGTCCGCACGGCCTCGCCCACCGGCGCGGCGGCGGGGCGGGGGAGCGCGCCCGTGCCGGTGCCGCCGCCCTGGTCCCGCCCGGCGGCCCCGCACGCGCTCACATGCCTGCCGATCCGGAAGCGCTGCTCGGCCAGGAGCAGCTCCAGGGCCTGGAGGCGCTGCCGGCGCGCCGCGTCGTCACCGGGCGCCGCCCATGGGGGCGAGGCGCCGGAACCCGCCGGGTCCTCGGCCATGCGCCCGCCTCCCTCCGGGGTCCCGCCGCCGTGTCCGCCGGTGTGCGCCGCGTCGCGTCGTCACCGGGACCACCGGGTTCCCGTGCGGCACCGGACGTATGCGGGGCAGACTCGACGACATGCGTATCGCCCACAGCGTCGAGACGGTCAGAACAGCCGAGCGCGCCCTCGTGGCGCGGCTGCCCGAGGGGGCGCTCATGCAGCGCGCCGCCGCCGGGCTCGCCGCCGCCTGCGCGGACCTGCTCGGGCGGGTGTACGGCCGCCGGGTGGTGCTGCTGGTGGGCAGCGGCGACAACGGCGGCGACGCGCTGTACGCGGGCGCCCGGCTGGCCCGCCGCGGCGCCGGGGTCACCGCGGTCGAACTCGCCCCCGGCCGCACCCATCCGGGCGGACTCGCGGCCCTGCGGCGCGCGGGCGGCACGGTCACCCGCGCGGACGCGGGACCGGCCGCGGTCGACCGGGCCGACCTGGTCGTCGACGGGATCGTGGGCATCGGCGGCAGGGGCGGGCTGCGCCCCGAGGCGGAACAGCTGGCCGGGCACGCGGCCCGCGCCCGTGCCGCCGTGGTCGCCGTCGACCTGCCCAGCGGGGTCGAGGCGGACAGCGGCGAGGTGCGCGGGGCGGCCGTCCGCGCCGACCTGACCGTCACCTTCGGCACGCACAAGCCGGGGCTGCTGGTCGACCCGGCCCGCGAGTACGCCGGTACGGTCCGGCTCGTCGACATCGGCCTGGGCGCCGAACTGCCCGCCGACCCCGAGCTGGAGGCGCTCCAGCACGCCGACGTGGCCGCGCTGCTGCCGCGCCCGGCCGCCGAGAGCGACAAGTACCGGCGGGGCGTGGTCGGGGTCGCCGCGGGCTCGGCCCGCTATCCGGGCGCGGCGGTGCTCGCGGTGTCGGGCGCGCTGCGCGGCGGGGCGGGCGCCGTACGGTACGTCGGCCCGGCCGGGGAGGCGGTGATCGCCCGGTTCCCGGAGACCCTGGTGTCCGACCGGGGGCCGCGCGAGGCGGGCCGGGTCCAGGCGTGGGTGGTGGGCCCGGGGGCCGGGGACGACGCGGCGACGGTGGCCGAGGTGCTGGCGTCACCGGTGCCCGTGCTGCTGGACGCGGACGGGCTGCGGCTGGCCGGCCGCGCCGCCGTACGGGACCGCGAGGCGCCCACCCTGATGACCCCACACGCGGGCGAGGCCGCCGCCCTGCTGGGGGTGGCGCGCGAGGAGGTCGAGGCGGCCCGGCTGTCCGCCGTGCGGGAGCTGGCCGCCGCCTACCGGGCGACCGTGCTGCTGAAGGGCTCGACCACGCTCGTCGCCGGTCCGGACGGCGGTCCCGTCCGGGTCAACCCGACCGGCACCCCGTACCTCGCCACGGCCGGCAGCGGCGATGTGCTGTCCGGTCTCGCGGGCTCCCTGCTGGCGGCCGGGCTCTCCCCCCTGGACGCGGGCAGCGCGGGCGCCTACCTGCACGGACTCGCCGGCCGCTTCGCCTCGGCCGGCGCCCCCGCAGGCGCCCACGACGTCGCGGCCGCGATCCCGGACGCCTGGCGGGACGTACGGGACGTACCGGACGCACGGGGCTGAGGTGACCGCCCGCGGCCCGGACCCCCGGCCGCGGGACCTCCCGCCGCCCCGGAGGCCCTCTGAGAGACTGGGGGCGCGATGAACGAGACAGCACACCCGCGGACGGCCCCGCTGCGCGCCCGCGCCGAGATCGATCTGGCCGCTCTGCGGGCCAACGTGCGGACCCTGCGCGAGCGGGCGCCCGGCGCCGCCCTGATGGCCGTGGTCAAGTCCGACGCGTACGGCCACGGCGCCGTGCCGTGCGCCCGCGCGGCCGTCGCCGCCGGTGCCACCTGGCTCGGCACCGCCACGCCCGAGGAGGCGCTGGCGCTGCGCGCGGCCGGGCTCCCGCCCGAGCAGGTCCGGGTGATGTGCTGGCTGTGGACGCCGGGCGGCCCGTGGCGGGAGGCGATCGAGGCCGACGTGGACATGTCGGTGAGCGGGCTGTGGGCCATGGCGGAGGTGCGGGAGGCCGCGCGCGCCGCCGGACGGCCCGCCCGGGTGCAGCTGAAGGCCGACACCGGGCTCGGCCGCAACGGCTGCCAGCCCGCCGACTGGCCCGCGCTCGTCGCCGAGGCCCTGCGCGCCGAGGCCGAGGGCCTGGTCCGGATCACCGGACTGTGGTCCCACTTCGCCTGCGCCGACGAGCCGGGGCACCCCTCGATCGCCGCGCAGCTCGACCGGTTCCGCGAGATGACCGCGTACGCCGAGGCGCGGGGCGTGCGCCCCGAGGTGCGGCACATCGCCAACTCGCCCGCCACGCTCACCTTGCCGGAGACCCACTTCGACCTGGTCCGTACGGGCATCGCCGTCTACGGCCTCTCGCCCAGCCCCGAACTGGGCACCCCGGCCGACTTCGGGCTGCGCCCGGTGATGACCCTGTCCGCCTCCCTGGCCCTGGTGAAGCACGTGCCCGGCGGGCACGGCGTCAGCTACGGGCACCATTACGTCACCCCGGGCGAGACCACCCTCGGCCTGGTCCCCGTCGGCTACGCGGACGGCGTCCCGCGCCACGCCTCGGGCACCGGGCCGGTGCTGATCGGCGGCAAGTGGCGCACGGTCGCCGGCCGTATCGCCATGGACCAGTTCGCCGTCGACCTGGGCGGCGACGAACCGGAGACCGGGTCCGAGGCCGTGCTGTTCGGGCCGGGCGACCGGGGCGAGCCCACCGCCGAGGACTGGGCGCAGGCCGCAGGCACCATCGCGTACGAGATCGTCACACGCATCGGAACACGCGTCCCCCGCGTCCATCTCCACGAGACCCGCCCCCGAGGGGCGGCGGGCGAGCAGGAGTAGCGGCCGGAGGGGCGCGGTCCGGCCGGGGCGCCCAGGACACCCCGGCGGGACGGCCCCGGACGAGCAGAACACGGCACGGCACACGCCGGACCGTCACACGGAGGAGCGGTACGTGAGCGAGAGCAGTGCGGCTGCCGGCGCCTCGGGGGCGTTCGGCGGCTGGCGCAGGGCGACCGGTATCGCGGGCGCCGCGATAGGCGTGGTGGCGGCGGGCGCCGCCGCCACCGTCGCCGTCGAACGGATGACCGTGGGCCGGAACATGCGCAGGAAGGCCCGGCTCGCCCTGGACTCGGCGGGGCCGTACGGATCGCTGCGCGGCACCCCGGGACGGGCGTACGCCGACGACGGCACCGAGCTGTACTACGAGATCGACGAGATCGCCGAGGCCGACAAGGCCGACAAGGCCGACGAGACCGACGACCTCGACCCGGCCGCCGAGGCGCTCTCCGAGCGCCGCCGCCGGCTCTTCGGGCTGAAGGCCCCCGCGCCCGTGACCGTCGTCTTCAGCCACGGCTACTGCCTCGGCCAGGACTCCTGGCACTTCCAGCGTGCCGCGCTGCGCGGGGTGGTCAGGTCCGTGTACTGGGACCAGCGCAGCCACGGCCGGTCCGGGCGGGGCGTGGCCCAGAGCCGGGACGGCGTGCCGCTCACCATCGACCAGCTGGGCCGCGATCTGAAGGCCGTCCTCGACGCCGCCGCGCCCGAGGGCCCGGTCGTGCTGGTCGGGCACTCCATGGGCGGGATGACCGTGATGGCCCTGGCCGCCCAGTACCCGGAGCTGATCAGGGACCGGGTCGTCGCCACCGCCTTCGTGGGCACCTCCTCGGGGCGGCTGGGCGAGGTCAACTTCGGGCTGCCGCTGGCCGGGGTCAACGCGGTGCGGCGGGTGCTGCCCGGTGTGCTCAAGGCGCTCGGGCAGCGCGCGGAGCTGGTGGAGCGGGGGCGGCGGGCCACCGCCGACCTGTTCGCCGGGGTCATCAAGCGGTACTCCTTCGCCGGGCGGGACATCGACCCGGCCGTCGCCCGGTTCGCCGAGCGGATGATCGAGAGCACCCCCATCGACGTGGTCGCCGAGTTCTACCCGGCCTTCACCGACCACGACAAGACCGAGGCGCTGGCCCTCTTCGCCCGGCGGCCGGTGCTCGTGCTGGCCGGGGTGCAGGACCTGGTCACGCCCAGCGAGCACAGCGAGGCCATCGCGGATCTGCTGCCCGACGCCGAGCTGGTGCTGGTGCCGGACGCCGGGCACCTGGTGATGCTGGAGCACCCGGAGGTCGTCACCGACCGGCTCGCCGACCTGCTGACCCGGGCGGGCGCGGTCCCGGCAGGCGCTACCGTGGGTGAACATGGAAAGGCCAGCAATGCCAGCAGCACCGCACAGCGCGGCTGACCCCGTGTCCGTCGAGCTCACCCTCACCGCCGCCGAGCAGACGCGGGAGCTGGGCCGCCGGCTCGCCGGTCTGCTGCGCGCGGGCGACCTCGTGATGCTCAGCGGGGAGCTGGGCGCGGGCAAGACCACGCTGACCCGCGGACTCGGTGAGGGCCTGGGCGTGCGCGGCGCCGTCACCTCCCCGACCTTCGTGATCGCCCGGGTGCACCCGTCGCTCGGCGACGGGCCGCCGCTCGTCCACGTCGACGCGTACCGCCTGGGCGGCGGGCTCGACGAGATGGAGGACCTCGATCTGGACGTCTCGCTGCCGGACTCGGTGATCGTCGTCGAGTGGGGCGAGGGCAAGGTCGAGGAGCTGACCGAGGACCGCCTCCAGATCGCCATCCACCGCTCGACCGGGACGGCTTCCGAGGCCGGGGAGGCGGACGACGAGACGCGTCGGCTGACGGTGACCGGGATCGGCCCGCGCTGGTCGGCCGCGGATCTGAGCGTCCTCACCGCCCAGGACAGGTCCTAGGGCCTGTCGGCGCCGGGGGAGCGGCTGTCCGTCACGACAGGGGCCGGCTTCCCCTCGCTCTTCGTTTCGCCCTTCCCTCGGCCCTTCCCTCCGCCCTTCGTTCCGACAGACTGTCGGCAAGCCTTGCGTCGCGGCTCCCGGGCGTGGTCACATGGTATCCAGCTCGTGGTTAGGTCTACCTAACTACGCCCGCCCCCGGCCCTAGGAGGCGTCCATGCCGGCTGCCGAGAACCCGCCCCGCCCGTACCCGGTCAAGCCGGTCACCGGGGTGAGCATGCGCGACCTGCTGGCCTCCTGCGCCGCGGCCGAGGCCGTCTCGCGCCCGCCGCGTGCCCCGGAGCCCGCCGAGGGGCGCCCGGTCCCCCGTCCGGTGGAAGAGCAGAGGCGCGCGGCGTAGCCCTATCGGATGACGACGATCTTCTGGCCGATCGTCGCGAACATCCACATCGTCTCGCCGTCCGGCCGCGACTCGCGGATGCCGCCCGTCTGCACGGAACCGGACGTGTCCGCCTCGGGCGGCGTGCTGTCCACGGCCGCGCTGAAGCCGATCACGACCCCGTTGACACTCGCGAACCGGACGACGTGCTCGACGGGGACGCCGTCCGTGCCGGTGACCGCCTTGGAGCGCGAGGTGACCGCGTAGGTGCCCGGTGCCGGGTCCACGGTGCCCGGGACGACCTTGAAGCTGTTCTCCACCCGGCCGCCCGCGCCGACCAGCCAGACCCGGTCGTCGTCCACCGAGTACACGACCCGCTCGCCCGTGCCGGAGCCGGCCGGCAGGGCCGCCGGGTGGAGCCGGTCGCGGGGCGCCTTGCTGGCGCTCGCCGCGGCCGTCGCCGAGGCGCCCGGCCGGCCGGACAGGTCCGGCGGTACGTTCGCCTGCGCCCGGTAGGCGAGGAACCCGACCGTGACGACGGCGGCGGCGGTGAGCCCGGCCACGAATCCCGCGCTGCTCCTTGCCACGGTTGCCCACCTTTGTATCGGTTGCTGCACCACTCGCCTGTCTTGCGACGGTAGCAGTCGCAATGTTCCCCACCGGGGCGCCCGGCCCGCCACCAGGGGCCGTGTCGGCCCTGGGGCGGTGCGGGGGCGGTGCCGGTGTGGTGCGGGGCGGTGGGGGCGGCGGTGCCGGTGCGGGGCGGCGCGGGGCGGGGTGGTGCCTGGGCGGTGCGGGCGGCGGTCCGGCCGGTGGGGCCTGTGCTGGTCCGGCCGGTGGGATGCCGGCCGGCCTTCCGGTGGGGCCTGTGCTGGTCCGGCCGGTGGGGAGTGGGGGCTGCGCCGGTTCTGCGTCGGCCCACCCGTGGCCCGCTCCACTTCGTGCCCCGGCCCTACGGCCCCCTGCCGGCTCGCTGTCTCCCTGGTCCCCCGGTCTCCCTGCCGGTCTGCCGTCCGGCCCGCGCTCGGGGCCGCCCGTCCAGTCCGCGCTTGGGTCTGCTGACTGGTCTCCTGCCTGGTCTGCTGCTCTGTTGCCGGGCCTTGCGCGCCGGTCCGGCGTCCGGCCTGCGGCGGGACCGTGCCCGGTCTGCCACGGGGACCGGCACGCTCCCGCCACGGGGCCCGGTCTGCCCGCTGCCCTGGTCAGCACCCGCGGCCCCCGGCTCGCGCCTCCACCGTCTGTCCGCCCGCGTCCCCGCCCAAGGCCCGGCACCGCCTCGCCGCCCTGCCTCCAGGCCCCGGCCCCCGGTGTCCCGCCCCCGCGCCCTGCCCTCTCCAGGCCCCCGTCCGCCCGCCGCGTCCCCCACCACTCCCCGGCGCCGTAGGCTGTTCGCGTGCTCTTGCTCGCTCTGGATACCGCCACCCCCGCCGTCACCGTCGCCCTGCACGACGGGGCGGCCGTCATCGCCTCGTCGAGTCAGGTCGACGCGCGCCGGCACGGGGAGCTGCTGCTTCCGGCCGTCGACCGGGTCCTGACCCGGGCCGGTGTCACGCTGGACGCCGTCACGGGCGTCGTGGCGGGCATCGGCCCCGGCCCCTACACCGGACTGCGCGTCGGCCTGATGACCGCCGACACCTTCGGGCTCGCGCTCGGCGTCCCCGTGCACGGCGTGTGCACGCTCGACGGGCTCGCCTACGCGGCCGACGTCCCCGGCCCCTTCGTGGTGGCCACCGACGCCCGCCGCAAGGAGGTCTACTGGGCGCGCTACGCCGACTCGCGGACCCGGCTGACCGATCCGGCCGTCGACCGGCCCGCCGACATCGCCGAGCAGGTCGCGGGCCTGCCCGCGGTCGGCGCCGGCGCGCTGCTCTACCCGGACACCTTCCCGAAGGCGCACGAGCCCGAGCACGTGTCGGCCGCCGCCCTCGCCTCGCTGGCCGCCGAGAAGCTGGCCGCGGGCGAGGAGCTGCCCGCCCCCCGCCCGCTGTACCTGCGCAGGCCGGACGCGCAGGTGCCCAAGAACTACAAGGTGGTCACCCCGAAGTGACCGGAGCGACGACGAACCGGGCCGCCGGGCACACGCTGCGCGAGATGCGCTGGTGGGACATCGACCCGGTGCTGGATCTCGAGAAGGAACTCTTCCCCGAGGACGCCTGGTCACGGGGCATGTTCTGGTCCGAGCTGGCGCACTCGCGCGGCCCGGAGGCCACCCGGCGCTATCTGGTGGCCGAGGCGGAGGGCCGCATCGTCGGCTACGCGGGGCTGGTCGCCTCCGGCGGCCAGGGCGACGTGCAGACCATCGCGGTCGTCCGCGACCTCTGGGGCAGCGGGCTCGGCGCCCGGCTGCTGACCGAGCTGCTGCGGGCCGCGACCGCCTTCGAGTGCACCGAGGTGATGCTGGAGTGCCGCGTGGACAACATCCGCGCGCAGAAGCTCTACGAGCGCTTCGGCTTCGCCCCCATCGGGGTCCGCAGGGGCTACTACCAGCCGGGGAACGTGGACGCCCTGGTGATGTGCCTGTCCGACCCCTCCGCCTCCGTACAAGGAACCGAGATCCATGGCTGACCCGCGCGACGAGCCTCTCGTCCTCGGTATCGAGACCTCCTGCGACGAGACCGGTGTCGGCGTCGTCCGCGGCACCACCCTGCTGGCGGACGCCGTCGCCTCCAGCGTCGACGAGCACGCCCGCTTCGGCGGCGTCGTGCCCGAGGTCGCCTCCCGCGCCCACCTGGAGGCGATGGTGCCCACCATCGACCGCGCGCTGAAGGAGGCCGGGGTGAGCGCCAGGGACCTGGACGGCATCGCGGTCACCGCGGGCCCGGGACTGGCCGGGGCGCTGCTGGTGGGCGTGTCGGCGGCGAAGGCGTACGCCTACGCGCTCGGCAAGCCGCTGTACGGCGTCAACCACCTCGCCTCGCACATCTGCGTGGACCAGCTGGAGCACGGCCCGCTGCCCGAGCCGACCATGGCGCTGCTGGTCTCCGGCGGCCACTCCTCGCTGCTGCTGTCCGCCGACATCACCTCCGACGTGCGGCCGCTGGGCGCGACGATCGACGACGCGGCGGGCGAGGCGTTCGACAAGGTCGCCCGCGTGCTGAACCTCGGCTTCCCGGGCGGCCCGGTCATCGACCGCTACGCGCGCGAGGGCGACCCGGCGGCCATCGCCTTCCCGCGCGGTCTGACCGGTCCGCGCGACGCCGCCTACGACTTCTCCTTCTCCGGTCTGAAGACGGCGGTGGCCCGCTGGATCGAGGCCAGGCGGGCGGCCGGTGAGGAGGTCCCGGTGCGGGACGTGGCGGCGTCCTTCCAGGAGGCGGTCGTGGACGTCCTCACCCGCAAGGCCGTACGCGCCTGCAAGGACGCGGGCGTGGACCATCTGATGATCGGCGGCGGTGTGGCCGCCAACTCCCGGCTGCGCGCCCTCGCCCAGGAGCGCTGCGAGGCGGCCGGTGTCCGGCTGCGCGTGCCCCGCCCCAAGCTGTGCACGGACAACGGCGCGATGGTGGCGGCGCTCGGCGCCGAGATGGTCGCCCGCAACCGCGCGGCCTCCGACTGGGACCTGTCCGCGGACTCCTCCCTGCCGGTGACCGACCCGCACGTGCCGGGCACGTCCCAGCCGCACGGGCACGGCCATGGTCACGGGCACAGCCACGACCATGTGCACGAGGTCAGCAAGGAGAACCTGTACTCGTGACCGTCGCGCTGATGTGGGAGGCCCGCGCGGCCGAGGGCCGCGGCGGCGAACTCCTCGACTGGGCCCGGCGCCAGACGCTCCCTCAGGAGCCGCTGCGCCGCGAGACGTTCCGCGCCCCGCAGGACCGGGTGCTCGTCATCACCTGGTGGGACGCCGCCGGTCTCGGCGCCGATCTCCCGGAACTGCCCGAGCCCGCACCGGGGTTGGTGACCAGGGCCGTCCACCGCTGGCGCTTCGAGCAGGTCGAGGACGGGGCGCGGTAGGCGAGTTGGCGTACCGCCCCGCGTCTACGCTATGATCATCACACAGCAAGCGGCCGGAAAACGGCCCGCGAGCAGTGCGTTGGTGGTCCAAGGAAAGACGCCCCGCTTCCTGCGGGGAGATGCAGGTGCAAGGCCGGCCCAGCGCTCGATCAGACCCCGTCCCGGTTCGTCCGGGGCGGGGTCTTGTGCTGTCGCTGTCCAGCGGCAGGGGCGGCGCCGTGTGCCGTACGGGTCCGGCCGGGACGCCGCGCACCGGCCGGACCCCGCCGCTCACTGCACCGCCGTCACCCGCGCCTCGCAGCGCAGCCGCCGGTCCGGGCCCACCTCCCGCACCGGGCCCGTCAGGGTCAGCCGGACCGTGTGCCGCACGTCCGTGCTGGAGGCGGCCAACCGCAGTTCCAGTGCGCCCGGTTCGACGATCCGGCGGCCGGTGCGGCCGGTGAAGGCCGACAGGTCGGCGTGGAAGCCGAACGTGACCCGGCGGGCCTCGCCGGGGGCCAGCTCCAGCCGCTGATAGCCGATCAGGCGGACATCGGGCCGGGTCACCGAGGCCACCGGGTCGTGCAGATAGAGCTGGACCACCTCGGCGCCCGCCCTCCCGCCCGTGTTGCGGACGACCAGCGACAGGTCGTATCCGCCGTCCGTGCCGATCGCCGCCGCCTCGTCGCCGTCGCCGTCGCCGTCGCCGCCACCGACGGCGTCCGCCGTCCAGGCGAACGTCGTGTACGAGCGGCCGTGCCCGAACGGGTACAGCGGGGTCGGGTCCAGGCTGCTCACCTCGCCGACCAGGCCCAGCGGCGGCTGGAGATAGGTCCAGGGCTGGCCGCCGGGACCGCGCGGCACGCTCACCGGGAGGCGGCCGGACGGGTTGACCCGGCCCGACAGCACGCCCGCCACCGCGGGGCCGCCCTCCTCGCCGGGGAAGAACGCCTGCACGACGGCGCCCAGCCGGCCCGCCCAGCGGCCCAGCGCGTAGGGGCGGCCGGTGAGCAGCACCAGGACGACGGGCACCCCCGTGGCGACCAGCGCGTCCAGCAGCGCGCCCTGCGCGCCGGGCAGCGCGAGGTCCGCCACGTCGCAGCCCTCGCCGGAGGTGCCGCGCCCGAACAGGCCCGAGCGGTCGCCCAGCACGGCCACGCACACCTCGGCCTGCGCCGCGCGGGCCACGGCCGCCGCGAAGCCGGTGGTGTCCGGGTCCGCGACGCCGCAGCCCTCGGTGAACGTCACCCGGGCGTCCGGCAGTTCGCCGCGCAGCGCCTCCAGCAGGGTGGGGATCGCGATGCCCAGGGGCACCTCGGGGTGCTGGGCGCCGACGTGGGAGGGGAAGGAGTAGCAGCCGAGCATCGCCAGGGCGTCGTCCGCGCGCGGGCCGACCACCGCGATCCGGGCGGCGGGGGAGAGGGGCAGCAGGCCGCCGGGGTTGTCGAGGAGCACCACCGACTCCTCGGCCAGGCGGCGGGCCACGGCGCGGTTCTCCGGCGGGTCCAGGCCGACGGGTCCGGCGGGCGGCTCCGGGTCCCAGCCGGCGAAACTTTCGGAGGGGGTGGCGAGGAGTGGGTGTGGAACGGGCGAGGAGTGGGCGAGGAGTGGTTGAAGATGAGATTTTCCCGAGAAAGACGTCGTGGTGACGACTTCCTGACATCCCGCTCATAATTCGGACGTACGTTCCTGCCTGTGAGGGGACACACGGCGGGGAACGCGGCGGAGCCCGCTCCGGAGACGGGGCACACGGCTGAGGACGCCGGGGGACGCAGGGGGAGGCGGCGCCTGCGGGCCGCCGCGCTGGTGCTGGCCGGGGTCGTGGTGCTGGGTACGGCCACCGCGGGCTGGGCCTACTGGCATCTGAACCAGAACATCACCGGCGTCGACATCGACGGCGCGCTCGGCGACGACCGCCCGGCACGCCCGGCCGCCGGCCCGGCGGAACCGGCCGCGTCCGGCGCCCCGGCCACCGCGCCGCCCCTGCCGAGCGGTGCCCTCAACCTGCTCGTCCTCGGCTCCGACTCGCGCAGTGGCGCCAACCGGGCGCTGGGCGGGGGCGACAGCGAGGGTGCCCGCTCCGACACGGCGATGGTGGTGCACATCGACGCGGGCCGTACCTCGGCCACCGTGGTGAGCATCCCGCGCGACACGCTGGTGACCCGGCCGTCCTGCCCGCTGGCCTCGGGCGGCTCCACGGCACCGGCGTACCAGGCGATGTTCAACACCGCCTACGAGGTGGGCGGTCCGGTGTGCGCGGTCAAGACGGTGGAGGCCATGACCGGCGTCCGCATGGACCACTACCTGGAGCTGGACTTCACCGGCTTCGCGAAGCTGGTCGACGCCCTCGGCGGAGTCACCGTCACCACGGACCAGGACATCGACGACGACCAGAGCCATCTGCACCTGAAGGCGGGCACCCACCGGCTCGACGGCACCCGGGCCCTCGCCCTGGCCCGCACCCGGCACGGCATCGGCGACGGCAGCGACCTGGGCCGCATAGGGCTCCAGCAGCAGTTGGTGACCGCGCTGCTGAAGGAGGTCTCCAGCACCGGCCTGCTCACCGACCCGGCCCGCCTCTACCGCGTCGCGGACGCGGTCACCGGCAGCCTCACCACGGACACCGGCCTGGACTCGCTCCCCGAACTGATGAGGCTCGGCCAGAGCCTGAAGGGCCTGCCCGACGGCAAGGTCCGCACCGTGATGATGCCGGTGGTGCAGGCCCCCTCCGACCACAACCGGGTGGTGGCGAAGGAACCGGCGGCCGACGAACTGTGGGCCTCGCTGCGCTGAGACGACGGCGCCGGGCAGGGGGCGGTTCGGACCCGGCCCTGGGCGGTTCGGGCTCAGCCCTGAGCGGTTTGGACCCGGCCCCAAGCGGCTGGACCCGGCCCCGCCGCCCGCGCCTGGCGCGGCGCCGCCCGGCCTGGACCCGGCCCGGAGTGGCCCGCGTCCGGGCGTCGCCCGGCCCGCGCCAGGCTTGGAGTGGGCTGGGCCCGGTGTCACACGGCCTGCGCCTGACGCGGGTGGCCGTGACCGGCGCTGACCGGCCCCGAGGCCGGCGGGACACGGCCCGCGTCCGGCGCCGACCGGTCTGGGCCCGGCGTCCGCCGGTCTGGGCTGGGCCCGGAGCGGCCGGCGCTCGGCAAGGAGCGGGCTGAGTCCGGTGTTGTACGGTCCGGCCTGGCGGAGAGCGGCTGTGTCCGGCGCGGGCCGGCCCGCGTTCGGCCCTAGCTGCCCTAGCTGCCCTAGCTGCCCTAGCTGCCCTAGCTGCCCTAGCTGCCTGAGCCGGATGCGGAACGGCCCGCACCCGGGCCCCGCACACTCCACGCCTCGCGGTGAGCGGCCCGCGCCCCCGTCCGGCGCCGATCAGCCCGTGTCTGGGCGCCCCGCGCCCCCGGTCGGCGCCGGTCGACCCGTGCCCGGCACGGAGTGCCCTGGGTCCGGTGCCGCACGCACGTACCTCGTGGCGGGCGGCCCGTGGCGAGCGGCGCGCGCCCGGTTCCGAGTTGGCTCGGGCCCGGCCCCGATGGCCCCGCATGGGGCGCGGGACGGCCCGCGCCCGGCTCTCAGCGGGTCGAGCGTGGGCACCAACGCGGCCCGCGCTGGCGCCCACCGGCCCGCACCCGCTTTCGAGCGCCCCGCGCCCGCCTGCCCCGCCTGCCCCGCGCCCCACGGCGCCCTCCTCGCGGCGAGCGGCCCGCACCCGGATCTGCCCGCACCCGGGCCTGCCCGCACCCGGCCCGTGCCCCGCGGTGAGCGTCCCGCGTCCCGCGCCCCACGGCCCCGCGCCGAGTGGCCTGCCCCCGGCGCTGTGCGCCCCGCGCCCTGTCCTCCGGCCCCGCGTCCGGTTCAGTCCCCTCGGCCCTGCGCCAGCAGCCCGTCCACCACCGCCGCGAGCTGGCCCGCCACGTCGTAGTCCGCGGTGGCCAGGTCCTCCCAGCGCTCGGACAGGGCGGTCAGCCGCGGGTAGCGGTCGGCGTCCTCGGGGGTCAGGAGGGTGGGGAACAGGTCCGGCCGGTCCGGGTCGGCGCCGCGCCGGGCGGCGGCGCGGCGGAAGACCAGGTCGCCGTGGACGACGTACCACAGGGTGCGGTAGGCGAACACGGCCTGCTCCTGTGTCAGGCCGCAGGCCATCGCGGAGTCGACGATCTCCTCGGGCATCCACAGGGCGTTCTTGTCCGTGACGTCCCCGAGGCTCAGCACGTCCACGACCCAGGGCATGCCGCTGAGCAGCGCGTGCATGTGCAGGGCGGTGGCCAGGACGCGGTCGCGCGGCGCGGTGGGGAGCTCGGGGCGCGGCACCGTGGCGGCCAGGCCGGCGACCGTGAGCATCAGCAGTTCCCGCTTGTCGCGCACATGGTGGTACAGCGCCATCGGGGTCGCGCCGACCTCCTTGGCGACCCGGCGCATGGACACCGCCTCGACGCCCTCCTCCTGGAGGATCCGCCGGGCCGCCGCCACGATCTGCCCGGCCTCGATCCGCCGCGGCCGCCCCGCCGCCCGTTTCGCTGTGCGCTCGCGCGCCTGGTTCTCCGCCACCCCCGCATTCTCCTCGTTCTCCCCGCCCGGCACCCGGACCTCGGGGATCGCGCTTTTTTATACGCGTATAGTAACGTCATCGGCATGGTGAACTCCCAGACGCGCCACACCCCTTCCGCGCCCTCTCCCTGGCTGCTGCCGGTGCTGCTCACCGTGCAGTTCCTGGTCTCCCTCGACATGTCCGTCGTCAATGTCGCGCTGCCCGGCATGGGGCGCGGTCTGCACTTCGGCCCCGGCTCGCTGACCTGGGTCGTCAACGCCTACGCCCTGACCTTCGGCGGCCTGCTGATGTTCGGCGGGCGGCTCGCCGACGTGGTGGGGCGGCGCCGGGTGCTCGTGGCCGGCTTCGTCGTCTTCGGCGCGGCGAGCCTGGCCGGCGGGCTCGCCCAGTCGCCCGGCGCGCTGATCGCCGCCCGCGCCGCGCAGGGCGTGGGCGCCGCCGCGCTGGCCCCGGTCGGCCTCGCCCTGCTCACCGTGAGCTGCCCGCCGGGCCCCGCCCGCTCCCGCGCCCTCGGCCTGTGGGGCGCCGCGGGCGCGGTCGGCGGCGCGGTGGGCGTGCTGGCCGGCGGACTGCTCACCGACTGGTTCGGCTGGCGCGCGGTGATGCTGGTCAACGTGCCCTTCGTGGTGGCCGTCCTGGCGGTCACCGGCCGCGCCGTACCCGCCGACACGCCCGCCGCCGCGCGGCGGGCCCCGCGCCCCCGCCTCGACCTCACCGGTGCCCTGCTGGTCACGGCCGGGACCGTGCTGCTCGTCCTCGGCCTGGTCAGGACCGAGACGTACGGCTGGGCGTCCTGGCGCACGGCCGCCGTGCTGGGCGCGGCGGCGGTGCTGCTCGCCGCGTTCGTGGTGACCGAGGCGCGCACCGCCGCCCCGCTGCTGCGGCTCGGGCTGCTCGGCACCGGTCCGGTGCTGGCGGCGAACGTCTTCGGGCTGCTGATGTCGGCGGGCCAGTTCGCCGCCTTCTACTTCACCTCGCTCTACCTCCAGCAGGTCCTCGGCTACGGTCCGACCGCCACCGGCTCGGCCTTCCTGCCGTTCTGCGCGGGCGTGGTCGTGGGCTCGGCGCTGGCGGCCCGCGCCATCGGCCGCTACGGGCCCCGGGTGCTGCTGACGGCGGGCGGGCTGCTGGGCGCGGCCGGGCTCGCCTGGTTCGCGGCGGCGGCCGCGGTGGACGGCGGCTTCGCGGGTTCGGTGCTCGGCCCGTCGGCCGTGGCCAGCGTGGGCATCGGGCTGTGCTTCGTGCCGCTGGGCACCGCGGCCACCGGGTCCGTCGCCGCCGGGGAGGCGGGCATGGCCTCCGGGCTGCTGAACAGCTCACGGCAGGTCGGCGGCGCGGTGGGGCTCGCCGTCCTCGGTACGGTCGCCGCGCACGCCTCGGGGGCGGCGCCGGACGCCGTCGCTCTGGTGCACGGCTTCTCGGCGGCGTACTGGACGGCGGCCGGGCTGCTCGCGGCGGGGGCGCTGGCGGCGGCGGCGCTGTACGGGCGCGGCGGCCGGGCCGGCCAGGCGCCCGCCGCCGACGCGGCGCCCGCTCAGGCGGCCGCGGGCTGATCCGTACCGCAGTAGCGGCACTTGGTCGCGGCCTTGGGCAGATCCTCCGACAGGCACGCCGGGCACGTCTTGGCGGGCCCCGGGTCGCCGAAGACCCTGACGCCCCGGCGGGTCTGGAAGTGCTTGTACGGAACGACGATCAGGAAGTACACGACCGCCATGAAGATGATGAAGTAGATCAGCGCCGAGATGAACGCGCCGAGGTCCAGATAGGTCGCCTTGTTGCCGGTACGGCCGAGCTGCCAGCCGAGGCCGGGCGAGGAGTTGCCCTGCGCGCGGGCGATGATCGGGTTGATCACGAAGTCGGTGAACGCCTTGATCAGCGTGCTGAAGGCCAGCGCCACGATCAGGCCGACGGCCACGACCACGACATCGCCGCGCATCAGGAAGTTCTTGAAACCCCGCAGCATGGACGGTCCTCGCTTCCCGGCGGACCGCGCGCACCGGCGGCACCCGCCGTGCCGCCCGCCGCGACCAGTCTCCGGGCGCGCGGGCGGCGCCCGCATCCCGGGCGCCGCCGATCGGGGGAGCGGGGCGCCCGCCGGGTGCCGGTGCGTCAGGGGCGGGGCGCCGGGTGGCCGAGAAGCATCGTGGGGGCGCCCGCCACCCGGGTGAGGAAGACGGTCGCCGGGTTCCGGCCGCACGGCCTGGGCAGCGCCTTGCGGCGCAGTTCCTCCGGTTCGACGGCCGAGCCGCGCTTCTTCACGGTCAGCGCGCCCACCTCGCGCTCGCGCAGCAGCGCCTTCAGCTTCTTGACGTTGAAGGGCAGCCGGTCGGTGATCTCGTACGCGGTGGCGTACGGGGTGGGCCGCAGCACGTCGGAGGTGACGTAGGCGATGGTCTCGTCGATCAGGCCGCCGTCGAGCCCGGCGGCGGCCTCGGCGACCAGGTGGGAGCGGATGACGGCGCCGTCCGGTTCGTACAGGTAGCGGCCCACCGGCCGCACCGGCGGGTCGGGCAGGCCCCGGCCGCGCAGCGTGTGCGGTCCCGGCAGCAGGGTCGCGCGCACCAGGCCCGGCTCGGTGCCGAACCACAGCACCGCCTCCTTCACGTCCCCGCCGTCGGAGATCCACTCGGCCTCGGCCTGCGGCGGCACCGCCTCGTGCGGGATGCCGGGCGCGACCTTCAGCGCGGCGCGCGGGGCCTTCAGCGCCGCCCCCACGGCCCAGGAGAGCGAGGGCGAGTAGCTCTCCGGGTCGAAGATCCGGCCCCGGCCGCCGCGCCGCGCGGGATCGACGAACACCGCGTCGTACGCGGACGTGTCGACCTCCGTCACATCCGCCTCGCGGACCTCGATCAGCCCGGCGAGCCCCAGCGCCTCGGCGTTCGCGCGGGCCACCGCCGCCGTCACCGGGTCCCGGTCCACGGCGAGGACCCGGATCCCGGCGCGGGCCAGGGCGATCGCGTCGCCGCCGATGCCGCAGCACAGGTCCGCGAGCGAGGTCACGCCCAGCTCCGCGAGCCGCGCCGCGCGGTGGGCGGCCACGCTCGCCCGGGTGGACTGCTCGACCCCGTTCGGGGTGAAGAACATCCGGTCCGCGTCCGCCGCGCCGAACTTCGCGGCCGCCCGCTGCCGCAGCCGGGCCTGCCCGAGCGCGGCCGACACCAGGGCGGCGGGGTGGTCGCGGCGCAGCCGGGTGGCGACGGCGAGTTCGTCGGCGGGCGCGGTGCCGCGCACCTCCTCCAGGAGGGCGCGGCCCTCGTCGGTGAGCAGTGCGGCGAAGGAGTTGAGCGGGGCGAGTGGGTCGGTCACCGGTTCATTGTCGGCCAGTCGGTGGACGGTGCGCGGCCGGCCGCGGTGTCGCCGCGGCTCAGGGGCGGCGGGCTGCGAGGATCCGGCGCCATGACCGTAGTAGTACAAAATGACAAAAAACGTCTCCGGGGTGCCCTGCGGCGCAAGGCGGCCCTGCACGCCGGACTCGGCGCCCTCGCCGTCGCCGCCCTCGTCTCCGGCTGCGCCGGACAGGACAGCACGGCGGTACGGCCCGCCCCCGGCCAGCAGCGCCTCCAGGCGCCCCCCGCCCGCGCCCTCGACTCCTACGCCTCCCGGCTCGCGACCTCCGCCGCGGCCCGCACCGCCGCCGCCAAGCGCTGGGGCCTGAGCCAGGCCCCGCTGCTGCCCCCGCCGCCCCCGGCCGTCAAACCGAAGATCCACGCCCGCGCCGGCTTCGAGGTGGACCACCAGGAGGACTGGGACCTGCCCCCGGTCTTCACCACCGTCCCCACCAAGGACAAGGTCCTCTTCCTCACCATCGACGACGGCGCCGAGAAGGACCCCGCCTTCCTGCGCATGATGAGCGAGCTGAAGGTCCCCTACACGGCCTTCCTCAGCAACTACCTCGTCCAGGACGACTACGGCTACTTCCGCAAGGCGCAGGCGCAGGGCAACACCCTCAACAACCACACCCTGCACCACCCGTACCTGCCGGGCCTGTCCTACGACGAGCAGAAGCACGAGATCTGCGACATGCAGGACATCATGCAGAAGCAGTTCGGCAAGCGCCCCCGGATGCTCCGCCCGCCCTACGGCAACTACAACCAGGACACCCTGCGCGCCGCCAAGTCCTGCGGCATCCGCTACGCGCCGATCTGGAACGAGGAGGTCTACGTCGACCACTGGGAGTTCCGCGAGGACGACAAGCGGCTGCGCCCCGGCGACATCGTGCTCACCCACTTCCGCGGGCGCGACGAGTGGGACGGCACCATGGCCGACGACATGCGCCGCTTCCTGAACTACGCGACGGCCGAGGGGTACGCGGTGGCCCGGCTGGAGGACTACCTGTGAGACCGCGGCCCCGGCCGCGGCGCACGGCCGCGGGCCTGCTCGCGGCCGTGCTGCTGCTGGCCGGCTGCGCCTCGTCCGTCGACCCGATCCAGCGCCTGGGCCGCAAGGCCGCGCAGCGGGTCGCCTCGCCGGCCGCGGCCTCCGACCGGCAGCCGTACCGCCGCTGGGGCCTCGCGGCCCCGCTGCCCGCGCCGCCGCGCCCGCCCGCCCGGCCGGCGGCCGCCACCGCCCGCCCCGCAGGACCGCCCCCGGTGGTCGACCACGTCGACACTCCCGACCGGGTCGTCTTCCTCACCTACGACGACGGCGCCGAGCGCGACGCGCGCTTCATCGTCATGGTCCGCGAACTGCGCCTGCCCGTCAGCATGTTCCTCACCGACAGCATCGCCGGACCCGGCTACGGCCACTTCGCGCGCCTGCGCTCGGCCGGCGCGGCGCTGGAGAACCACACCCTGGAGCACCCCGCCCTGCGCGGTCTGCCCTACGCCGGCCAGCGCGCCGAGATCTGCGGCCAGCGGGACAAGCTGCACGCCCGCTTCGGCGTCCGCTCCCGGCTGTTCCGGCCGCCCTACGGCTCCTACGACGCCACCACCCGGCGCGCCGCCGCCGCCTGCGGGGTGTCCGCGCTCGTCCTGTGGCGCGCCTCGCTGACCGAGACCGGGCTCCGCTTCACCCACGGCCGGCACGCCCTGCGCCCCGGCGACATCCTGCTGGTCACCTCGGACGACGACGACCTCGACGGGCCGACCCTGCGCGAGCGCACCACCCGCCTGCTGCGCGAGATCCAGCGGGACCGGCTGACGGTGGCGAGGCTCCAGGACTACCTGTGACCGCCCGCGGCGGCCTCCGACCGCCTCTGACCGCCTCTGATCACCTCCGGCTGCCTGTGACCGCCGGTGGACGAATGCCCTTCGCGGGAGGCGTCCCGGACCGACGCGCCACGAGGCAATTGGCACTCCGCTTGACCGAGTGCTAATCGCGGTCATAGTCTCGGCTCTGGCACTCCCCACCGGAGAGTGCCAACAACGCGACGGGCAGGTCCGGCACCCGCGACGACGGATCGACCTGGTCGCCACCTCAGACAGTTAACCCCGTGAGATCTCCGAAGGGGGAGGTCGGATCGTGACGACCGCCAGCTCCAAGGTTGCCATCAAGCCGCTCGAGGACCGCATTGTGGTCCAGCCGCTCGACGCCGAGCAGACCACGGCCTCTGGCCTGGTCATCCCGGACACCGCGAAGGAGAAGCCCCAGGAGGGCGTCGTCCTCGCCGTGGGTCCGGGCCGCTTCGAGGACGGCAACCGTCTTCCGCTCGACGTCAAGGTCGGCGACGTCGTGCTCTACAGCAAGTACGGCGGCACCGAGGTGAAGTACAACAACGAGGAGTACCTCGTTCTCTCGGCCCGCGACGTCCTCGCGATCATCGAGAAGTAAGTCACCTCAGCACTCCTGCTGTGAACTGCGCCCCTGGCCCCCGCGATCGATGAGAAGCCGGGCGCCCGGGGCGCAGTGTGTTCTTCACCCAAGATTTCCGAGAGGGCTCCCGCTGCCATGGCGAAGATCCTGAAGTTCGACGAGGACGCCCGTCGCGCCCTTGAGCGCGGCGTCAACAAGCTTGCCGACACGGTGAAGGTGACGATCGGTCCCAAGGGCCGCAACGTCGTCATCGACAAGAAGTTCGGCGCCCCGACCATCACCAACGACGGCGTCACCATCGCCCGCGAGGTCGAGATCGAGGACCCGTACGAGAACCTCGGTGCCCAGCTGGTGAAGGAGGTGGCGACCAAGACCAACGACATCGCGGGTGACGGCACCACCACCGCCACCGTGCTCGCCCAGGCGCTCGTGCGCGAGGGCCTGAAGAACGTCGCGGCCGGTGCCTCCCCGGCGCTGCTGAAGAAGGGCATCGACGCCGCGGTCAAGGCCGTCTCGGACGACCTGCTCGCCTCGGCCCGCCCGATCGACGAGAAGTCCGACATCGCCGCCGTGGCCGCGCTGTCCGCCCAGGACCAGCAGGTCGGCGAGCTGATCGCCGAGGCGATGGACAAGGTCGGCAAGGACGGTGTCATCACCGTCGAGGAGTCCAACACCTTCGGTCTGGAGCTGGACTTCACCGAGGGCATGGCCTTCGACAAGGGCTACCTGTCCCCGTACTTCGTCACCGACCAGGAGCGTATGGAGGCCGTCCTCGACGACCCGTACATCCTGATCAACCAGGGCAAGATCTCCTCCATCGCGGACCTGCTCCCGCTGCTGGAGAAGATCATCCAGGCGAACGCCTCCAAGCCCCTGCTGATCATCGCCGAGGACGTCGAGGGCGAGGCCCTGTCGACCCTGGTGGTCAACAAGATCCGCGGCACCTTCAACGCCGTCGCGGTGAAGGCCCCCGGCTTCGGCGACCGCCGCAAGGCGATGCTCCAGGACATGGCCGTCCTCACCGGCGCCACCGTCATCTCCGAGGAGGTCGGCCTCAAGCTCGACCAGGTCGGCCTGGACGTGCTCGGCTCCGCCCGCCGCATCACCGTCACCAAGGACGACACCACCATCGTCGACGGTGCCGGCAAGAAGGACGAGGTCGAGGGCCGCATCGCGCAGATCAAGGCCGAGATCGAGACCACCGACTCCGACTGGGACCGCGAGAAGCTCCAGGAGCGCCTCGCGAAGCTGGCCGGCGGCGTGTGCGTGATCAAGGTCGGCGCCGCCACCGAGGTGGAGCTGAAGGAGAAGAAGCACCGTCTGGAGGACGCCATCTCCGCGACCCGCGCCGCGGTCGAGGAGGGCATCGTCTCCGGTGGTGGCTCCGCCCTGGTGCACGCCGTGAAGGTCCTGGAGGGCAACCTCGACAAGACCGGCGACGAGGCCACCGGTGTCTCGGTCGTCCGCCGCGCCGCCGTCGAGCCGCTGCGCTGGATCGCGGAGAACGCCGGCCTGGAGGGCTACGTCATCGTCTCCAAGGTCGCCGAGCTGGAGAAGGGCAGCGGTTACAACGCCGCCACCGGTGAGTACGGCGACCTGGTCAAGGCCGGCGTCATCGACCCGGTCAAGGTCACCCGCTCCGCCCTGGAGAACGCCGCCTCCATCGCCTCCCTCCTGCTGACGACCGAGACCCTGGTCGTCGAGAAGAAGGAAGAGGAAGAGCCGGCCGCGGGCCACGGCCACGGCCACGCCCACTGATCGCTCCGCTGAACCGACGGCGCCCGGTCCCCTTCGGGGGGCTGGGCGCCGTCGTCTCTGTGGCTTGCCGGATTCTCCCCGTCCGCGTGCGGGGGAGGCGTGCCGTTCGATCCGCCGGTCACTTCCCCTCGACGGCTGCGGCGGCCACGACGGCCCACACGCCCTTGCCCGGCGCGCCGGGACGCGGGGCCACACCCCACTCCTTGGCGAGGGCCGCGACCAGGACCAGTCCCCGCCCGCCGTCCGCCTCAGCCGCCGGGTCCCCGTCCGTGCACGCCTCCCGCACGACGGGCAACCGCTCGCCCCGGGTGTCGTGCACCTCGATCCTGACCTGGTCGTCGCCGTCTCGCCGGGACAGGCGCAACTCGGCGTCCCGGCCCGGCACCCGGCCGTGAGTGACGGCGTTGGCGGCCAGCTCGGCGACGATCAGCTCGACGGTGTCGTGCACCGGTGTGCCGTACGGCCAGCCCCAGGCGTCCATCTGCTGAGAGGCGAGCCGCCGGGCCAGCCGGGCACCACGGGGCGTGGCGGTGAAACGGAGAGCGAAGGTGGTCATGACCCTGAGCGTTCCGCCTCCAACACCCCTCTGACCAGCCACGACACCTCTACAGTCACCCGCTGTGGGGTCGGGCCGACCCGCTGTCGGGGTTGTCGCCCTCGCGGACCGTGGTGCGGATTCCGGCACGGGGTGCTCCGGAGTGCGGGAACGGGCATGCTGGGTGAGGAAAGCTCGTGGCGAAAGACCTTCACTCCCTGGAGTCAACTTCTCCTGTTCCCCACCCCGTTGACGTGGGCGAGTCCTACCCTGCGGCTACGCACAGCAGCCGAAGGGGGCGAGCGGATGGACACCGGCGCGGACTCGGGCACGGGTACGGAGGAGGCGGAGACCGGCGGGGACTTCCTGCGCTGCTTCGGCCGCCAGATCAAGCTGCTGCGCGAGGCCCGCGCACTCACCCAGGCGCGGCTGGGAGATCTGGTGGGCTACGGCGAGGCCCAGATCGCCGCCGTCGAGCAGGGGCGCCGCATCCCCAAGCCGGACCTGATCGACGCGCTGGACCGGGCGTTGAACGCGGGAGGGGTGCTGGTCGCCATGAAGGGAGAGGTGGCGAAGGCCAGGTATCCGTCGTTCTTCCGCCGGTACGTGCAGCTTGAGGCCGAGGCTGTGGAACTGCACGCCTATATCAACCACGTGGTCAAGGGCCTGTTGCAGACGGAGGAGTACGCGCGGGCGGTCTTCCGGATGTGGCGGCCGTTGCTGGATGAGGGGGATATCGAGCAGGGCGTGGCAGCGCGCCTTGCGCGCCAGAAGTTGTTCGCCCGACGTCCGGCCCCACTGCTGAGCTTCGTCATCGACGAGCATGTTCTCCGGCGGCCGCTGGGCGGGCCTCAGATCCAGCGTGGCCAGTTGGAACAGCTTCTGCTCTACGGTCATCAGCGCAACGTCGAGATGCAGATCATGCCGATGAACCGGGAGGAGCATGCCGGTCTTTCCGGGCCGTTCACATTGATCCATTCACAGAAGCAGCGCAGGATGGCCTACATGGAGGTGCAGGGCGTCAGCGCCTTGCACGCGGATCCGAAGAAGGTCAGCCCGCTGGAAGCGACTTATGGCGTCCTGCGCGCACAGGCGCTGACTCCACGTGATTCCCTGGCCTTCATCGAGAAGCTGTTGGGAGAGCTATGAAGGCAAGCAGCCCGGATTCCGCTGTTGGCGAGCTGCGATGGTTCAAAAGCAGTTACAGCGCGGGCGACGGCGGTGACTGTGTCGAGGTCGCGGACGCCGGTGCCGTCGTGCTGATCCGTGACTCCAAGCGGCCCGAGGAAGCGTTTCTGTCCGTGGGCTCCGGCCAGTGGGCCGCGTTCGTACGGATGACGGTGCGCGGTTGACGTAGGCGCAGGCGCAGGCGCAGGGATTCTCGTCGGATGCCCGGTCCCCTCGAAGGGGCCGGGCATCCGGCGTCGTACGGCCGCCGCGGCGATCGAATTCCCGTGCGCATTGGTCTGGACCTATGTGCGCGGGCATGGCTAGGCTGCGAACGCATCACGCCATCTCTGCTGAAAACCGACTGCATGTCACCATGCCTTCGCAGATGAGGAGTTGTCCGTGAAAAGACGCATCGCCCTGGCTGCCGCGACCCTCGCCGCAGCGGTCGCCCTCCCCCTCACCGCCACCACCTCCGCCCAGGCCAGCGCCTGGCACTTCCAGGGCGCCTACCCGAGCGCCGCCGCCTGCGACGAGGCCGGCAAGGCGGGCGTGCTCCTGTGGGGGCCGCTCTTCGTGTGCAGCCCCGGCGGACAGGGCTGGTACAACCTCTACGTCCACTGACGCTCCCGGGGCGGCCGGGTGCCGGGGGGCCGGCCGCCCCGCCCGGGGGCTCAGTGCTCCAGCTCGTCCAGCGCGCCCAACTGCTGCATCAGACCCAGGTGGTCGCGCTGCCACCAGAGTTCGGCGAAGGTGCCGTGCGGGCCGCGGCGGAAGACGGTCGTGCCGGTCATGGCGACCCGCCGGCCCGTGGGCGCGATCCCCAGGAACTCCCCGCGGTGGACGGCGTCCCACCGCCAGCGGGCGCAGGCGCGCTCGCCCTGGGTCAGCACGTCCTCGACGGTGAAGACGGCGTCGAAGGCGTCGCGCCACATCCGGCACTCGCGCCGGATCGCGTCCAGGCCGATGGTGTCCTGCGGATTGACCGGATCATGGCTGTGGCAGTCCTCGTCGACCAGGTCGTTGAGCGGGGACAGCGCACCGGCGGCCGTCAGCGTCCCGAAGAACCGGCGCACCGCCGACTCGGAGAACTGCTCGTCCCGTACGACCTCCAGGTCGGTGAAGACCGGCAGCTCGTCGCAGAGCGCGACCATGCGGCGGAAGACCTCGTCCGTCTCCGGCAGGTTCGAGGTGCGCATCGCCTCCTCGTACGAGGGGAACTCCACCAGTTCCACCACGTGGGCGCCGTCCGAGCGGTCCCTGCCGACCAGCGCGTGCGTGGCGGACCGCTGTCCGCCGGTCCGCTCGGCCCAGGTGTCCAGCAGCCGGTCCAGCTCGTCCCACCGGCTCGTCCTGCACTCGATGAGCTGTACGAAGGTCATGACGCCGCCGCCTTCCGGCCGCCCGGCCCCGTCGCGCCCGGGGCTTCCACCCGCCGGGTTCCCGCCGGGGCGGCGCCGTCACGTCCGCGCGCCGACCGCTTCCGCCGCCGGGGCGGCCCGCGTACGGTCCGTGCTCACCGCGGTCCGTACTTGCGGCCCGTCTTCGAGGTCACCCCGCCCAGCAGACCGCGCGGGGTGACCTTGACCAGGCCCATCAGCGCCTTGTAGCGGGGGTCGGGGACCGAGACGGTCCGGCCGCGGGCCAGATCCGCCAGCGCCGCCGCGACCAGCTTGTCCGCGTCCAGCCACATCCAGCCGGGGATGTTGTCCGTGCCCATGCCTGCCCGCTGATGGAACTCGGTGCGCACGAAGCCGGGGCACAGCGCCATCAGCCGTACGCCGCTGCCGGCCAGGTCCCGCGCCGCGCCCTGGGTGAACTGCACGACCCACGCCTTGGACGCCCCGTAGGTGCCGCGCGGCACGAACGCCGCCACCGAGGCCACGTTCACCACGCCGCCCCGGCCGCGCTCGCGCATCGCCGCGGTCGCCGCCGACGTCAGCCGCAGCACCGCCTCGATGTGCACCTTGAGCATCCTCAGCTCGTCGGCCATCGGCACGTCGAGATAGCGGCCCTTGTTGCCGAAGCCGGCATTGTTGACCAGCAGGTCGACCGGGTTCTTCCGGTCGCCCAGCCGGGCCGCGACCGTCTCGATGCCCTCATCGGACGCCAGGTCGGCCGACAGCACCTCGGCCTCGATGCCGTGCCGGTCGTGCAGCTCGGTCGCCTGCTCCGTCAGCCGCGCGGTGTCCCGCGCCACCAGGACGAGGTTGTGCCCGTCCGCCGCCAGCCGCCGCGCGAACGCGGCGCCGATGCCCGCGGTCGATCCCGTAATCAGAGCCGTTGTCATGGCGAAAGGTTAGTGGTCCGGAGTGCGCGTCCCCGATCCCCACACAGGGCCCGCCGATCGGTGGAGGAGCGGTGCGCCGGCACCGGACGGGACCCGTCAGCCCGCCGTGTCCGCCGTGTCCGTCGCGTACTTGTCCGCGTACCGGCGCGCCGAGGCCAGGGACTCCGGGTGCAGCGCCGCACCGGCCGCCAGCAGCCGCGGCAGCAGGGCGCGCTCGGTGGTGCTCGCCCGGAACTGGAGCGCCACGGTCACGTCGTGGTCCGGGCGGTGCACGATCCGCACGGGGTCGCCGCGCCGGATCTCACCGGCTTCGAGCACCCGCAGATAGGCGCCCGGCGCGCCCTTCTGCGTGAACCTGCGCACCCAGCCCTTCTCGCCCAGATGGCCCTGGAAGGTCCGGCACGGGATGCGCCCGGAGGTGACCTCCAGCAGCACCGAGGGGCCGTCCGGCGCGCCGATGCGCCAGCGCTCCCCGATCAGCGCGCCCGACACGTCGACGCCCGCGGTCGTCAGGTTCTCGCCGAACGACCCGTCCGGCAGCGCCCGGCCCAGCTCGCGCTCCCAGTCGTCCAGGTCCTCGCGCGCCATCGCGTACACGGCCTGGTCGTCGCCGCCGTGGTGCCGCGTGTCGCACACCGTGTCCCCGGTCAGTCCGCTCGCGCCGACGCCCTTGGGACCGGGCGCGGCCACCCGCACCGCGTGGTCCACCGGACGCTTGTCGATGCCGGTGACCCCGGCCGGCTGATCGGTGTACGGCACGGGCACGGCACGGCCCAGATTGACGGAGAGAAGCTTCATGCGCCGACGGTAAGCGACCGCGGTCAAAGTGTCGACGCGTTTTTCGACGGTATGCCCAAGGTTGCCTTATGCTCGAAGGGTGATCGAGGCCCGCCATCTGCGCGTCCTGCGCGCCGTCGCCGCCAGCGGATCCTTCTCCGCCGCGGCCCGCGAACTGGGCTGCACCCAGCCCGCCGTCAGCCAGCAGATGAAGGCCCTGGAGGGCTCGGCCGGCACCCCGCTGCTGGTGCGCACCGGCCGCGAGATGCGGCTCACCGAGGCCGGCGAGGCGCTGGTGCGGCACGCCGGGGGCATCCTCGCCGGGCTCACCGCGGCCGAGGAGGAGGTCGCCGCCATCGCCGGGCTGCGCGCGGGCCGGGTCCGCCTGGTCTCCTTCCCCAGCGGCAGCTCCACCCTGGTCCCGACCGCCCTCGCCGCGCTGCGCGCCGCCCACCCCGGCACCCGGGTCTCCCTGGAGGAGGCCGAACCGCCCCGCTCGGTCGAGCTGCTGCGCGCGGGCGACTGCGACGTGGCGCTCGCCTTCCGCTACGAGGGCGCCGCGGGCGCGGAGGAATGGGACGACCTGGTCGTACGGCCGCTGCTGACCGACCGGCTCGTGGGCCTGGTGCCCGAGCGGCACCCGCTGGCCGGCGCGGGATCCGTGGGCATCGCCGAACTCGCCGGCGAGCCGTGGATCGCGGGCTGCCCACGCTGCCGCGGCCAGCTCGTCGAGGTGTGCGCGGACGCCGGCTTCACCCCGCGCATCGACTTCGCCACGGACGACTACCCGGCCGTGGCGGGGCTGGTCGGCGCGGGTCTGGGCGTGGCCGTCCTGCCCCAGCTCGCCATCGACTCCGTACGGCCCCGCGGGGCGCGCACGGTGGCGCTGGAACCGGCGGTGCGCCGGGAGATCGTCGCCCTCACCCTGCCCGATCTGGCCCAGGTCCCGGCGGTGGCGGCCACGCTGGACGAACTGGTGCGCGCCGGGGCCGGATGACACCGCGGCCGGCACCCCGGCGGGCGGGCACGCGTGTGCGCGCGTGCCCGTGCCGTCATCCATAGGCGCGGGAAGATGTAAGAAGAAACGTTCCTTCAGGTGTTCGAAGCGGCATCGCCGCTCGATGACGAGGCCGTCACCAGGCGGTTGCGTGCGCGCCCCATCAGCTCTTCGCGCTCGTCCTCGGTCAGGCCGCCCCACACTCCGTACGGTTCGCGCACCGCCAGGGCGTGTGCCGCGCACTCCGCGCGGACCGGGCACCTCATGCAGACCTCCTTGGCCGAGTTCTCTCGAGCGCTCCGAGCCGCCCCGCGCTCGCCCTCGGGATGGAAGAAGAGCGAGCTGTCCACTCCGCGGCAGGCAGCCAGCAGCTGCCAGTCCCACAGGTCCGCATTCGGTCCGGGAAGGCGGGAGAAATCTGCCATTGCGTGACCCCTTGTAGCCGTTCGGTGGCGGATACGGTGCCAACGACCGTACATCCCCGGTCTAAGGAGATGAAAATATGACTCATTGCGAATCTAGCGCCAGACACCTAGAAACGGGAAGAAAAGGGGCCGAATGGGGCATCCGTTGTGATGAAAAGTTGAGGGTATGACGTCTGTGTCTGCACTGTGTCCGCTCCCTCACGTAGAGTGCCGAAAACGGCGTACGGCCCCGTAACTCTTTCGAGTGACCGTCGTTGAGAGTGCGGAGGCGGTTGAAAACACAAGTGCTCGGACAGGCGTCCGAGACGGTCGACCGCACAGGTGACGATTTCGTACCAGCCTGGAGGCTCAAGGTGACGCGCATCAGCTGCGGAGGGCGGCCATGACATCCGTCCTCGTCTGCGACGACTCCCCGCTTGCCCGAGAGGCGCTCCGCCGCGCGGTCGCGACCGTGCCCGGCGTCGAGCGCGTGACGACGGCGGCCAACGGCGAGGAAGTCCTCCGCCGCTGGGGTGCCGACCGCTCGGACCTCATTCTGATGGACGTGCGCATGCCCGGACTGGGCGGCGTCGAGACCGTGCGGCGGCTGCTGTCCGCCGACCCCGGCGCGCGCATCATCATGCTCACGGTGGCGGAGGACCTGGACGGCGTGGCGCTCGCCGTGGCCGCCGGCGCCCGCGGCTATCTGCACAAGGACGCCTCCCGCGCGGAACTGCGCGCCACGGTGACCCAGGCCCTCGCCGACCCCACCTGGCGGCTCGCCCCGCGCCGGCTGCGCTCGGCCGAGATGGGCGCCGCGCCCACGCTCACCGCGCGTGAGATCCAGGTCCTGGAGGGCATGAGCCACGGCCGTTCCAACGCGGAGATCGGCCGTGAGCTGTTCCTCTCCGAGGACACCGTCAAGACGCACGCCCGGCGGCTGTTCAAGAAGCTCGGCGCCTCCGACCGCGCGCACGCGGTGGCCCTCGGCTTCCGGTGGGGCCTGGTCCGCTAGGTCCTGTCCGTCGTCAGGGGCTCGTCCGCCGTCGTCAGCCGCGCGCCGTACGCCCGGGTGGGCTGTCGCCGGGGCCGCCGTCCTTCGGACCGGGGCCGGACCGCCCCGCCGGGCCCACGGGCCGGGGCGGGCGTCCGGGCCGGTCACAGGGGTGCGGGGCGGTCACCGTGGTGCGGGGCGGGCAGCGGCCCCGCGGAACCGTCCGGCACCGGCGGCCCGACGCCGCCCGTGCGTACCGGCCGCGGCCGTACGCCGTCGGCTGCGCGGGCGCCCCGCGTCGGCGCGTCCGGACGGGCGGGAACGGAGCACGGACGGTGTCGCGTACCGGGCGCCGGGTACCAGTGGCGATGCGGCCCGCCGGGCGGTCGGTGCTCGTTTCGCCGCGGATGCCGCATCCTTGAGGTGTGGAGTTCCTCGGGGACGAGTCGGTCGAGCGGAATGGGAGGGCGCAGGGGATGGGTTCCGGCGCACCTGCTCATAACGCTTCGGTGCACAACCACGAAGGCGGTGCCACGGAGCAGACGACGTCAAGGCACCATGGACCGATGCGCGACGACGAGGCGGCAGTTGCCCCAGGGGCGATCGGTGCGCTGGTGCACCGCGCCGTCGACGGCGACGAGCAGGCCACGCACGACCTGCTGGCCCGGGTCCACCCGCTCGCGCTGCGCTACTGCCGTACACGTCTGTCCCGCCTGCCGGGCGACGCGCGCCACTTCGTCGAGGACCTCGCCCAGGAGGTCTGCGTCGCCGTCCTGCTCGCCCTGCCGCGCTACCGGGACACCGGCCGCCCCTTCGAGGCGTTCGTCTTCGCCATCGCCTCCCACAAGGTCGCCGACCTCCAGCGCGCGGCGATGCGGCACCCCGGCTCGACCGCCGTGCCCTCCGACGAGATGCCCGAGCGCCCGGACGACTCGCTCGGCCCGGAGGAGCGCGCCCTGCTCAGCAGCGACGCCGAGTGGGCCAAGAAGCTGCTGGCCAACCTCCCCGAGAACCAGCGCGAACTGCTGCTCCTGCGCATCGCGGTCGGCCTGACCGCGGAGGAGACCGGACAGATGTTGGGAATGTCACCGGGCGCGGTCCGGGTGGCCCAGCACCGGGCGCTGAGCAGGCTGCGGGCCCTCGCCGAGCAGTGACAGGGCTTCGCGGGCACCCATGGGCTCCCGCGGGACCGGCCGGGCGCGCCGGCCCCGTTCCCGTAGGAAACCACGAAGCCCGGAACGATCTTTCTTCGTGGAATGAGACGCCTCCGCTTCCCGTTAGCATGGACATCCGCACCGAGCAAGGCCATTTGGGGAAGGTGTCATGACTGCAAACGTCGACGGAGTGCCCGGTAAATTCGCGACACTCGGGCTGACCTACGACGACGTGCTGCTGCTGCCGGGCGCCTCGGAGGTGCTCCCGAACGCGGTCGACACCTCGTCCCGCATCTCCCGCAACGTCCGGGTCAACATCCCGCTGCTCTCGGCGGCGATGGACAAGGTGACCGAGTCCCGCATGGCGATCGCGATGGCCCGGCTGGGCGGCGTCGGCGTGCTGCACCGCAACCTCTCGATCGAGGACCAGGTGAACCAGGTCGACCTGGTCAAGCGGTCCGAGTCCGGCATGGTCACCGACCCGATCACGGTGCACCCGGAGGCGACGCTCGCCGAGGCGGACGCCCTGTGCGCCAAGTTCCGCATCAGCGGTGTGCCCGTCACCGACCCGGCGGGCCGGCTGCTCGGCATCGTCACCAACCGCGACATGGCCTTCGAGACCGACCGTGGCCGCCAGGTGCGCGACGTCATGACGCCGATGCCGCTGGTCACCGGCAAGGTCGGCATCTCCGGCGTCGACGCCATGCAGCTGCTGCGCAAGCACAAGATCGAGAAGCTGCCGCTGGTCGACGACGAGGGCATCCTCAAGGGCCTGATCACCGTCAAGGACTTCGTCAAGGCGGAGCAGTACCCGAACGCGGCCAAGGACGCCGAGGGCCGGCTGCTCGTCGGCGCGGCGGTGGGCGCCAGCCCCGAGGCCCTGGAGCGCGCCCAGGCGCTCGCCGCGGCGGGCGCCGACTTCCTGGTCGTCGACACCTCGCACGGCCACAACAGCAACGCGCTCAGCTGGATGTCGAAGATCAAGTCGAGCGTGTCCATCGACGTGATCGGCGGCAACGTCGCCACCCGCGACGGCGCCCAGGCGCTGATCGACGCCGGTGTCGACGGCATCAAGGTCGGCGTGGGCCCCGGCTCCATCTGCACCACGCGCGTGGTCGCCGGCATCGGCGTCCCGCAGGTCACCGCGATCTACGAGGCGTCCCTCGCCGCCCGCCCGGCGGGCATCCCACTGATCGGCGACGGCGGCCTGCAGTACTCCGGCGACATCGGCAAGGCGCTCGCCGCCGGCGCCGACACGGTCATGCTGGGCAGCCTGCTGGCGGGCTGCGAGGAGTCGCCCGGCGAGCTGCTGTTCATCAACGGCAAGCAGTTCAAGTCGTACCGCGGCATGGGCTCGCTCGGCGCCATGCAGTCCCGCGGCCAGGCGCGGTCGTACTCCAAGGACCGCTACTTCCAGGCCGAGGTGGCCTCCGACGACAAGCTCGTCCCCGAGGGCATCGAGGGCCAGGTGCCCTACCGCGGCCCGCTGGCCAACGTGCTGCACCAGCTCGTCGGCGGTCTGCGCCAGACCATGGGCTACGTGGGCGCGGCGAGCATCGGCGAGATGGAGACCAAGGGCCGCTTCGTCCGGATCACCTCGGCGGGTCTGAAGGAGTCCCACCCGCACGACATCCAGATGACGGTCGAGGCGCCGAACTACAGCGGCAAGTAGCAGCAGGGCCCCGACGGGCGGTCCCGGAGGCATCCGGGACCGCCCTTGTCATGGGCGTCGGCGATACTGGAAGACGCTGCAACGCATCAGGGAAAGGCCACAGACGTGACTGAGATCGAGATCGGGCGCGGCAAGCGCGGCCGCCGGGCGTACGCCTTCGACGACATCGCCGTCGTCCCCAGCCGCCGTACGCGGGACCCGAAGGAGGTCTCGATCGCCTGGCAGATCGACGCCTACCGCTTCGAGCTGCCGTTCCTGGCCGCGCCCATGGACTCCGTCGTCTCCCCGGCCACCGCGATCCGCATCGGTGAGCTGGGCGGCCTGGGCGTGCTCAACCTCGAAGGTCTGTGGACCCGGCACGAGGACCCGCAGCCGCTGCTGGACGAGATCACCGGGCTGCCCGCCGAGGCCGCCACCCGCCGCCTCCAGGAGATCTACGCCGCTCCCGTCAAGGAGGAGCTGATCGGGGCGCGCATCAAGGAGGTGCGCGACTCCGGTGTGGTGACCGCGGCGGCGCTCTCCCCGCAGCGCACCGCCCAGTTCTCCAAGGCCGTCGTGGACGCGGGCGTGGACATCTTCGTGATCCGCGGCACCACCGTCTCCGCCGAGCACGTCTCGTCCTCGCACGAGCCGCTGAACCTGAAGCAGTTCATCTACGAGCTGGACGTCCCGGTGATCGTCGGCGGCTGCGCCACGTACACCGCGGCCCTGCACCTGATGCGCACCGGCGCGGCCGGCGTCCTGGTCGGCTTCGGCGGCGGCGCCGCGCACACCACGCGCAACGTGCTCGGCATCCAGGTCCCGATGGCCACCGCGGTCGCCGACGTGGCCGCCGCCCGCCGCGACTACATGGACGAGTCCGGCGGCCGGTACGTGCACGTGATCGCGGACGGCGGTGTCGGCTGGTCCGGCGACCTGCCCAAGGCCATCGCCTGCGGCGCCGACTCGGTGATGATGGGCTCCCCGCTGGCGCGCGCCACCGACGCGCCCGGCCGCGGCCACCACTGGGGCATGGAGGCCGTCAACGAGGAGCTGCCGCGCGGCCAGAAGGTCGACCTCGGCACCGTCGGCACCATCGAGGAGGTCCTCACCGGCCCCTCGCACACCCCCGACGGCTCCATGAACTTCTTCGGCGCCCTGCGCCGCGCCATGGCCACGACCGGCTACAGCGAGCTGAAGGAGTTCCAGCGCGTCGAGGTCACGGTGGCGGATTCCCAGCACAAGCGGTAATCCGCCAGGACCCCGTACCACGGAAGGGGCCCGGTCACTCGTGCGGACGAGCGACCGGGCCCCTTCGTGTGCGCCGCGGAGGTACCGGTGGGGGCGCTTTCGGTACGCGGGGGGCGCACGGTTGCTTTCGGGCCGAAACCGCCGGGGACGGGCGTGTCGGGCCGGTAATGTCCGTGATCGACGGCCCGGTTGTCCGGGTCGCCCCCTTCCAAGGACATGGTCCGGACCCCGCCCCTCGGGGCCCGGCCCGATTTCCGACGCGCCGTCCACCGGGTCAATGGCGGCATCGTGGAAGGGGGCGTGCCCGTGGGCCGTCATCGCAAGCCCACCCGCTGGGACCACATCCGGCTTCGGCTGGTGCAGTGCCGGAGGAGGTGGATCTTGCGAATCTACGGATGGTGAGCGGCCGCCCCCACGACGACTAGGGGCGGACACTCCGTGATCCATCCTGGAGCCTGCCGCAGTACCCGCTGCGGCGGGCTCCGCCTTTTTTACCCTGTGGTGCGGCCGCCCCCATACAGCCTAGGGGCGGACACTCCGTGATCCATCCTGGAGCCTGCCGCAGTGACCTCTGCGGCGGATTCCGTCTCATACGGTAGCGGCGGGATCCGTCCGCTTCCACCGCTTCCAGCCGCCGGGCCCCCGCGCGCCCCCTTTCACAACCGGTGCGCCGCCCCCAGCGGTGCCGCCCCGCGGGTGTCCAGCAGCAGTTGGGCCTTCACCGACAGGCCCTGGAGGTCGTACGTCCGGTGGTGCTGGAGCAGGATCGTCAGGTCGGCGTCGGCGACCGCCTCGTACAGGGCGTCGGCGCGGGGCACGGGACGGTCCTGGACGCTCCAGGAGGGCACATACGGGTCGTGGTAGCTGACGCAGGCGCCGAGGCCGGTCAGCCGGACGGCGATCTCCTCGGCGGGGGTGCCCTGGAGGTCGGCGAGGTCCGGCTTGTAGGTGACGCCGAGGAGGAGGACGCGGGCGCCGCGCGCCGACTTGCCGTGCTCGTTCAGGAGGGCGGCGGCGCGCTGGACGACGTAGCGGGGCATACGGCTGTTGACCTGCCGGGCGAGTTCGACCATGCGCAGGCCCCGGCCGGCCGGGCCGGACATGTCCTGGGGGAGGCCGGGGCCGCCGACGCCGGGTCCGGGGCGGAACGCCTGGAAGCCGAACGGCTTGGTCTCGGCGCAGCGCACCACGTCCCACAGGTCGACCCCGAGGTCGTGGCAGAGCACGGCCATCTCGTTGACCAGGGCGATGTTGACGTGCCGGTAGTTGGTCTCCAGGAGATGGACGGTCTCCGCCTCCCGCAGCCCGCGCGCGCGGACCACCTTGTCGGTGAGGCGGCCGTAGAAGGCGGCGGCGGACTCGGTGCAGGCCGGGGTGAGGCCGCCGATCACCTTGGGGGTGTTGGCCGGGGTGAGGTCGCGGTTGCCCGGGTCGACGCGGCTGGGGGAGTAGGCGAGGTGGAAGTCGCGGCCGGCGGCGAGCCCGGAGCCCTCCTCCAGGAGGGGGCGCAGGAACGCGTCGGTGGTGCCGGGGTGCACGGGTGACTCCAGGATCACCGTGGTGTGCGGGCGCAGCTGCCCGGCCAGCGCGCGGGCGGCGCTCTCCACCTGGCCCAGGTCGAACCCGCCGTCGGCGCCGCGCGGGGTGGGGGCGCAGATCACGGCGGTGCGGACGCGGCCCAGCTCGGCGGGGTTGGTGGCCGGCCGGAAGCCCCCCGAGAGCATCCGGCGCAGTTCGGCGGCGCTGAGCGAGCCGGGTTCCTCCCCGATGCGGTACCCGAGCGTGGGGACACCGGCGGCGACGGCGGCCTGGGCCAGGGGCAGGCCGAGAGGACCGAGTCCGATGACGGCGAGATCTGCGGGCATGGCGTGGGCCGTCCTTCCCAATAACCGAGGTGGGTCAGGCACGCAAGTCCTGTGGACAGGACGAGCGAGAGCAATGTCAGACTAGGAGTAAATATGACCGTTTTGCGGGATTGACCAGCGTGTTTCTCGGTGAACCGGTGGGAGTTGTCCACAGGCCGGGGGCGACTGGTGGCTGAAGCCGGGCATCCCGGTCAGAATTTGGGCAGGGGGAACACGGAGGGGACGCGCGGGGTACAGGGGACGTGTGGGACGGGGCTTCGCCCGACGGGTGCGGCCGGCTCGACCGAGAGCGGGAGGCAGCAGTGAGGACAGCGACACTGGGGCCGGCGCAGCGCGCCGAGTCACTGGCGGCAATGGCCGAGCGTGAGCTGGACATTCTGGTCGTGGGTGGCGGCGTGGTGGGAGCGGGCACGGCCCTGGACGCGGTCACGCGCGGCCTGTCCACCGGCATCGTCGAGGCGCGCGACTGGGCGTCGGGCACCTCCAGCCGGTCCAGCAAGCTCATACACGGCGGACTGCGCTATCTGGAGATGCTCGACTTCGCCCTGGTGCGCGAGGCGCTGAAGGAGCGCGGGCTGCTGCTGGAGCGGCTGGCCCCGCACCTGGTCAAGCCCGTGCCGTTCCTGTACCCGCTCCAGCACAAGGGCTGGGAGCGGCTGTACGCGGGCTCGGGCGTCGCCCTCTACGACGGCATGTCGATGGCCCGCGGACACGGCCGGGGACTGCCCGTGCACCGCCACCTGAGCCGCCGTCACGCCCTGCGCGTGGCGCCCTGCCTGAAGAAGGACGCCCTGGTCGGCGCCCTCCAGTACTACGACGCCCAGATGGACGACGCCCGCTTCGTGGCGACCCTGGTGCGCACCGCCGTGTCCTACGGCGCGCCGGCGGCCAACCGGGCGCGCGTGACCGGGTTCCTGCGCGAGGGCGAGCGGGTGGTCGGCGCGCGGGTGCAGGACGTCGAGGGCGGCGGCGAGTACGAGGTCCGCGCCAAGCAGATCGTCAACGCCACCGGGGTGTGGACGGACGACACCCAGGCGATGGTGGGGGAGCGCGGCCAGTTCCACGTCCGCGCCTCCAAGGGCATCCACCTCGTCGTGCCCAAGGACCGCATCAACTCCACCAGCGGGCTGATCCTGCGCACGGAGAAGTCCGTCCTGTTCGTCATCCCCTGGGGGCGGCACTGGATCATCGGCACCACGGACACCGACTGGGACCTGGACAAGGCGCACCCGGCCGCCTCCAGCGCCGACATCGACTATCTGCTGGAGCACGTCAACTCCGTGCTCGCCGTCCCGCTCGGCCGGGACGACGTGGAGGGCGTCTACGCGGGACTGCGGCCCCTGCTGGCCGGGGAGTCCGACGCCACCAGCAAGCTGTCGCGCGAGCACACCGTGGCCCATCCGGTGCCCGGCCTCGTCGTGGTCGCGGGCGGCAAGTACACCACCTACCGGGTGATGGCCAAGGACGCCGTCGACGAGGCGGTGCACGGCCTGGACATGCGGGTCGCCGACTGCGTCACCGAGGAGACCCCGCTGTTCGGCGCCGAGGGCTACCAGGCGCTGTGGAACGCGCGGGCGCGCATCGCCGCCGACACCGGCATCCACGTGGTGCGCGTCGAGCACCTGCTGAACCGGTTCGGGTCGGCCGCGCGGGAGGTCCTCGACCTGATCGCCGAGGACCCCTCGCTCGGCGCGCCGCTCAAGGCCGCCGACGACTATCTGCGGGCCGAGGTCGTCTACGCCGCCTCCCACGAGGGCGCCCGCCATCTGGACGACGTGCTCACCCGGCGCACCCGCATATCCATCGAGACCTTCGACCGGGGCACCCGCAGCGCCCGCGAGGCCGCCGAGCTGATGGCGCCGGTCCTCGGCTGGGACGAGGACCAGATCGTCCGCGAGGTCGAGCACTACGAGAAGCGGGTCGAGGCCGAGCGCGAGTCGCAGCGCCAGCCCGACGACCTGACCGCCGACGCGGCCCGGCTGGGCGCTCCGGACATCGCGCCGCTGTAGCGGCGGGCGGGTCCGGGGCCGGGAGGAGAGGGGAGGAAGCGGGCGAGAAGGGGGCGTCGCTCCCAGGTTTCGTCACCGGCCGTCATCATGCCGTGTCCCACGGGCTGTTCGGCGGCCGGTCCGCCGCGCCCGGGGTGTCCGCTCGGGGCCCCCTGGGCGCCGAGCACTTGTCGCGTGGGGGACAATGGAGCCTCTGTCAGGGCGGGTTGCATGAGGGGACGCATGTCGGAGGCGGAGCGGGCGGGGGCATCCCGTCAGGACACTCGTCAGGACAACAGCGAGCGTCTTCTCGCCGGGCGGTACCGGCTGGGAGACGTGCTCGGCCGGGGCGGCATGGGCACGGTCTGGCGGGCCGAGGACGAGACCCTGGGCCGGACGGTGGCCGTCAAGGAACTGCGGTTCCCGACGAACATCGACGAGGACGAGAAGCGGCGCCTGATCACGCGGACGCTGCGCGAGGCCAAGGCCATCGCGCGGATCCGCAACACCAGCGCCGTGACGGTCTTCGACGTGGTCGACGAGGACGACCGGCCCTGGATCGTGATGGAACTGGTCGAGGGCAAGTCCCTGGCCGAGGTCATCCGCGAGGACGGCCTGCTGGAGCCGAGGCGGGCCGCCGAGGTCGGCCTCGCCGTCCTGGACGTGCTGCGCTCCGCGCACCGCCAGGGCATCCTGCACCGCGACGTGAAGCCGTCCAACGTGCTCATCGCCGAGGACGGCCGGGTCGTGCTCACCGACTTCGGCATCGCCCAGGTCGAGGGCGACCCGTCGATCACCTCCACCGGCATGCTCGTCGGCGCGCCCTCGTACATCTCCCCGGAGCGGGCCCGCGGCCACAAGCCCGGCCCGGCGGCCGACCTGTGGTCGCTCGGCGGCCTGCTGTACGCGGCGGTGGAGGGTTCGCCGCCCTACGACAAGGGCTCGGCGATCGCCACGCTGACCGCGGTGATGACCGAACCGCTGGAGGAGCCCAAGCACGCCGGGCCGCTGCGGGACGTCATCTTCGGCCTCCTCAACAAGGACCCGGCCGAGCGTCTCGACGACGTGGGCGCCCGCGCGATGCTCAACGCCGTCGTCCACGCGCCCGAGCGCGGGGCGGTGGAGCCGGAGCCGCTGGAGGCCACCAAGCTGGTGCCGCTGCCCGCGCAGCCGGACCGGCGCGGGAGCAGGGACGGCGGGAAGAAGAACGGCGGGAGGAAGGGCGGTGCCGCGTCCGGCGCGGCCACCGGCTCCGGTTCCGCTCCCGGGCCCGCCTCCGGTTCGGGTTCCGGCGCGGGCGGCAAGCGGGGCGAGGAGGCGGCCGACCGGCTGCGCGGCGCCCTGCGTTCGGTGCGCAAGGCGGCGGTGGCGGCCGGGTCGGCGACCACGGCGGCCGCGTCCCGCACCAAGCCGTCGGCAGGCACGGCGGGCACGGCGGGCACCGGGGGCACGGCGGGCACCGCGGGCACGCCCGCCGTGGGCGCGGGTCCCACCGCTCCCGGCACCGCCGGGTCCTCGTCCACCGGATCCTCGTCCGCGGGGACCGGTGCCGCCGGAGGCGCGGCCGGGGGTGCGCGGTCCGGCGCGGTCCGGCCGGGTCAGGCGGGTGCGGCGGGTGCTTCCGGCGGGGCGGGCGGTACGGGTGGCGCCGGTGCTTCCTCCGTGTCCGGTGCCGCCGGCCCGGGTGCCGCGCAGGCCGGGCGTGCCGGGACGGGGTGGCCCGTGGTGCCGCCGCCGGACCTGGACCTGCCGCCGCGTCAGGTGCCGAGGGCGCCGCTCACCGACGTGGTGCCGAAGCGGACGCTGGTGATCATCGCGGTGGTCGTCGTGCTCGCGGTGATCGGCACCGTGCTGACCATCGCCTTCAGCGGCGACGACAAGGGATCCGAGGACGGTCGCGGCGGCGCCACGGCGGCCACCGCGGGAGCGGCCGGGAGCGCCACGGCCGACCGCGGCGGGAGCGGCACGAACGGCAAGCAGACCGACTCCGCGACGGGGCAGGGCGGTTCGCCCGCCGCGAGCAGCGGTGCCGGCAAGGGCGCGGCGGGCGGCTCCGACGGCGGCAAGGGCTCCGGGCACGGTTCCGGTGACGACGGCGCCGTCTCGACGTACCAGGGGCAGGGCTTCTCCATCGGGCTGCCCGAGGGCTGGAAGTACAAGACCACCGGTTCCTCCGGGGCCCGCTTCACCGGCCCGCACGGGCAGAAGCTGCTGGTCGCCTGGACGTCGACGCCCAAGGACGACCCCGTGGCCGACTGGAAGAGCCAGGAGGCCTACATGGTGCGCTCCGGCTACCACAAGGTCCGCATCGAGAAGGTGAACTACCGGGAGTGGAACGCCGCCGACTGGGAGTTCACCTACACCGAGGGCGGCACCGGGTACCGGGCGGTGGACCGCGGGTTCGTGGTCGACGACAAGCACGGGTACGCGCTCATGTACACGGCCGAGGCCGCCGACTGGGACGGCGACCTGCGCCGGGACACCTGGCAGACCCTGACGAAGACGTTCGAACCCAAGTGAGATCCGGCTTCCCCTCTTGCGGGTCGCCTCCGGCACGTATCGTGAATGGTTGCGGACCGTGAGCACCGGGAACGGGACGCGTGGCGAACGCATCTGACTGGACGTGCGGCCGGGGGAGGCAACGTGGACGACTACGCGGGCCGGGTGCTCGCCGACCGCTACCGCCTGCCGCTGCCTCCGTCCGACGCGTACGAACTCACCGAGACCCGGGCCTTCGACACCTACAGCGGGCAGGAAGTGCTGCTGCGCCAGGTGCCGTTGCCCGAGGTCGTCGAGGCCGAGGTGCTCGACGCGGACGGGCTGCCCGAGGGGTTCACGGCGCGCGACGGCGTGTTCCGGGGCCCCGGGGCGCTCGGCGGGCGTACGGGACGTACGGTGCCCCCGGCGCGCGCTTCCCGCGCGGAGCCAGGGGCCACGCGCCGGCCGGCCGATCCGGCGGTACGACGGGCGATCGAGGCCGCGCAGGCCGCCGCGCGGATCCCCGACCATCCGCGGCTGGACCAGGTCTTCGACGTGTTCGCGGAGGACGGTTCGCTGTGGATCGCCAGTGAACTGGTCGCCGCCCGGCCGCTGTCGGCGCTGCTGGCCGACCGGCCGCTGACGCCCTACCGCGCTGCCGAGGTCGCCTCCGATCTCCTCATGGCGCTGCGGGTCCTGCACGGCCACGGCTGGGTGCACCGCAACATCACCGCGCGCACCGTCCTGGTCTGCGACGACGGCCGGGTGATGCTGACCGGTCTCGCGGTCGGCGCCGCCGAGGAGGCGCTGTGCGGCTACGACCCGGTGCCCGCGCCGGACGGCGAGGGCGACGCGGCCCGGGAGGGCGGCGGATTCGGCGGGTACGCGGGGTTCGGCGCGGACGGCGGGGAGTCCGGCACGGGGGGCGGGGCCGACGCCCCCGCCGGGCCCGGCGGGATCCGTGACGCGCTGGACGAACGCGGCTACGGCGGGCCGCCGGGCGGGGCCGCTTCCGGTGCTGCTTCCGGAACCGCCTCCGACACCGCTCCCGGTACCGGCTTCGGTGTCGACCCCGAAGCAGCCCGGCGGGCCGCGATCGAGGCGCGGGCGGCCGGTGCGCTGCCGCTGCCCGGCGGCGGGCCGGACAGCGGCGGAGCCGCGGGCGAGCTGGTGCGGTCCACGCCGCCGAGCGGGGACGACATCCGGGCGGCGCGCGCCGGGGCCATCGCCGCCTATCGCGCGGGCGCGCGGGCGGCGGCCCGGGTGCAGGAGGCGCAGCGGGGTGCGCGCGCCGCCCTGCCCGGTGCCCGCCCGCCCGCCGAGGGCGAGAACCGCGCCGCGCCGCCCGGCCAGATCGCCGACCCCTACGGAGTACGCGCCACGCCGCGCCCGGGGGCCGTCGGTGCCGACGACACGCCGCCCGCGGGGGGCGTCCCGCGCCCCGGGAGCACCGAGGACGCCGAGGGGTTCGCGGGTCCGGCAGACGCAGGAGACGCAGGGGACGCGGGAGACGGCGGCGCGCAGGGGCGCCCGGCCCTCCCGCCGTCCGGTTCCCCGGACCCCTGGTGGAGCACGTCCGCCGCCGCTCCGCCCGCCTCCGGGGCGCCCGGCTCCGCCCCCTACGCCCTCGGTCCGGGCGGCCCGGAGCCGTACGCCCTCGGCCGGGGCGCACCGGACCCGTCCGGCCGCGGCCCGTCCAGCCGCGGCCCGTCCGGCGTACCGCCCGAGGACGGCCCGGCCGTCGAGGACGGGCGCACCGGCGCTCCGTACCCGGGCGGCCGGGCAGTGGACGCTCCGGCGACCGGTGACCGTGACCGTGATCGTCACCGTGATCCGTACGGCGGGCCGGCCCCCTCCGGCGGTGCGTACTTCGGCGCCCGGCCCGTCACCGGGGTCCCCGCCGCCCGCGACCCGTACTCCGGCGACCGCCCCGCCCCGGATCGCCCGGCCTCCGACCGGCCGGCCTCCGCCGGGGCCGGGCCGGGGAGCGCGCTGGCCGCCGAGCGGGCGCGGCAGGCGCGGATGACCGTGGTGGGGCCGGTGACCGAGCGCTGGGCGCCGGAACAGGCCGGGCCCGTGCACGCGAACTGGCAGCTGGCCGCGCCGATCGGGCCCGCCACCGACCTGTGGGCGCTGGGCGCGCTGCTCTTCCGCGCCGTGCAGGGGCACGCGCCCTATCCGGAGGAGTCGACCGCCGAACTGGTGCAGCTGGTGTGCGCGGAGCCGCCCGCCTTCGCCGAGGAGTGCGGCGCGCTGCGCCCGGTCGTGGAGTCGCTGCTGCGTCAGGACCCCACCGAACGGCTGGACTTCGAGGAGCTGGGCGGCTGGCTGCGTTCGCTGGTGCGGTCCGCGCCCGAGCCGGAGGCCGGCGCGCACGTCGTGGCCGCGCCGCCCGCCGACCCGAAGCGGCTGCCGATCGTGCGGCGCCGCGGCGAACTGGTGCGCAGGCGCCGCGCCGGGCTGCCCGCCCACCACGGGCGGCACAAGCGGGGCGGGCGGGAGGGCCGTTCGCCGCGCAGCCTGGGGCGGATCCTGCTGTTGCTGGTGCTGCTCCTGCTGGCCGGGGCGGTCGCGTTCGCCATGCTGTTCCTGCCGAAGTCCGACCGGGACACCGGCGGCGGGCGGCCGGACACCGGCCGGACGGGCGGGGCGAGCGACGCCCCCGCGCCCCCGGACGGCTCGCGCGCGAGCGGCACCCCCGGCGGCGGGCGGAGCGCGGCGGACGGCGGCGGCAGCCCCTCGCAGTCCTCCGGCGCGGCCGAGACGCAGACCACCGGCGCGGGCGTGCCCGGCGGCTTCACGGTGCGCAAGGACGCCGCCGGGTTCCGGATAGCCGTCGCGAGCGGCTGGAACCGCACCCCGGGCAACGACCGGGGCCAGGTGGTCTACTCCCGGGGCGACTTCGAGCTGATCGTGGTGCCCGGACGGGACACCGCGAAGCGGTACGGCGGCGATCCGATGGTCTACCAGCGCGAGGACGAGTACGAGTTGCGGGACTACCGCGACTCCAGCTGGGCCACCTCCTCCGGGCTGCGGACCACCCAGGTCGGCGGGAGGACCATGGCCGAGGGGCAGTTCACCTGGAGCGCGGGCGGGCGGCAGCTCTTCGTGCGCAACCTCGCCCTGCTCCTGGACGGCCGCTACCACGTGGTGCAGGTGCGGGGCCCGGAGTCCCAGCGGGACCAGGTGGACAAGCTGTACGAACAGGCCACGGCGACCTACCGGTACACCGGCTGAGGCGCCGCCGCCCCCGCGTTCCCGCACCTGGGGGAAGCGACAACTGTCACAGTGCGGTTTCTGGGCACCCCCACCGGTTCCCTGCCGGAGGGGCGGTCCCTAGTCTGGGCCTGTCAAGAACATTGCGGGGAAACGTGAATCAGATGCAGGGCCAGCTGCTCGCGGGCCGCTACCGGCTCGCCGACGCCATCGGCAGCGGCGGTATGGGCCGGGTCTGGCGCGCGCACGACGAGGTGCTGCACCGGGCCGTGGCGATCAAGGAGTTGACCGCCGCGCTGTACGTCGCGGAGAGCGACCAGGCGGTCCTGCTCGCGCGCACCCGTGCCGAGGCGCGCGCGGCGGCACGGATCAACCACTCCGCCGTGGTCACCGTGCACGACGTGCTCGAACACGACGGCCGCCCGTGGATCGTGATGGAGCTGGTCGAGGGCCAGTCGCTGGCGGACGCGGTCAAGGAGCGCGGCCGGGTGGAACCGGCCGAGGCCGCCCGCGTCGGCCTGTGGGTGCTGCGCGCCCTGTGCGCCGCGCACGCGGCCGGCGTTCTGCACCGCGACGTCAAACCCGGCAACGTCCTGCTCTCCCAGGACGGCCGGGTCCTGCTCACCGACTTCGGCATCGCCCAGATCGAGGGCGACACCACCATCACCCGCACCGGAGAGGTCGTCGGCTCGGTCGACTACCTCGCCCCCGAGCGGGTGCGCGGCCATGACCCGGGCCCGTCCTCCGACCTGTGGGCGCTGGGCGCCACGCTGTACACGGCGGTCGAGGGCCTGTCGCCGTTCCGCCGCACCTCGCCGCTGACCACCATGCAGGCCGTCGTCGACGAGGAGCCCCGCGAGACGCGGCACGCCGGTGTGCTCGCGCCCGTCATCACCGCGCTGCTGCGCAAGGACCCGGCGGCCCGGCCGGACGCGGCCACGGCCGAGCGGATGCTGGCGGAGGCCGCCGAGGGGCGGCGCTCCACCCACGCGCAGGCGTACATCCCCACCCAGTACACCGGGCAGCCGTCCCCGCACACCGCGGGCTCCGGCGGGACGGGCGGCCATCAGGGCGACCCGGGCACGCACGGGACCACCGGCTCGGGCACGCACGGGACCGCGGGGCCCTACGCGGGCACCGGAGCGCACGGCACGGGCGCGTACGGCGGCACGGGAGCGCACGGGAGCGCGGGCGTACCGTTCGACGGCACCGGCACCCCGGCCGGCGGCACGTACCCCGGTTACCGGCCCGGCGCGACCGGGAGCTCCACCGTCGTCCCCGGCGCCGTCCCGGTCTCCCACCACCCGGCGACCGCGCAGACCCCCGTCGGATCCCCGGCGGCGGGCGGCAGCGGCGGTGACGCGCGGCCGCGGTCCACGGGCCGGCGGCTGCGCAACGCCGCCCTCGTGGTGGTCCTCGCCGCGGTCATCGGCGGCGGCACCGCCGTGGTGCTCCAGGAGTGGGGGCCCGGCAGCCGGACGGAGGCGGGGGGTTCCGGCCCGGCGCTGCCATCGTTGTCCGCGACGGCCCCCTCGCCGACGCCCCGCAGGACCAAGCCCTCGACCGACAGCATCCCGGCCGGCTGGAAGCGGGTCACGGACCCGTACGGCTTCAGCATCGCCCTGCCCGGCGACGACTGGAAGCGGGTGGTGTCCAACCAGGCCCTGCGCCAGGTCGACTACACCCCGGACGGCGGCAAGCACTTCATCCGCGTCGCGGTCACCGAGTCGCCGGAGTTCCCCAGCGCGTACGACCACCAGAAGGACCTGGAGGAGCAGTTGCGGCGGCTGGTCGACTACCGGCGGGTGATGCTGGAGAAGGACACCTTCCGCGACCGTCCGGGCGCGCTGTGGGAGTACTCCTGGACGGCGCTGCCCAAGGACACCGCGTTCCCCGGCCCGCGGCACGCCATCGAGGAGACGTACTTCTCCCGCTCGGGTGTCGAGTACGCGATCTACATGTCCTCGCCCGAGGCGAGCTGGCCGGTCACCCGCAGTCAGTTCAAGTCGGTGCTCCAGAGCTGGCGGCCCGGCACCGACTGACCGCCGCCGGCCGGACACGAAGGCCTGATCAGATCCCCTTCTTGGCCGGTCGGCGTGCCGGAAGCCGGGCGTCCGATGCGGCATGATGGGGCGTATGGGGACCGAGGGGGACGACTTCCGTGTGGTAGCGGGACGTTACCGCCTGGAGGCGCGGATCGGGCGCGGCGGCATGGGCGTCGTCTGGCGGGCGACCGATCAGCTGCTGGGACGGCGGGTCGCGGTCAAGGAACTCCCGTTCGACGAGACCCTGTCCGCCGAGGAGGCCCGCCAACTGCGCGACCGTACGCTGCGGGAGGCGCGCGCGGTCGCCCAGCTGCGGCACCCGCACGTCATCGTCGTCCACGACGTCGCTGAGCAGGACGGGCGGCCGTACATCGTCATGGAGCTGATCGAGGGCGGTTCGCTCGCCGACCGGATCGCCGCCGACGGGCCGGTGGGCGCCGCCGAGGCCGCCCGCATCGGCATCGCGCTGCTGGGCGCGCTGGGCACCGCGCACGCGGCCGGTGTGCTGCACCGCGACCTCAAACCGGCGAACGTCCTGGTGGAGTCCGGCACCGACCGCGTCGTCCTCACCGACTTCGGCATCGCCCAGGTGGCGGGCGCCCCCACGCTCACCGAGACCGGGGCCTTCGTCGGCTCCCCGGAGTACACCGCGCCCGAGCGGATGTCCGGCGTGGGGACCGGCCCGCAGTCCGACCTGTGGTCGCTGGGCGCGCTGCTGTGCACGGTGCTCAGCGGTGCCTCGCCGTTCCGGCGCGACTCGCTGGGCGGGATCATGCACGCGGTCGTCCTCGACGAGATCCGGCCGCCCGCCGAGGCGGAGCCGATCCTGCCCGTCGTACGCGGGCTGCTGGAGCGCGATCCCGAGCGGCGGCTGACGGCGGACGAGGCCGAGCGGATGCTGCGCGCCTTCCTGGACTCCGGGCGTACGCCGGGACAGGCCCCGGACAGCTCCGCGCCGCACCAGGGCGACACGCCCCGACAGTCCCGTGCCCCGCGTCCGTCGCTGCCGTCCTTGCCGTCCCTCCCGTCTCTGCCGTCGCTGTCCGCGCTGTCGCCGCGGTCGTTGCGGGGCTCCAAGGGGGCTCGCTCGGCGGGGTCCACGGCGTCTTCGGCGTCTTCGGCGTCCGCGGGGTCCGCTGTGTCCTCCGGGTTCTCCGAGCCGCCGTCCCCGGCGGAGCCGCCCGCGTTCCCGTCGCCGCTGCCGGCTCCGACCCCGGCCCTGACACCGCCGCCGCGGGCGGGGCGCGCGGGCGGGGCGCCGTCCGGTCCGCCCGCGCGGCTCTCCACCCGGGGTGTGCTGATCGCGGCGCTGCTGGTCGCCGCGGTGGCCGGGGCGGGGGTGTCCGCGGTGACGCTGCTGATGAACGGCGACCGCGACGGCGGCGGTACGCCCGCCAGTTCGGCGCCGGGGCACGGTCCGGGCGCCTCCGCGGGCACCTCGGCGGGCCCGGCGACCGGAACCGCCTCCGCCACGGCCCCCGCCTCCACGTCCCCGACGCCCTCGTCCGGTGCGCACGCCACCCCCACGCGGACCCGCCCCGCCACGGGCGCCGACGCCCCCTCCGCGCCCTCGGGCTACCACCTGGCGCAGGACCCGGCCGGTTTCTCCGTCGCCGTACCGGACGGCTTCGCGCGCTCGCCGCAGGGCGCGCGGATCTTCTATCTCTCGCCGGGCGGGACCTTCCGCCTCGGCATCAAGGCGGCGGCGCCGGAGCGGGGCGGCCCGCTCGCGGTGATGCGCCGCGCCGACGCCGGCGGCCCGTCCAGCAACCCCGGCTACCACGACGGCCAGGTCACGGCCACCACGCACGGCGGACACCCCGCCGCCCTCTGGGAGTTCACCTGGAGCGGCTTCAGCGCGGCGGAGGGCGCCCGGCACACCTACGACCTGTGCTGGGAGCAGGACGGGCGGATGTACGACGTGTGGCTCTCGGCACCGGTCGGGAAGGTGCGCGAGGCCAGGGAGTACTTCGACGTCGCCGTGGACACCTTCGTGCCCGGACGCGACAGACCCTAGGTCACGGGTCTGTGACCGCCCCGCATCCGCGGTGGAGTCCCGGGCGCCCCTCGCGATATGGATGGACCATGAGCGACAACGGGGGAGCCCAGCACGAGCCGTACGCACCGTACGAGCCCCACGAATCCACGAGCAGCTTCGTCCTGCGGCCACCGGATCCGCAGCCTCGGGTGCCGCACCCGCAGAATCCTTACGCCGCCCCGACCGCCCCGGCCGCCCCGGTCGCACCAGCCACCCCGGTGCCCCCCGCGTTCCCGGCGGCCCCGCCGGCCCACGTCCCGGCCCAGGCCCCCGACCCCGGTACCGGCCGGCTGATCGCCGGCCGCTACCGGCTGCTGGCCAAGCTGGGACACGGCGGTATGGGCACGGTGTGGCGGGCCGAGGACGAGACGGTGGACCGCGAGGTCGCCGTCAAGGAGCCCCGCGTCCCCGAGCACCTGCCCGAGCGGGAACGGGCCAACGCCTTCGAGCGGATGCGCCGCGAGGCGCGCGCCGCCGCCCGGCTCGACCACCCGGCCGTCGTCAACGTGCACGACGTGGCCGTCGTCGACGGGCAGCCGTGGATCGTGATGGAACTGGTCCGGGGCCGCTCGCTCGGCGCCGCCCTCCAGGAGGGCACCCTGGACGCGCGCGAGGCGGCCCGCGTCGGCCTGGAGGTGCTCGGCGCCCTGGAGGCCGCGCACGCCGCGGGCATCCTGCACCGGGACGTCAAGCCGGACAACATCCTGCTCGGCCGGCACGGCCGGACCGTGCTCACCGACTTCGGCATCGCCCAGATCGAGGGCGAGACCAGTCTGACCGACACCGGCGGCTTCGTCGGCTCGCCCGAGTACATCGCGCCGGAGCGCGTGCTGGGGCAGCGGCCCGGCCCGGCCAGCGACCTGTGGTCCCTCGGCGTGGTGCTGTACGCGGCCACCGAGGGCGTCTCGCCGTTCCGCCGCAGCAACACCCCGGCCACCCTCCAGTCGGTCCTGAACGCCGCCCCGGCGCCGCCCGCCGCCGCGCCCGGCCCGCTCGCCGAGGCCATCACCGCCCTGCTGCGCAAGGATCCCGCCCAGCGCCCGGACGCCGCCCGGGTCCGCGCCCTGCTGACGGCCGCCGCCGCGCCGCCCGTGCCGGCGCCCACCCAGGAGGTCCGGTACGTCGAGCGTCCCCGGCGCGGGATCCGCCTGGGCCGTACGGCCTGGCTCGGGCTGGGCGCGGCGGTCGTGGTGGGCGCGATGGCCGCCTACCTGGCGGTCGCGCGGCCGTTCGCGGGGCCGCTGCCGGACGGCTGGACGACCCACCAGGAGAAGGACGTCGCGGCGACGCTCGCCGTGCCCGCCGACTACCAGCGCACCCTGCCCGACCGGAAGTCCGACGACGGCCACTGGGTGACGTACACGGACTGGAGCGGCAGCGTGTGGGTGACGCTGTCGCTGGCCAGGCAGGCGGAGGACAAGAGCCACGAGATAGCGGGCTCGGCCGCGGCCGAGATGTACCAGGACGACGCCGAGTTCAAGAAGCGCGGCGACTACGGTCTCGACATGCCCGCGGACGCGCGGACCGCCCCCGACGACAACGCGACGTTCCACGGGCGCAAGGCCGCCGGGAACACGGTCGTCTACACCACCGACGACTCGCAGCACCCGCGCCCGCGCGAGGTGCGGGTCTTCTACTACCGCACCGGCGGCGGCGACATGTACCGGCTCACCGTGGGCTACCCCGGCAAGGGCGACTTCACCGAGCGGGGCCGGGAGGTGGCCCGGACGGCGATCGCCCAGCTGGACGTCGACACGCTGTGAGCCGGTGACGGCCGCGGGCGCGCGCGTGCGCTGCCGGAGCGGGATGCGCGGGGCGGGAGCGGGGTGCGCGCGGCGGGAGGGGGATGTGCGAGACGCGAGCGGGATGTGCGGGGCGGGAGCCGGGCGTGCGTCGGGCGTGCGCCGCGGGCGGGAAAAGAGCCCTGATCAGCGGGTTTGTTGCCAGTGATCGCTGGCGGCATGTGTGCGGTCGGTGAAACCCCGTTACCGACGGGTACACAAACCCGCGGCCACGTCATACCCTGCCGTTCATGACGGACGCGCAGGCCCCGGCACAGACCGGCACGAATCCTTCGGCCCCCGCCCCCGCGGGCGCCCGTACCGCCGCGGACGTGGTGACCCCCGAGCTGGTCGCCCGGCTCACCAAGGGCGTCACCGGATCGGGCCGGACCGCCAACCACACTCCGTTCACCGGCGAGAAGCTCGCCGACCTGCCCGAGTCCACCCCGAGGACGTCGCCCTCGCCTTCGAGCGGGCCCGCGCCGCGCAGGACGTCTGGGCGCGCACCCCCGTGCGGCGGCGCGCCGACGTCCTGCTCCGCTTCCACGACCTGGTGCTCGCCCGGCAGGCCGAGGTGCTGGACCTGATCCAGCTGGAGACCGGCAAGGCCCGGCTGCACGCGCACGAGGAGGTGCAGGCGGTCGCCGTCGCCGCCCGGCACTACGGCCGCCGGGCCGCCGCGTATCTGCGGCCCAAGCGGCACACCGGCGCGATCCCGGTGCTGACCAAGGTCACCGAACTGCGCCACCCGCGCGGTGTCGTCGGCCAGATCGCCCCCTGGAACTACCCGCTGGAGCTGTCCGTCGGCGACGCGCTGCCCGCCTTCGCCGCGGGCAACGCGGTGGTGATGAAGCCGGACACCGAGACCTGTCTGACCGCGCTGTGGGCCCGCGACCTGCTCATCGAGGCCGGACTGCCCGCCGAGGTGTTCCAGGTCGTCATCGGCGAGGGCCCGGTGGTCGGCCCGGCCGTCGTCCGGCACGCCGACTACGTCTCCTTCACCGGCTCCACCCGCACCGGCCGCGAGGTCGCCCAGGGCGCCGCGGCCCGCCTGGTCGGCGTCTCCCTCGAACTCGGCGGCAAGAACGCCATGCTGGTCCTCCAGGACGCCGACGTCGAGAAGGCGGCGGCCGGCGCGGTCCGCGCCTGCTTCTCCTCCGCCGGGCAGCTGTGCATCTCCATCGAGCGGCTGTACGTCCACGAGGCGGTCGCGGACGCGTTCCTGGAGCGCTTCGTCGCCCGCACGAAGGCGATGCGGCTCGGCACCTCCCTGGCGTACGGCGCCGACATGGGCTCGCTGGTGGGCGAGCGCCAGTTGGAGACCGTCACCCGGCACGTGGAGGAGGCCGTCGCCAAGGGCGCCACGGTGCTGGCCGGCGGCGTCGCCCGCCCGGACCTAGGCCCGTACTTCTTCGAGCCGACCGTCCTCGCCGGTGTCGAGGCCCCGATGGCGGTGTGCACCGAGGAGACCTTCGGGCCGGTCGTCTCCGTCCACCGCTTCTCCGACGTGGACGAGGCCGTCGGGCACGCCAACTCCACGCCGTACGGCCTGAACTCGTCGGTGTGGACCAGGGACGCCCGCCGCGGCCGGGAGATCGCCGCCCGGCTGCGCACCGGCACCGTCAACATCAACGAGGGGTACGCGCCCGCCTACGGCAGCGCCCAGTCACCGATGGGCGGCATGAAGGACTCCGGTCTCGGCCGCCGGCACGGCTCCGAGGGCATCCTCAAGTACACCGAGGCGCAGACCGTCGCCCACCAGCGGCTGCTGCCCATGGCCCCGTCGCTCGGCATGGACGACGAGGGGTACGCCGCGTTCATGACCCGCAGCCTGAAGGCGATGAAGGCCCTCCGGCTCCGCTAGGCCCTCCGGCTCCGCTGGGCCCTCCGGCTCCGCTGGGCCCTCCGGCTCCGCTGGGCCCTCCGGCTCCGCTGGGCCCGCCGGAGCTGCCAGGCCGAGGCCCTGCCGTCCCCGACCCATCCGTTCTCGACGAGGAGAGCACGTGTCGCAGGAGAACTCCGTCCCCGAGCAGGACGAAGCGGCGTACGACGAAGCGGCGTACGACTACGACGTCATCGTCGTGGGTTCCGGGTTCGGCGGGTCCGTCTCCGCGCTCCGCCTGACCGAGAAGGGCTACCGCGTCGGCGTCCTGGAGGCGGGCCGCCGCTTCACCCGCAAGAGCCTGCCGAAGAACTCCTGGGACCTGAAGAACTACCTGTGGGCCCCGAAGCTCGGCCTGTACGGCATCCAGCGCATCCATCTGCTGGGCAACGTCATGGTGCTGGCCGGCGCCGGGGTCGGCGGCGGCTCCCTCAACTACGCCAACACCCTCTACGTACCGCCGAAGCCCTTCTTCGAGGACCCGCAGTGGCGGGACATCACCGACTGGCAGGAGGAGCTGGCGCCCTACTACGACCAGGCCCGGCGCATGCTGGGCGTCCGGCTGAACCCGACGATGACCCCCTCCGACGTGCATCTGAAGGCGGCGGCGCAGCGCATGGGCGTCGGCGACACCTTCCACATGGCGCCGGTCGGGGTGTTCTTCGGCGACGGCGAGGACGCCGACGGCACCGCCAAGGCGCGGCCGGGTCAGCAGGTCGCCGACCCCTACTTCGGCGGGGCCGGGCCGGACCGCAGGGCCTGCGTCGAGTGCGGCGAGTGCATGACGGGCTGCCGGCACGGCGCGAAGAACACGCTCAACGAGAACTACCTGCACCTCGCCGAGAAGGCGGGCGCGGTGGTCCACCCGATGACGACGGTCGTCTCCGTCACCGACGACTCACGGGGCGGCTACGCGGTCGCCACGCTCCCGACCGACGACCGGAAGAAGGGCGCGGGCCGCGTTCTCACCGCCCGCCGGGTGGTCCTGGCCGCCGGCACCTACGGCACCCAGACCCTGCTGCACCGCATGAAGGCGGGCCGTCAGCTCCCGTACCTCTCCGAGCGGCTCGGCGAGCTGACCCGCACCAACTCCGAGGCGCTGGTGGGCGCGCAGACCGACAACCGGCGCTACCGCGCGGTGACCGGCCAGGCGCGGCCCGACTTCACCCGCGGCGTCGCCATCACCTCGTCCTTCCACCCCGACGAGAACACCCACATCGAGCCGGTCCGCTACGGCAAGGGCTCCAACTCGATGGGCGGCCTGTCCATCCTCCAGGTGCCGTTCGCGGACGGCGGTTCGCGGGTCGCGGCCTGGCTGGCGAACGCCGCCCGCCATCCGCTGCTCGTCCTGCGCTCGCTGTCCAACCGCCGCTGGTCGGAACGTTCCATCATCGGCCTGGTCATGCAGTCCCTGGACAACTCCCTGACGACGTACCTGAAACCGGACGGCGTCGGCAAGGGCCTGCTCACCGCCCGCCAGGGCCACGGCGCACCCAACCCCAAGCAGATCAAGGCCGCCACCGAGGGCGCCTCCGCGCTCGCCGCCGAGATCAACGGCTTCGCCGGTTCCAACGTGGGCGAGCTGATGGGCACCCCGCTCACCGCGCACTTCCTCGGCGGCTGCCCCATCGGCGACTCGCCCGAGACCGGTGTCATCGACCCGTACCACCGGCTGTACGGCCACCCCGGCATCTCGGTCGTGGACGGCGCAGCGGTCTCCGCGAACCTGGGCGTCAACCCGTCGCTGACCATCACCGCCCAGGCCGAACGCGCGATGTCGTACTGGCCGAACAAGGGCGAGGCCGACCCGCGTCCGGCGCAGGGCGCGGCCTACGAGCGGCTGAAGCCGGTGGAGCCGCGCGAACCGGCGGTCCCGGCCGGTGCGTTCGGCGCGCTGCGGCTGCCGTTCCTGGGCATACCCGCGGTGCCGCCGAAGAAGAAGTAGCACGCTCCGGAAGAAGCGGCGGGGAATGAGAAGGACCCGCGGCGCCCCTCCTGGAGCGGGCAACGAGAAGGACCCGCGGCCCCTCCTCGGCGCCGCTCTGCGGGCGCTGGCCGCCGGAGGGCTGCTCACCGCTCCCGGGCTCGGCGTCACCGGGGTCGCCGTCGGGGCTGCCGGGCTTGAGGAACAGGTACTCCAGCAGCGCGTAGGTGCTCAGCCAGTCCTTCTCGTTCTCGCTCATCCTCGTTCTCGCTCATCGATTCGTCGTCGACGAGGGCGAGCCACTGCACCTGGCCCGGGGGCCGGTCGCTGTGGTTGGACGCGGTGAGCGCGAAGGGGTGCCAGCCGCTGCCCGCGACGATCTCGCCGGGCAGTCCGGAGACGGCGATCGTCAGCCGCGAGTCGGCGTCCAGGTCGTCGTCGGCGCACGGGGACGGGGGCCCACGGGGACGGGGGCCCACGGCGTCCACCGAGGAGCCGACCGGCACCCGATCCGTCCGCGGCTCTCACCCGTACGGTGCGGGTGCGTGACCGCGAAGGGCCCCGCGTCGTTGGTCGGGGTGGCCGTGCCAGCCAGGGACGGCCACGAAGGAAACCACGCGTGGCTCTCCGGGGCGGTGTGACGTACGGATCGTACCGTGCGTCGTGGGACCCCGCTCCGGGGACGTGACCGGACGGCAGGGGACAGCAGCCCGGTCACCCGGGTGACGGTCGGTTCCGGGGACGCCCGGGACCGACCGCGCTCATGTGCGGCGCGGGTGCCGCGGAGATCATGGGGGACGCGGACCCTGCGGAGATCCCGCAACCTCCGTACCGCGTGATCCGCGGTACGCCGGAGTTCCCGAGGTCTTCATGAAGCTCCGCCGCGCCCTGGCCCTGGCCGCCACGACGGCCGCGATGGCCCCGCCGGCCCCGCTGTCGGCGTCCGGGTCAGACCGTGCCGCGGCACAGCTCCAGCAGGGTCATCGCCAGGCTGGTGCCCGGCCTGCCGAGGGCGTCGCGGTAGCGGCCGAGGATCTCCATCTCGCGGGAGAGGTGGACGCGCCGCCCGCCCGAGCCGATCCGGGCCTTCTGGACGACGGCCGACACCGCCATCCGTTCCTGGACCAGGCCCAGGATCCGGTCGTCGAGCGCGTCGATGCGTTCGCGCGCGTCGGTGATGACGCCCGCGGCCTCGGCGGAGCGGGCACCGGTCGCATCGGTAGCGGTAGCGGTCGGGGTCGGGGTCGTGGTCGCGGCGGTGGTGGTCATCGCGGGGCTCCTCGCTGTGGTGGCGGTGCCCCGGAGCGGCAAGGACCGGGTGGAACGCCAGACGCCCCGGGCCTTGTCGGCCCGGGGCGCCTGGGAAGTCGCTCGTCAGTGGCTCAAGCAACACGACCATGGCAGCCGGCGGGCCGGGTGCCATAGGTAAAGACGAAGGTCGCGGAGTGCGTGAGCATGGCGCCAGTATGCCGTGGCGCCGGACGGCGTCCAAGCCGGTTCGCATGCTGAGACGTCCCGTCCGGGCAGCGTGCGGACGGGCCGCCCGCCGAGGCGTTCGTGCGCGCGGGGCGGGTCCCGTCGGCACCTCGGTAGAATCGCAGGTACACCGACCCGCCCGTCCCACCGCCGGAAGGCACCCCGTGTCATCAGCGACTCCCGCTGCCGCCGCCCCCGACACCGTCCTGGTCGTCGACTTCGGTGCGCAGTACGCCCAGCTCATCGCCCGTCGCGTCCGTGAGGCCCGGGTCTACAGCGAGATCGTGCCGAGCACCATGCCGGTGGCGGAGATGCTCGCCAAGAACCCGGCGGCGATCATCCTCTCCGGCGGCCCCTCCTCGGTCTACGAGGAAGGCGCCCCCCGCCTGGACCGCGCGCTCTTCGAGTCCGGCGTCCCCGTCTTCGGAATGTGCTACGGCTTCCAGCTGATGGCGCAGCTCCTCGGCGGCACCGTCGACAACTCCGGCGCGCGCGAGTACGGCCGCACCGGGCTCGCCGTGTCCAAGCCGTCCTCCACCCTCTTCGAGGGCACCCCGGCCGAGCAGGCCGTGTGGATGTCGCACGGCGACGCCTGCTCCGCCGCCCCCGAGGGCTTCACCGTCACGGCCTCCACGGACGTCGTCCCGGTCGCCGCCTTCGAGAACGACGACAAGAAGCTCTACGGCGTCCAGTACCACCCCGAGGTCATGCACTCCACGCACGGCCAGCAGGTGCTGGAGCACTTCCTGTACCGCGGCGCCGGTCTCACCCCCTCCTGGACCACGGGCAACGTGATCGAGGAGCAGGTCGCCGCCATCCGCGAGCAGGTCGGCGACAAGCGCGCCATCTGCGGCCTGTCCGGCGGCGTGGACTCCGCGGTCGCCGCCGCCCTCGTCCAGAAGGCCATCGGCTCCCAGCTGACCTGCGTCTACGTCGACCACGGCCTGATGCGCAAGGGCGAGACCGAGCAGGTCGAGAAGGACTTCGTGGCCGCCACCGGCGTCCAGCTGAAGGTCGTCGACGCCGAGGAGCGCTTCCTCACCGCGCTCAAGGGCGTCTCGGACCCCGAGGAGAAGCGGAAGATCATCGGCCGCGAGTTCATCCGGGTCTTCGAGCAGGCCCAGGCCGAGATCATCGCGGACGAGGGCCCGGCGGTCGAGTTCCTGGTGCAGGGCACCCTCTACCCGGACGTCGTCGAGTCCGGCGGCGGCACCGGCACCGCCAACATCAAGTCGCACCACAATGTCGGCGGCCTGCCCGAGGACCTGGAGTTCCGGCTGATCGAGCCGCTGCGCAAGCTGTTCAAGGACGAGGTCCGCATGGTCGGCCAGGAGCTCGGCCTGCCGGAGGAGATCGTCCAGCGCCAGCCCTTCCCCGGCCCCGGCCTCGGCATCCGCATCGTCGGCGAGGTCACCAAGGAGCGCCTGGACCTGCTGCGCGAGGCCGACGCCATCGCCCGCGAGGAGCTGACCGCGGCCGGTCTCGACCGCGACATCTGGCAGTGCCCGGTGGTCCTGCTCGCGGACGTCCGCAGCGTCGGCGTCCAGGGCGACGGCCGCACCTACGGTCACCCGATCGTGCTGCGCCCGGTCTCCAGCGAGGACGCCATGACCGCCGACTGGTCGCGGCTGCCGTACGAGGTGCTGGGCCGGATCTCCACCCGGATCACCAACGAGGTCCGCGACGTCAACCGCGTCGTCCTCGACGTGACGAGCAAGCCGCCGGGCACCATCGAGTGGGAGTGACCCCCGCTCTGTAAGTGCCCCCTGTGGGGGTCAGGTCCGCCGGAGGGTCCGCACCGGCTCTCCGGGCCGGAAGACCTGGACGACCAGATACCGGTCGTCCTCGACGGAGGTCCGCACGACCTCCGTCAGCTCGGTGCGGAAGAGGTGGAACGGCTGCGGCGGTTCCACCTCTTTCACATACGCCCCCTTCGTCTCCGGATCCGTCACCTCGAACGCCCGCCCGCCGATCCGCACATCGCCGCCGCCCATCGCGGTGCCGGGACCCGGATTCGCCTGGAGCGCGAACCGCGGGTCCCGCAGCAGATCGCGTGCCTTCAGCGAGTCCGGCATCATGCCGAGCCACAGCTCTCCGTGCAGGAACCGCACCTCCAGGCCGCTGGTCCGGGGCGTACCGTCCGCGCGCAGCGTGACGAGCACGTGGTGCCGGAAGGCGCCGAAGCGCCCCTCGGCCAGTGCGGCAAGGTCGGGTTCCGTCGCGGCGAAAGCCGCCCAGTTCGTCGCCATGCCGGTGAGTGTGGCGCGGAAACCGGACATCTCCTGTCGGGTATGGGACAGGGGCGGCCGGGTGCGCGGCATCTTCACGAACGAGCGCTGCCATTCCCGGCCGCCCCCGGGTACTTTCCGCCCGTACACCGATCACCCGCCGGAGGACCCATGCACGGCCGCGGCCCCACTCCGCCCCCGCCCCTGCCCACCGACAGGCTGCGCTTCGCCATGCCGCCGATGCACGAGTCGGCGGAGGACGAACGCCGACACCGCAAGGAACGGCTCGCGGGCGCACTGCGGATCTTCGGCCGGTACGGCTTCGAGGACGGCGTCTCGGGCCACATCACCGCCCGCGACCCCGAGTTCAGCGACTGCTTCTGGGTCAATCCCTTCGGCATGCCCTTCGCGCACGTCACCGTGAGCGACCTCGTGCTCGCCAACCAGGACGGCCAGGTCATCGAGGGCGGCCACCACGTCAACCAGGCCGCCTTCACCGTGCACGCCCAGGTGCACGCGGCCCGGCCGGACGTGGTCGCCGTCGCCCACTGCCACTCCGTGCACGGCCGCGCCCTGGCCGCCCTCGGCGAACTCCTCGACCCGCTCACCCAGGAGAGCTGCGCCTTCTACGAGGACCACGCCCTCTACGACACCTACACCGGTGTCGTCGTCGACGCGGAGGAGGGCCGCCGGATCGCGGACACCCTCGGCTCCCGCAAGGCGCTGGTGCTGCGCAACCACGGTCTGCTGACGGTCGGCGACTCGGTGGACGCCGCCGCCTGGTGGTTCCTCTCCATGGAACGCTCCGCCCAGGTGCAGCTGACCGCCCGCGCGGCGGGCCGCCCGGTCCTCATCGACCACCGGGCGGCGGTGTCGACCCGCGAACAGCTCGGCGGCGACCTCGTGGCCTGGATCAACTACCAGCCCCTGTGGCAACAGGTCAGCCGCGCCGAACCCGACCTGCTGAGCTGATCCCCGCAGCGTCAATGCGACGCCTCGCGCTTCACCCTTCCGGACCGGACCGGACGGACACGGACCGCGTGCCGTAGGGCACAATTCGCAGTCGGCGTAGGGGTGTTGTCCGCAGCGCGGCTGCGGGTTCCGGGGAAGGCGGGCGTCCGGCGTGGCGGTGCAGGAAGCGAGAGACGGCACGGGGGCGGGCACGCATCCCCACGCGGGCGGCTGCACGTGCGGGGACTGCCCGCACGGGGCACGCGCGGGACACCGGCAGGCGGTGGCCGCGTTCCTGCTCCAGCGCGACGAGTTCGCCGCCGGGCAGGGCCTGCCCGCGGCCGTGGCCCACTCGGCGTCGGCGTCCAGGCAGTGGGTCTCCGAGGAACTGACGCAGTCCGCGGAACTCGTCGCCGCCCGCCGTCGCGCCGAGGGCGGCGCCTGGCTCGGCCGGCTCTGGCGCTGGACCGCGTACACGGTCTGGGCCGCGGTCGTCCTGCTGCTCCTGGTGCAGGCGCTCACCGCGGTCGGCGCGGGCTGGAGCACCGCCCGCACGGCGGGCCTGCTCGCGGCGGTGGCGGTCGCCGTGCTGCTGACGGCCGCCTCGTGGTTCCACCGGGCGCGCGGCGGCGCGCTGGCCCCGGTCATCGGTGAGGACAACAGGCTCTCCACCTCTCGTACGGTCGCCGCGGTCTGGGTGCTGTTCGTGGCGTACGCGGTGCTGGTGCTGGCGGCCCGCCTCGCGGCGGCCTCGGACCACGCCGAACGCGACGCCCTGATCTCCGGCCTCGAACTGGCCCGGGGCGCCGGTGTGGTCACCGTGCTCGCCGTGGTGTGCGGGATCGCCGTGCTGGTGCGGCGAGTGGTCGGGCTGCGGGTCCTCGGCCAGCGGCTCCAGAAGGTGCGGGCCGACCGGCCGCGGGCGGCCGACCTGCTGACCGACGACGCGGGACGCGGCACCTTCGCCGACATCCAGTACGTCGTGATCAGCGCCGTCGCCCTGGCCTTCGCCGCGGTGCGGCTGGCCCGGCGGCCCGACCAGCTGCCCGACCTGCCGTGGGGACTCGCGGTGGTGACGCTGGTGTCCGCCGCGACCTATCTGGCGGGCAAGTACGCGGAGGGCGGGCGCCCGGTCATCCTCTCGGTGGTCCGGGCCCGGGAGGCGGGCGACCTGGACGCACCGATCCGCACCGGCGACGACATCGAGATCCGCGGCGCCGGTTTCGTCCCGCCGGGCGCACAGGGAGCGGACCGGCTGTCGCGGATGGTGGTCCGCATCGGCGCGGTCAACGTCCATGTGCCCCTGGTCCCCGTCATGGGAGGCTTCAGCAGCCCCACGGACACGGTGCTGACCGTGCCGGTCCCGGCCGACGTGGAACCGGGCCGGGTCGAGGTGCAGCTCGTGACCGCGGCGGGCGTCGAGACCAACCGGTACGCGATCGACGTGACCGACTGAGACACCGGGGCCCGGAAGGCGCGGACCGGGGCACCGATGGGGTGCCGGGGCACCGATGGGGTGAGGCGCCAGGGCCAACCGGGGGGCGAATCCATACGGACGCCGGAAGAACAGCCCGGCCTGGTCGGACACCTCCTTTCTCGCACACGTATGGTCTGTCGAGGGGTGAACGGCATTGCGGTGAGGTGAGAGGCGGCTGACAACGATGACTCATGGCCTTCGTACGGACACGCGGACCGCGTATCTCGACCGTCGCGGCACCTGGCGGGAGACGGCCTCGCGCTACGCCCTCCTTCCCCTGCGGGTCTTCCTCGGCGTCACCTTCGTCTACGCCGGTCTGGACAAGCTCACCGACAGCGCCTTCATGAAGGCCGCCGGGCCCGGCTCGCTCGGCGACACCCTGCGCGCGGTCCGCGACTCCTCCGCGGTCCCGGCCCTGGTCGACCTGGCCCTGAAGAGCCCGGCCGGCTTCGGCTACGCCATCGCCTTCGGTGAACTCGCCGTCGGCCTCGGCGTCCTGCTCGGCCTGCTGGGCCGCCTGGCCGCGCTCGGCGGCGCCCTCATCTCCCTCAGCCTGTGGCTCACCGTCAGCTGGGCCACCAGCCCCTACTACTACGGCAACGATCTCGCCTATCTCATGGCCTGGCTCCCTCTCGTCCTCGCCGGCACCCCCGTCCTCTCCCTGGACGCCGTCCTGCCGGGGCGACGACGCAGGGGTCTGGGCCTGGGCCTGGGCAGCTACCGCTAGGGTCTTTCGTTCGTACCCCCAGGGGCTTTCATTCGGATCAGGCCGGATCCGTCACGGGCCGCTCCGCCCCGCGCGATCTGCGCCGCCGTCGTACGGTCCGGTCGACCATCCCCACCACGCCCCCCAGGCACAGGCCGCCCACCACGGCCGGGATCGCCACGAACCACGGCGCCTTCCACAGGCCGCCCGCGTCCCCGGCGCAGACGACGGCGGCGCCGACGACGCTGACACCGGCCACCAGCCTCCCGGGCCGGAACTCATGAAGCAGCACGGCTCACCTCCGCCTGTCCGATGCCCACGTGCAGATCGAGGTCGACCGTCCCGGTGCCCTTGACGCCCTCCGCCGGATCCAGCGTGATCTGCCGGGACCGGCCCGGGGCCACGTCCACGTCCCGTGAGCCGTCGCCCGGCAGCTGGATGTCGCCGACGCCCACGTCGATCGTCGCCCGCAGGGTCACGTCCGGGGGGACGACCACCCGCAGCCGGCCCACACCCACCTCGGCCCGCGCGGTCACCTTCTGGCCCTTGCCCAGCCGTATTCGGGACAGGTCGAGCGTGCCGTCGCCGGTGCCCAGGTCGTACCTCGGCCGGACCTCGGTCACGGCGGCGGGCTGCCAGGTCGCGTGCGACCAGTGGGCGCTGACGTTGTCCGGGAGCGTCGTGGAGGTGGCGAGGAGGCCGGCGGTGATGACGGCCAGCAGGATCGAGCCCACCCCCGTCCGGCCGAGGAACGCGCTGACCGCGATGCCCAGGCCGAAGACGCCCAGCGCACAGGCCAGACCGGTCTGGAGGCTGCCGGGAAGCGTGTGGTCGTACCAGGTCAGGCGCGTGCCGAGGGCACCGGCCCCGACGGCGAGCAGGAAGATCCAGCCGCCGATCGGGCGCGGGCCCCGCTCGCGGGGTGTGTCCGGGGCCGGGGTCCGCGTCTGACGCCCGGGGCGGCCCCGGCTGATGTTGACGGCCGCCGCGACGTCCCGGTCCCGCGGGTCCTGCGGTCCCCACAGATACCCCGTGCCGCCGACATGGGTGCCGTCCTTGACGATCGGCTCCCGCCACCAGGACGGGTACGACGAAGGGGCCGGGGGTGCCTTGGCCTCCGGCGGCGCGTCGGCGGCGGCCTGGGCCGCCAGCGGGTCCGGGTCGGCCGAGCCCCGGTGCTGCGACCAGTACCCGGCCCCGGCCAGGAGGAGGGAGAGGACGACGGCGAAGGTGAGCACGCTGCCGTTGCGCAGCATGGACAGGAACACTCCGCAGCCGACCAGCGAGAACAGCACGGCGGCCAGCGCATGGCCGTTGACCCGGCCGGTGAGGAGCTTGCGCACCTCGTTCTCGTCCTCGTCGTCGAGGGGGACGAAGAGCCAGGCGAAGCCGTAGAAGATGAGACCGATACCGCCGGTCGCGGAGAGCACGGCCAGGGTGATCCGGAAGATCACCGGGTCCATGTCGCACCGGCGTCCCAGTCCCGCGCAGACCCCGGCGATCATCTTGTGGCGCCGGTCCCGCCGGAAACCGAACGGGCCCATAACGTTTCCGTCCGCTTCCGCGCCGCCCGCGTCCGTCCGCGGGCCGCCCCCGTCCGTGGCGGTCCGTGAACCGGCCGTGGCGGTCCGCGGGCCGACCCCGCCGGCAGCGGCCCCGCCGGTGCCGGTACCAGGATCGCCGCCGGTGCCGGTGCCGGGACCGCCGCCGGTCGTCCCTGCTGCCCCTGCCGTCCCCGGCTGACCTGCCGTCCTCTTTGTCCCCTCTGTCCCCTCTCCCCCTGTTCTCCCTGTCCCCTTCACGCTCGCCTCTCCGGTCCGGCCGGGCCGCTCGTCCGGGCCCGGCTGTCCGCCCGCACCCGCACCCGCAGCCGGGCCGGGCGCGGCGGCCCCGGGCCCGGCACCCGGAGCCGGGCGCGGGGCCGAGCCGGGTTCCTGGCCCGTTCCGGCGTGCTGGTGATTCGTCATGCGTCCATGGTGACGGGCGAGCCGCCGCAGCGGCAGTCGGGACGACCCTGGCAGAACCCTGATTCGCCCCTGAGCCCCGCCGGGGGATGCGTTCGACGGGCCCCGGGGGCGCCGCCGCGAAGATCAGGGGAGTCTCGGGGGCCGACCCTGATGCCCCCGCCCGGCGCGCATGTGACCATCGTTGGCATGCCGGAAGCCGCAGCACTGCCCGTCGACGACCCGCGGCCCCCGCGCAAGCTCTACCGCAGCAGCGACGGACGCTGGCTGGGCGGAGTGGCGCGGGGCCTCGCCGGGCACCTCGGGCTGCCCGTGGTGTGGGTGCGGCTCGTCTTCGCCGGGCTGTTCATGGCCGACGGCCTCGGCGCGCTGCTGTACGCGGCCTTCTGGTTCTTCGTGCCGCTCGGCGTCGGCGGGGTCGGCGGGCAGCGGCCGCCGGCCTTCGTGACCACGGAGACCTCGCCGGACGGCCGCCGCAGGATCGTCACCCGCAGACCGGACAAGGGCCAGATCGTCGCCCTGCTGCTCATGGTCGTCGTGGCGTCGGTCTTCGTCGGCAGCGTCAACCTCGGCGGCGGCGCCAAGGCATATCTCCTGCCCGCCGTCCTGGTCGCCGCGGGCGTCGCCCTCGTCTGGCGCCAGGCGGACAACGCCCGGCGGGCCCGCTGGATGGAGGTCGGCCGCCGCCGCCGTACGCTCACCCTGCTGCGCGCGGGCGCGGGCGTGCTGCTGGTCACCGCGGGCGTCTCCGCCATCTTCGTCCTCCAGGGCTCGGCCGCCCACCTCGGCTCGGTCCTCCAGGCGGGCCTCGCCGTGCTCGTCGGGATAACGCTGCTGGCCGGGCCGTATCTGGTGCGGATGACCCAGGACCTCTCCGAGGAGCGGCTGATGCGCATCCGCGCCCAGGAGCGCGCCGAGGTCGCCGCCCACGTCCACGACTCGGTGCTGCACACCCTGACCCTGATCCAGCGCAACGCGGAGAACGCGGGAGAGGTGCGCCGCCTCGCCCGCGCCCAGGAGCGCGACCTGCGCGCCTGGCTCTACAAGCCGGAGGGCAACGGCAAGGACGAGGAGGACGAACCGGCCACGCTCGCCGAGGCGGTGAAGCGCAACGCCGCCGAGGTCGAGGACAAGCACGGCGTCCCCCTGGAGGTGGTCGTGGTCGGCGACTGCCCGCTCGACGAGCGGATCGGAGCCCAGATGCAGGCCGCGAGGGAAGCCATGGTGAACGCCGCCAAGTACGGTGGCGAGGGCGGCGCCGTGCAGGTGTACGCCGAGGTCGAGGGGCGCAAGGTCTTCGTGTCCGTCCGCGACCGGGGGCCCGGCTTCGACCTCGACGCGATACCCGCCGACCGCATGGGTGTCAGAGAATCGATCATTGGCCGCATGGAGCGCAACGGGGGAACGGCCCGGCTGCGCGCGGTGCCGGACGGCGGCACGGAGGTCGAGCTGGAGATGGAGAGGGCGGAGAACACGTGATGAGCGACCCGACCGAGGCGAACGGCACGGCGGCCGAGGCGACGGAGGCGGCCGGTACCACGGGCGGCGGGGCGGGGCGGCACGTGCGCGTGGTCCTCGTCGACGACCACCGTATGTTCCGTACGGGGGTGCGGGCCGAGATCGGGCGGACCGACGAGACCGGGGTCGAGGTGGTCGGTGAGGCCCCCGACGTCGACCAGGCGGTCGCGGTCATCACCGAGTCCCGTCCCGAGGTGGTCCTGCTGGACGTCCATCTGCCCGGCGGCGGTGGCGTGGAGGTGCTGCGGCGCTGCGCCGCGCTGACGGCCGACACCGAGCGGCCCGTCCGCTTCCTCGCGCTGTCCGTCTCGGACGCCGCGGAGGACGTGATCGGGGTGATCCGGGGCGGGGCGCGCGGCTATGTGACCAAGACGATCACGGGCACCGACCTCGTCGACTCGATCTTCCGGGTGCAGGAGGGCGACGCCGTGTTCTCCCCGCGGCTCGCCGGGTTCGTCCTCGACGCCTTCGCCTCCACCGACGCCCCGCCGGTCGACGAGGACCTCGACCGGCTCACCCAGCGCGAGCGCGAGGTGCTGCGGCTCATCGCCCGCGGGTACGCCTACAAGGAGATCGCCAAGCAGCTCTTCATCTCGGTGAAGACGGTGGAGTCCCATGTCTCGGCCGTGCTGCGCAAGCTCCAGCTGTCCAACCGCCACGAGCTGACCCGCTGGGCCACCGCGCGCCGCCTGGTGTGAGGCTTACGCCACCCGGGTCGCCCCGGCGAACGGCATCTGGTCGACCGGGGCCAGGCGGACCGGGGCCGAGGGGTTCGGGGCGTGGATCATCTGCCCCTTGCCCACATAGATGCCGACGTGGCTGATCCCGGAGTAGAAGAACACCAGGTCGCCGGGGCGCAGTCCGGCGCGGGGGACCCGGCGGCCGGCGCCGATCTGGGCGTAGGTGGTGCGGGGGAGGGAGATCCCGGCGGCGCGGTAGGCCGCCTGGACCAGGCCGGAGCAGTCGAAGGCGTGCGGCCCGGTGGCGCCCCACACATAGGGGCTGCCGAGCTTCTGGTACGCGTACGCGACGGCCGCCGCCGCCCGGGAGGTGGGTGCCGCGATGGGCCCCTGGGCGGTGAGCGCGTCCCGCGCGCCCGCGGCGGACCCGGACCGGGAGGCCCGCGCCCCGGCCCCGGCGCCGTCCTCGACGGACGCCGCGCGCTGCGGCGGGGTGAGCCGGTCCAGCAGCCGCCTGGCCTCGGCCAGCTTGCCGTCGATCGTGTCCTTCTGCCGCCGCAGTTCCGCCTGCCGCGACCGGAGCGCGGCCAGCTCGGTGCGGGCCGCGCCGCGCGCCTGCTCGATCCCGCGCAGCTGCCTGCGCACCTGTGCCACGGCCGCGCCCTGCCGGGCGCCCGCCCGCTCCGCCAGCGCGGCGCCCTCCAGGTAGTGGCGGGGGTCGTCGGAGAGCAGGAACTGCACGGCGGGGTCGATCCCGCCGTCCCGGTACTGCGCGGCGGCGATGGCGCCCAGCGTCTCCCGGGCCGCGTTGAGCCCGGCCTGTCCGCGGGCCGCCTCGTCGCCCAGGGCCCGCAGCCGCTTCCCGGACGCTTCCGCCTGCTCCCGCTCGCCGTCGTACTTCTGGGTGGCGGTCTCCGCCTCCTGGTACAGCCGGTCCACCGTGGCCCTGACCTGCTCCGGCGTCAGCTGCGGCGCGGCCTGTGCGGAGCCGTCGAAGCCCGTGGCCGCCGCCGCGCCCGCGAGGGCGAGGGTGGCGGCGGTTCGTGCGGTGCTGCCGCTGAGCAGGCGTGGTCGGGGCTTGCGGTGCGAGGCCACGTGGACCGTCACGTCCTTTCGTCCGGCCGCCACGGGGGCGGGCCCTGCGGGTCCGGCGGCGGCCCGTACAGGGGAGCGGGCCGCCGCCGGACTTCTGCGGTGGGGCCCGGCCGCCGTACCGCCGTCCCTGTCCCGGACGGTGGCGGGCTGCCGGACACCCGGGGAAGGACGCTAGGTCGCGCCGCGTCCCACGAGTGACAGGTTGTACGGAACTGCCGCCGCCCGATCGTCCGGTGACCGGAAGTGACCACAGGTGGCACTCGGTCACGGCGCCTTCACGCGGAGCGATGACCGAAGTGTCCGTTCGGGGGCGGACGGAGGCGGCCCGGTGCTATGGCGGCCCGGCGGGGTGCGCGGTGGCGTGCGCGACGGGGGCGTGGCGGGGTGCGCGGCGGCGTGCGCGACGGGAGGCGGCGAGGTGTGCGGTGGCGGACGGAGCGGACGGCCCGGTTCCGGTGGGCTCGCGCCCTGTCGTTAGGCTCCGGCCCATGGACGTACTCATCCATCTCTTCGTCGGCCTGCACATCATCGGGATCGCCGCGCTGCTCGGCGGCTTCCTCACCCAGATGAAGGCGATGGGCCGGGGCACGGCGCGGTTCGTGCCCGGCATGCTGCACGGTGCGCTGACCATGCTGGTCACCGGCATCGTCCTGGTCGGCCTCAACCAGGCCGACGACCACCACGTCAACACCGTCAAGATCGGCGTGAAGCTGGCGCTGCTGGTCGTGATCCTCGGCCTGGTCTACGTCAAGCGCGACGAGGAGAAGGTGGACAAGAGCATGTTCGGGCTGGTCGGCCTGCTGACCACGGTGAACATCTTCATCGCGGTGCTCTGGACCTGACCGCCGCCCCGCGGCCTCAGCGCGCGGCGTCCGCCAGTTCGGTGCGCGCCTCGGCGACCGCGCCCGCCGCGACGGCCAGCCACGCCGCCACCGACACCCAGAGCAGCACCTCGCCGAGCCCCTCGAACGGCTTGTCCAGCGTGCCGGCGACGGACAGCGCCGCCGTCGCCGTCATGCCCATGGGGAAGACGGTCGACCAGCGGCGTACGTCGTACCCGGGCCGGGGCCGGACCACCTCCGCCACGACCAGGACCGCGTACCAGGCGAGGTCGAGCACGAGCAGCGCGAGGGTCACGGTGTGCAGGACGCCGTCGTCGTCCTTGTTCCACAGGTAGTGCCCCGCGCCGCCGGCGGCGATCAGCTTCGCCCCGGCCACCGTGGAGATCGCCAGCGCGCCGCCCGCGACCCAGTGGTCGCCACGCCCCGTGAGCACCTGGCGGAGGCCGAAGCGGGACAGGGCGAAGAGATAGAGCACCAGGCCCAGCCAGAAGAAGACGAGCGCCGTGTGCGCGAGCCAGGCCGCGGACTCGGCCTTCGCCACCGAGGCGCCGAGCACGGCGAGTCCCTCGGTGGCCACGCAGCACAGGAAGACCGCCCCCGGCATGGGGCGCGGCGAGTTGCGCACGACGCGCGGCAGCAGCCACGGCCACAGCACGGCGGCCAGCGCGAGCAGCGCCTCGGCGAGCCACTGCCAGCCCAGGTTGGAGAAGCGCGTACCCAGCACGGTGGTCGCGGCGACCCCGGTGAGCGCGCCCGGCGTGCCGGCCTCGGCCGTCCAGCGCTCCCGTTCGCGCAGCAGCCGCAGGGCGAAGTCCGCGGCCAGCGCCACCCAGGCGACGCAGGCCACCGCGAGGACCGCGAGGGACAGCGCCTCGAAGCCCGTCAGGCCCAGCCCGATCGAGACGATGCCGCTGGCCATCACGGCGGCACCGGCCGCGGGCGGACGCTGCGCCAGCCAGGCGCGAAGAGGTGAGGTGACGGGCATGGTGCTGATGCTAGAGAGCGGCGTACGCCGTGCGGACGGGGCACGCGCGGGGCGGGCGCAAAACCGTCTCCGTGCTCCCGCCGCTCGCGCGCACGCCCCCGTTATCTTCTTCGCGGTTCCGCAATGGGGCCGCTGGCCTCCGGGCCCGGCATGGCTGTTGCCCCCTGTCGAAGGCATGACCTGGGGGGTGGTGTCACCGGGCCTGGGAGGTGCCGTCGGAGACGCTGATGAGAGGTCCGGCCACCGCCCGGTCCGGCGCAACGCCGGACAGCTCGTGGGCGGCAGGTCTGCATAACGTGGATGCGCGCGTACGACACCACTGCCGAGGCCGGCACGATCAACTCTCTGGAAAGGCACGATGTTCGACACCGAAGACGTGGGCGTGTTCCTCGGCCTGGACGTCGGCAAAACCGCTCATCACGGCCACGGGCTCACCCTGGCCGGGAAGAAGGTCTTCGACAAGCAGCTGCCCAACAGCGAGCCGAAGCTGCGGGCGGTCTTCGACAAGCTGACCACGAAGTTCGGCACCGTCCTGGTGATCGTGGACCAGCCCGCCTCCATCGGCGCCCTCCCGCTGACCGTGGCCAGGGATGCGGGCTGCAAGGTCGCCTACCTGCCCGGCCTGGCGATGCGGCGGATCGCCGACCTGTATCCGGGTGAGGCGAAGACCGACGCGAAGGACGCCGCGGTGATCGCTGACGCGGCCCGCACCATGCCGCATACGCTGCGCTCGCTGGAACTGACCGACGAGATCACCGCCGAGCTGACCGTGCTGGCGGGCTTCGACCAGGACCTCGCGGCCGAGGCCACCCGCACCTCCAACCGGATACGCGGCCTGCTCACCCAGTTCCACCCCTCGCTGGAGCGCGTCGTCGGACCACGCCTGGACCACCCCGCCTTGACCTGGCTGCTGGAACGCTACGGCTCCCCGGCCGCGCTGCGGAAAGCCGGCCGCCGCAGACTCGTCGAGGTGGTCAGACCCAAGGCTCCACGCATGGCCGTCCGGCTGATCGACGACATCTTCGACGCGCTCGACGAACAGACCGTCGTCGTCCCCGGCACCGGCACCCTCGACACTGTGATCCCTTCTCTGGCCCGCTCGCTCGCCGCCGTCCACGAACAGCGCCGGGCGTTGGAAGCCCAGATCAGAGCCCTGCTGGAGGATCACCCTCTTTCCAAGGTCCTGACCTCGATGCCGGGAGTCGCGGTCAGGACCGCCGCAGTTCTGCTGGTGACCGTCGGCGACGGCACCAGTTTCCCCACCGCCGCCCACCTGGCCTCCTACGCCGGCCTGGCTCCGGCAACGAAGTCCTCGGGGACCTCGATCCACGGCGAACACGCGCCACGAGGCGGAAACCGGCAGCTCAAACGTGCGATGTTCCTCTCCGCGTTCGCAGCCCTGCACGACCCCACCTCCCGCACCTACTACGACAAATGCCGGACCCGCGGGAAGACCCATACCCAGGCCCTCCTCCGCCTCGCCCGCCACCGCATCAGCGTCCTGTTCGCGATGCTCCGTGACGGCACTTTCTACGAACCACGCGTCCCGGAAACAGCCGCCGCATGACCACAGCGAGCTTGACGAACGACATAGAGGCACCCCCCCGCAACGCGGGCCTCCCGCGACGTACGCCCCGTGAGCCACGTCCCTCGCGACGTACGCCCCCGCGACGTACGCCCCCCGTATCCCACGGCCCCGTGACATGCATCCCCTGTGCGTGACACGCGTCTCCTGTGACGCACGTCCCCGTCCGGCCGCGGTGAAGTTTCCGGGGCGGCCCCGGGTTGTCGGTGGGGAGCCCTAGACTCGGAGAGCGATGAGCAGCCTCTTTGACGACAGCTTCCTGGCGGACCTCCAGGCCCCCCGCGGCCACGAGGAGGAACCCCCGCCCCCCGAGGACGAGCACGCTCCGGAGCCGGTTCCGGACGATCTGTTCGGCGGGAAGTTCGACGTGCCCCCGGACCAGGGCTCCCGCGGCGCGGACTCCTACTACCGCGACGGCGCCCCGCGTCCGGCCGTCGACCCGGCCGCCCTCCTGGACGGGCTCAACGAGAACCAGCGCGCGGCCGTCGTCCACTCCGGCTCCCCGCTGCTCATCGTGGCCGGCGCCGGTTCCGGCAAGACCCGGGTGCTCACCCACCGCATCGCCCACCTGCTGGGCGCGCGGGGCGTCCACCCCGGGCAGATCCTGGCGATCACCTTCACCAACAAGGCCGCCGGTGAGATGAAGGAGCGCGTCGAGCAGCTCGTCGGCCCGCGGGCCAACGCGATGTGGGTGATGACCTTCCACAGCGCGTGCGTGCGCATCCTGCGCCGGGAGTCCAAGCGGCTCGGCTTCACCTCCTCCTTCTCGATCTACGACGCCGCCGACTCCAAGCGCCTGATGGCCCTGGTCTGCCGCGACCTGGACCTCGACCCCAAGCGCTTCCCGCCCAAGTCCTTCAGCGCGAAGATCAGCAATCTGAAGAACGAGCTGATCGACGAGGAGGACTTCGCCGCCCAGGCCACCGACGGCTTCGAGAAGACCCTCGCCCAGGCGTACGCCCTCTACCAGTCGCGGCTGCGCGAGGCCAACGCCCTCGACTTCGACGACCTGATCATGACGACGGTCAACCTGCTGCGCGCCTTCCCGGACGTCGCCGAGCACTACCGCCGCCGCTTCCGGCACGTCCTGGTCGACGAGTACCAGGACACCAACCACGCCCAGTACGCCCTCGTGCGGGAGCTCGTCGGCACCGCCGCCCACCCCGAGGACGTCCCGCCGGGACCGGACGACCTCGGCCCCGCCGAGCTGTGCGTGGTCGGTGACGCCGACCAGTCGATCTACGCCTTCCGCGGCGCGACCATCCGCAACATCCTCCAGTTCGAGGAGGACTACGCGGACGCGACGACGATCCTGCTGGAGCAGAACTACCGCTCCACGCAGACCATCCTGACCGCCGCCAACGCGGTCATCGAGCGCAACGAGTCGCGCCGCCCGAAGAACCTGTGGACCAACGCCGGCGCCGGTGCCCGCATCACCGGCTATGTCGCGGACACCGAGCACGACGAGGCCCAGTTCGTCGCCGAGGAGATAGACCGCCTCACGGACGCGGGCGAGGCCAAGGCGGGCGACGTCGCCGTCTTCTACCGCACCAACGCGCAGTCCCGTGTCTTCGAGGAGATCTTCATCCGCGTCGGCCTGCCCTACAAGGTCGTCGGCGGGGTCCGCTTCTACGAGCGCAAGGAGGTCCGGGACGTCCTCGCCTACCTGCGGGTCCTGGCCAACCCGGAGGACTCCGTCCCACTGCGCCGCATCCTCAACGTGCCCAAGCGGGGCATCGGCGAGCGCGCCGAGGCGATGATCGACGCGCTCGCCCAGCGGGAGAAGATCAGCTTCCCGCAGGCGCTGCGCCGGGTCGAGGAGGCGTACGGCATGGCCGCGCGCTCGACCAACGCCGTCAAGCGGTTCAACACGCTGATGGAGGAGCTGCGCACCATCGTCGAGTCGGGCGCCGGGCCGGCCACGGTCCTGGAGGCCGTCCTCGAACGCACGGGCTATCTGGCCGAGTTGCAGTCCTCCACCGACCCGCAGGACGAGACCCGGATCGAGAACCTCCAGGAACTCGCCGCCGTCGCACTGGAGTTCGAGCAGGGTCGTGAGGAGGGCGAGTCGGTCGCGCTCTCCGAGTTCCTGGAGCAGGTCGCCCTGGTCGCCGACTCCGACCAGATCCCCGACGAGGAGGACGGCGACGGCGTCATCACCCTGATGACCCTGCACACCGCCAAGGGCCTGGAGTTCCCGGTGGTCTTCCTCACCGGCATGGAGGACGGCGTCTTCCCGCACATGCGGGCCCTCGGCCAGGTCAAGGAGCTGGAGGAGGAGCGCCGGCTCGCCTACGTCGGCATCACCCGCGCGCGGGAGCGGCTGTATCTGACCCGCTCGGCGATGCGCAGCGCGTGGGGGCAGCCGTCGTACAACCCGCCCTCCCGCTTCCTGGAGGAGATCCCGGAGGCGCACGTGGACTGGAAGCGCACGGGTGGTTCCGCGCCCATGTCCTCCGGGCCCGCCTCCGGTGTCGCGGCGTCGCTGTCGTCGTCCCGTTCGCGTTCGTCGGCGTCCGGCGCCTCCGGGTTCGCCACCCGCCGGAGCGCGGAGAAGCCGGTGGTGGCCCTCGCCGTCGGCGACCGGGTCACGCACGACCAGTTCGGCCTGGGCACGGTGGTCGCCGTCAAGGGCACCGGTGGCAACACGGAGGCGACGATCGACTTCGGCGACACCAAGCCCAAGCGGCTGCTGCTGCGGTACGCGCCGGTCGAGAAGCTGTAGGGCTCTTCCGCCCGGAGAAGCCGTGAGCCCCCGCCGGTCAGGCGGGGGCTCGACGGTACGCGCCGCGCGACGCCGTGCCGCTACGTCGGGTCCAGGCCGTGGCTGCGCAGCCACGGCAGCGGGTTGATCGGCGCGCCGCCGCCGGGCCGTACCTCGAAGTGCAGGTGCGGACCGGTGGAGTTGCCGGACTTGCCCGAGAAGGCGATCGGCTGCCCCGCCTTGACGGTGGCGCCGGTGACGACCTGGTAGCGGGAGAGGTGGCAGTACCACGTCTCCGTGCCGTCCTTCGCGGTGAGGATCAGCATGTTGCCGTAGGCGCTGTTGAACTGGGTGCGCACGGTGCCGTCGGTGGCCGCCATGACCGTCGTCCCGTACCAGACGGGGAAGTCGATGCCGGTGTGCACGGACATCCAGTTCACGCCGGCCTGCCCGAAGTAGGCGCTGAGCCCCTTCTGCGCCACCGGCAGCGCGAACTTGGGGCGCAGCCGCTCCTTGCGCTCCGCCTCCTCGGCCGCCTTCTTCCGGTCGGCCTCCTGCTGCGCCTTGAGGTCGATGCGCTCCTGGGTGCGGCTGGCCCGGTCGGCGAAGTCGTCGGCACCGGCGGACAGGCTCTGGAGCTGGGTGTCCAGCTTGTTGTTGGCGGTGGCCGGCTGCACGGGGTGCGCCTCGGAGGCGGAGGCGGCCGCGGTGTCCTTGCCGTCGTCGGTGAAGCTGCCGACGGAGGCCGCGGCGATACCGGCGACACCCACGACGCACACCGAGGGCACCGCTACGGTCAGCAGCGCCGAACGCCGGGCCGGGGGGCGGCGCCGCGAACGGCCCTGGCCGCGCGAGGCCGCACGCGACGACGGAACCGGAGTGATCTCTTCCTGCTCCTCCAGCAGGGCGGCGACGGGCAGTTCACCGGTGTCGGCCGGGCCACCGCGCTCCGTACCGGAGTCCGGGCCGCCGGGGGCGGCGGCGTACGGGTCGAGCCGGTCGAACGTCCGGGTCTCGTCGTGGGGCCGGTGCTCCTCGTACGCACCGGTCTCCTCGTACGTACCCGTCTCGTCGTACGTACCGGCCGCTTCGTACGTGGCGCTCTCGTCGTAGGTCCGCTGCGCGGGGAAGTTCCCGGGGGCGGGGGCGGTGTCGTCGGCCGCCGGGGCACCGGTGTTCCACAGGGTGGCGTCATAGGCGCCGGTGTCGAAGGTCTGGGTGCCCCAGTCCCACTGCTGGGTCCGGTCGGCGGCCTGCTGGGTCCGGTCGTCCGGGGCCGCGGCGGGCGCGCCCTGGAGCCAGGCGCCCGTGTCCCACTGGCCGGTGGCCTCGGGGGAGCCCGACTGCTGCGGTACGGCCGACAGGTGCTGGTAGCCGGTGGCCCAGGCGGTCGTGTCGTAGGCGCCGGTGTCGTACGCGGCGTGGTGCTGGGCCGCGTACAGGTCGTGGTGCACGGTCTGGTGGCTGCCGGTGGACCACTGGGTGGTGTCGTACGCGCCGGTCGTGCCGCCGCCGTCCGTCCGGCCGCCGTCGGGGAGTTCGCCGAAGAGCGGGTCGGCCGGGAAGCCGGCCGTGCTGTGAGCGCCGGTGTGGAAACCGGTGGTGCCGTGGTCGCCGTACGTGGTGAAGTCGCCGTAGGCGGCTTCCTGTCCGCCGTACGGCGCGTAGGGCGCCGGGGCGTCGTCGGAGGCCGGAGCCGGGGGCGTCGCGGTCCCCGACGGGTGGCGGTCGTTCACCAACTTCTCTTTCGCCTCGACAACAGGGGCTGCCAGAGCAGTGCGGCGACTGTACCCGGCGGTATGCGGGCGCGACAATCTTCGGCAGGTTTCCCGCCGTCGGGAAACGGGCAATCGGCCGTGATTCGGCGGACTGCGGACAGAGGCTTGGCCTTGTGTTCGAGGCGATGTTCGACCCTGATGGGCCAATGCCGGTCCCGGAGCGGGCGGTCGGTGCCCGGCGGAGACCGCCGGTGCCCGGCGGGGGAGGATCAGGCCACGGTGACCCCGCCGTTCCCGCCCGCGCCTCCGTCCCCGCCCCGCTCCCCGCTCCGGGCGGCGGCGGACGGGTCGCCCGGCCGCACGGTGTCCAGGGCCTCGCGTATCCCCCCGGCCACGGCGGGGTGCACACAGAGCGCGAGATGGCCGATGCCGCTCACCCGGACGTTCTCCGCGCTGAGGTCCGGATGCTCGACGCAGGCCGACTCCAGCGGGTCCATCAGGTGGTCGAGGTCGCTCCAGAAGCTCACGAAGTACGTACGGCAGCCGGGTGCCGGACGGGACAGCTCCTCGATCAGCTCCGAACCCGGGCGCATCTGGCGGACGATGGGATGCGCGTTGGCCAGCGGGGCGACCCGGGTGCCCGCGTGCGGCGTGCCCAGGGTGACGAGGGTGCGCACGCGCCGGTCGCCGCCGAGCCGCTGCACGTAGTAACGGGCTATCAGGCCGCCGAGGCTGTGGCCGACGACGTCCACCCGGCTGCTGCCGGTGCGCTCGCAGATCTCCTCGATGTGCCGGCCGAGCAGTTCGGCCGCGGTGCGGATGTCGCAGGTCAGCGGCGAGTAGTTGAGGGACTCCACCTGATGTCGTCCGTGCTGGGCGAGGCTGCGGCGCAGCAGGACGAAGACCGAGCGGTTGTCGATGAAGCCGTGCAGCAGGACCACCGGCGGCTTGGCCTCGGTGGGCAGTCGGGCGGCGGCGTCCGGCGCGGGCACCTGGCCCGCGGCGGCGCGGCGCTCCTGGACGATCCCCGAGGGATAGAGGAGGACGTGCCCGGCGAGGATCGCCAGCTCCAGGGCCGTGGCCTTCAGCAGGTCCAGTGAGAGGCCCGCGACTCTGGCCGGGAGCAGACGCTGGCAGAACGGCAGGATCGGGTCTGCGACGCTGGTGACCTTCATGGCCGACCTCCTGTCGGCACGCGGGAGGACGGCTCTGTCCCCCCGGTGCTCTCGTGGGCGGTCGCGGTGAGGCGCCGCGCGCGCCCGCCGGTCCGTCCCTGGTGCTCTCGCCGGGGCGCCGCCGGGCGACCGCGCCCCGCCACGGCCCGCGTCCCGAAGGCGCGGGGGACCGGCCGCGACTCCCGCGCCGCTGCCGCCCCGCTCCGCCGCTTGTCCCGGTGCCCGCTCCGGCACGGATCCTGCCGGTGGTCCCGCCCGTGGTCCCGCCGCGGGTTCCGGACCGGGGCGGCGGGGAACGGTGCGCGGTATGCGGGGAGGCGGTCCGCGGGTGCCCCGTCCGCGGCGAGTTCCGCTCCGTGCCGTCGCTCGTGTATCCGCTCCTGCCCGACGTGGCCGAGCGGCTGTCCCTGCGTGTGATTTCCCCCTCGCTCCGTGCCGTGAAACTGCCGGGTGCGGGATGCTGGAGATAACGTTCGTTCACTTCCCCGGACGACGTGGTGCGGGGCGTCCGTCCCGTGGTGGGCGTAGGAAGTCGCTTCATGGAGGCAGTGATGGGTGTGGCAGCCGGTCCGATCCGCGTGGTGGTGGCCAAGCCGGGGCTCGACGGCCACGATCGCGGTGCGAAGGTGATCGCGCGGGCGCTGCGCGACGCCGGCATGGAGGTCATCTACACGGGTCTCCACCAGACCCCGGAGCAGATCGTCGGCACGGCGATCCAGGAGGACGCCGACGCGATCGGCCTGTCCATCCTCTCCGGCGCGCACAACACGCTGTTCGCCGCCGTGATCGACCTGCTGCGCGAGCGTGAGGCCGAGGACATCGTCGTCTTCGGCGGCGGCATCATCCCCGAGGCGGACATCGCGCCGCTGAAGGAGAAGGGTGTCGCGGAGATCTTCACCCCGGGCGCCACCACCCAGTCGATCGTCGACTGGGTCCGCGCCAACGTCCGCCAGCCCGCCCAGGCGTAGGGCGTCCCGTCCGGACGGCGTTTCCCGTCCGGACGAGGACTCCCGCCCGGACCCGGCTTCCCATTCGGACAGGGCCTCCCGCCGGGAGCGGGCCGGGCCTTCGGGCCCTGGCGCCGCGCCCCGGACCGGTCCGACCTGAACGCACGGCCCCGGCCCGCCGCCGGGCCACCGGCTCCCGCGCCGTCCCTGCGCGCCCGGCGTCCCGAGCGGGGTGCCGTACGGGGGCGGGGCGGTGCTCAGCCGGGGACGGGCGCCAGTTCCTCGGCCATCGTCCGGCGCAGGTGCAAGGTGGTGACCAGCCGCTGGAACGCCTCCGCCCAGTACCCCCCGGCGCCGGGCGAGGTGTCCTCCGTCTCGTCCGGCACCGCCAGCAGTCCGTCGAGCCGGGCCGCCTCCACCGGGTCCAGGCAGCGCTCGGCCAGTCCCATCACACCACTGAAACTCCATGGGTAGCTCCCTGCGTCCCGCGCGATGTCGAGCGCGTCGACCACCGCCCGTCCGAGCGGTCCGGCCCACGGCACCGCACACATCCCGAGCAGCTGAAACGCCTCGGACAGACCGTGCGCCGCGATGAACCCGGCGACCCAGTCGGCCCGTTCGGCGGTGCCCAGCGTGCCGAGCAGCTTGGCGCGCTCGGCCAAGGACACCGCGCCGGGCCCGCCGGCCTCGGGTGCCGCGGGCTCCCCGAGGAGCGCCCGCGCCCACACGGCGTCCCGCTGCCGTACGGCGGCCCGGCACCAGGCCGCGTGCAGCTCGCCCTGCCAGTCGTCCGCCACCGGCAGCGCCACGATCTCCTGCGGCGTGCGGCCGCCCAGGCGCGTGGACCACGTGCCGAGCGGGGCCGCCTCCAGCAGCTGGCCCAGCCACCACGACCGCTCACCCCTCCCCGACGGAGCCCTGGGGACGACACCGTCGCGCTCCATGCTCGCGTCGCACTCGTGAGGGGCCTCAACGGCGATCGCCGGGGCGCCGCCCGTGCGGTCGACGGCGACGCAGGCGGCGGCCCGGTCCGCCATCCGCGCGGCCAGCGCCGACCCGGGCAGCGCCGACAGCAGCTCCGCGGCGGTCGACCGGACGTTGCGGCTCCGGTCGCCGAGGGCCTGTTCCAGGAACGGCTCGTCGGCGGGGCCGAGTCCGGTGCGCAGCGAGTCCAGGAACATCAGCCGGTCCTCGGCCCGCTCGGTGGCCCACGTGGTGGCGAGCAGGTCGCGGGCCGCGTCCGGTTGCTGCCGCCGTACCGCCGTGAGGAGCGCGACCCGTTCGGCGAACAGGCCCTCCTCCCACAGGCGGCGGACCTCGTCGGCGTCCTCGGGGCCGGGCAGCGCGGCACCGCCGCCGGAGGCCGCCCGCAGCGCGAATCGCCACTCCGGGTTCAGCCGGGCCAGCCACAGCCCGCGCGGACCGGCGAAGGCCAGCGCGGCGGGTCGCAGATCCGTACGCCCCCGGGCCGCGTCCAGCAGCGCCGGGAGCGTCGGCGCGGGCGCCGCGTACCCGTGCGCGTTGGCCGCCGCGAGCCACTGGGGCAGCAGCTCCATGAGGTCCGGCGCGGTGCCCCTGCGTCCGCCGCCGCCCGCGCCGGGACGGTCGGCCAGCAGCATGGCGAGCCGGTCGGCGGCGGCGGGCGGCAGGGCCGGGCGCGGGTCGGCGGGGGCCTGCGGGATCCGCTCGGCGGCGGGCGCCGGGAGCAGTCCCGCGCGCCGGGCCACGGTCTGTTCGGCCGCCGCGTCCAGCAGGGCCGTCGGAGCGTCCCGGCCGGGTGTGCCGGCCGGGGGCCTGCGCCGGTCGGTGCCGAGCAGGGCGGTGGTGACCGACTCCTCCCAGGCGCCCGCTGCGGGCGCTTCCACCGGGGCGGAGGTCCTGATCATGAGCGTCCTTTCCGTTGCCGGGTGCCTGAGGGTGCTCGGAGGGTCACCCGGTCCGGGTTTCCCCTGGTACGGAAGAAATGCGTGTGCCGGGAGAAATGCGTGCGTCTGAGGAGGAAGGGCGGGCTCGTGAGATGCTGCCGGGGCTGCTGGGGCAGGGGCGCGCCTTTCGGGTGCCGGGGTGCGCCTTTCGGGTGAGACTTCCCGCTGTGCTCCGCACGCCCCGCGGCCGGCCCCGACGTCACTCCGATGCCGGACACCGGGACCCCTCCGACCGGGGCGGATGTCGCAGACGGTGTACGGGTCGTCAGCACAGCGTCACCGCTTCGCCGTCGCCCTGCGGCCAGACCGTCAACGGGGTGAACCCGCGGTGCCCGCACTCGCCGAACACCGTGACCGGCGCACCGCCCGACAGGGCCACCAGCCGCCACAGTCCCGGGCGCCCGCCGGCCGCCGCGGTCACGGGCAGCGCCCGGTCCGTCCCGGCGTCGGCCAGCTGCCAGGAGTCCCCGGCCGGTACCGGCACCACGTCCCGCAGCGTCACCGGGACCGACTCCAGCCAGGGGTCGTGCCGCAGCGCCTCGCCATAGCGCGCCGCGGCCTCGGCCGTCGTCACCCCGGGCGGGCGTATTCGGGTGGGCGCCGGGGCGGCGAACCGCTCGCCCAGGGCCACGCGCTGCCGCCCGTCGCCCGGGTACGCGGCGACCTCCGCGTCCAGCGCCAGGCCGACCGGCAGTGACATCTCCGGCGCCCGGCCGGCCGCGCCGTAGGACAGCAGCAGCGCCGTCCGCCCGGTCGCGGCGCCGTGCAGCCAGATGCGGCGGGTGGTCAGCTTCGCGTCCGCCGTGTCGTACTGGGCGAGGACGAGCCAGCTGTCGCGCGCCGGCGGGCCGTCCGCCGAAGCGGGCAGGCCCACCCGGGACCGGACCGTCGCCGCCAGCTCGGTGGGCAGCCGCTCGTGGCGCAGCCAGCCCTGGTCCAGCAGATGCAGCAGCGCGCACTCCTCCAGCAGCCGCGCCGGCCAGCCCGGTCCGGACGACGGGATCGCGCCCAGCTCCCGCACCCGGGCCGCGAGCCCCGGCGCCTGCGCGTCGACCATGCGGGCCGCGGTCTCCTCCCACAGCCCGTACCCCGCCTGCTCGGCCGCGGCCAGGCCGCCGCGCAGCAGATCGGACAGCCGCTGCTCCAGCTCCGCCGCCCCGGCGCTGATCCGCTCGGCCCGGCGCTCCGCCCGCCGCCGCGCCGCCTCCGGATCGGCGGCGCTCCGGGCCTCCTGCCCCGCCCGCTGCTCCGCCTTGTCCGCGGTCCGCTTGCGTCTGCCCGCCAGCCACTGCGCGGCCCACTCGGGCGCCCGCTCCTCGGGCACGGTCGCGAGCGCGCTCTCGCCGCCCGCCCACACCAGCAGCAGCCCGAGCGCGTGCTTGCACGGGAACTTACGGCTCGGACAACTGCACTTGTACGCGGGACCCGCCGCGTCGGCGAGGTCCACGACCGTCTGATACGGCTTGCTGCCGCTGCCCTTGCACAGCCCCCACACCGTCCCTTCGTCCGCACTCCCCGTCTCGGACCACGGTCCCGCCGTGCCGAGTTTGCTTCCCGCTTTGCGTGACGCGGGGTCAGGTGCCAGTGCCAGCACCTGGTCCGCGGTCCAGCGCGCCCCCTGCTGAGTCATGCCACCGAAGGTAGATCCCCCCACTGACAATCGGCCTCGCGAGGGCGTTTCCGCAGGTCGGAACGCATTGTCAGTGGGGTGGTGCACGGTTGGTGGCAGATCCGAACCGGCCGAGCTGGAGGGGGCCTCAGCCATGTCTGTGACCGTTGAACCGACGTCCGTCGAACCGAGCCACGAGCACTCCGCGCCCGCGAACACGGGCGAGGAACAGAGCACGCAGTCGCTGCGCCCGCACGCCGAGGACGCCTTCGCCGCCGAACTGGCCGCGCTGGCTGCGCAGGACGACCGTCCGCGCCCGGCCCGCTGGAAGCTGTCCCCGTGGGCCGTGGCGACCTATCTCCTCGGCGGGACCCTGCCGGACGGCACGGTGATCACGCCGAAGTACGTCGGCCCGCGGCGGATCGTCGAGGTCGCCGTCACCACGCTCGCGACCGACCGCGCCCTGCTCCTGCTCGGTGTGCCCGGCACCGCCAAGACCTGGGTCTCCGAGCACCTCGCCGCCGCGGTCAGCGGCGACTCCACGCTGCTGGTGCAGGGCACGGCGGGCACCCCGGAGGAGGCCATCCGCTACGGCTGGAACTACGCGCGGCTGCTCGCGCACGGCCCCAGCCGCGACGCCCTGGTGCCCAGCCCGGTCATGCGGGCCATGGCGCAGGGCATGACCGCCCGCGTCGAGGAGCTGACCCGCATCCCCGCCGACGTGCAGGACACGCTGATCACGATCCTGTCGGAGAAGACCCTGCCGATACCGGAGCTGGGCCAGGAGGTGCAGGCGGTCCGCGGCTTCAACCTGATCGCCACGGCCAACGACCGCGACCGCGGGGTCAACGACCTGTCCAGCGCGCTGCGCCGGCGGTTCAACACCGTGGTGCTGCCGCTGCCGGAGACCCCCGACGCCGAGGTGGACATCGTCTCGCGCCGCGTCGACCAGATCGGCCGCTCCCTCGACCTGCCGTCCGTCCCGGACGGCGTGGACGAGATCCGCCGGGTCGTCACTGTCTTCCGCGAATTGCGCGACGGCGTCACCACGGACGGGCGTACGAAGCTGAAGTCGCCCAGCGGCACGCTGTCCACGGCCGAGGCGATCTCCGTCGTCACCAACGGGCTCGCGCTGGCCGCGCACTTCGGCGACGGTGTGCTGCGGGCCGGGGACGTCGCCGCGGGCATCCTCGGCGCCGTCGTCCGCGACCCGGCGGCCGACCGCGTCATCTGGCAGGAGTACCTGGAGACCGTCGTCCGCGAGCGCGACGGCTGGAAGGACTTCTACCGGGCCTGCCGGGAGGTGAGCGCGTGACCGGGACGGGAGTCATGGGGCACGGCACGGGGGACGGCGCCGTGCGGGCCGGCGCCGACGAGGAGCCGAGCTGGACGGGCGGACGGGGACGACGCGCACAGGGGGGACGGCGTGACAGGCGCTGAGCGGAGCGACGGGCAGAACGTCGAGACGGAGAACGGCCGCAGGGACGAGACGGAGAACGGCCGCAGGGGAGAGAAGGAGAGCCGCGGGGCGGGGGTGGGGCCGCTGCTGCTCGGGGTGCGGCACCACGGGCCCGGTTCCGCGCGGGCGGTGCGGGCGGCGCTGGACGCCGCCCGGCCCCCGGTGGTGCTGATCGAGGGCGCGCCGGAGGCGGACGCGCTGATCGCGCTCGCCGCCGACGAGGACATGCGGCCGCCGGTCGCCCTCCTCGCCCACGCGGTGGACGAGCCCGGCCGCTCCGCCTTCTGGCCGCTGGCCGAGTTCTCCCCGGAGTGGGTCGCCCTGCGCTGGGCGCTGGAGCACGGGGTGCCCGCCCGCTTCATCGACCTCCCTGCCACCCACACCCTGGCGTGGCAGGCGGAAGAGGAAGAGGCGGAGACCGGCCCCACGGACGACGCCGACACGGGCGCCGCCGAACCCGCCGAACCCGCCGAACTCAACCACCCAGCCGACCCCGCCGAACCGGGCAGTGAGACCACCACCGGTCCCGGCTCCGTCCCGGCCCCCGGCGCCGACGTGCGGGTCGATCCGCTCGCCGTGCTCGCCGCGACGGCCGGATACGACGACCCCGAGCGCTGGTGGGAGGACGTCGTCGAGCACCGGGGCCCGGGGAGCGAGGACGCGTTCGCCCCGTTCCTGGTGCTGGAGGAGGCCATGGGCGCGCTGCGCGAGACGTACGGGAGCCGGGACCGTGACCTCGTGCGCGAGGCGCACATGCGGCTCCAGGTGCGGGCGGCGCAGCGGGAGTTCGGGGACGGCGTGGCCGTGGTGTGCGGGGCCTGGCACGTGCCCGCGCTGCGGCAGCGGGCCACCGTCACCGCCGACCGGGCGCTGCTCAAGGGACTGCCCAAGATCAAGACGGACATGACATGGGTGCCGTGGACGCACCGCAGGCTGTCCCGGTTCAGCGGGTACGGCGCGGGCATCGACGCGCCGGGCTGGTACGCGCACCTGTTCGGGGTGCCGGACCGGCCGGTCGAGCGGTGGCTGACGAAGGTGGCCGGGCTGCTGCGCGAGGAGGACCGGATCGTCTCCTCCGCGCATGTCATCGAGGCGGTACGGCTGGCCGGGACGCTCGCGGCGATGCGGGGCCGTCCGCTGCCGGGGCTGAGCGAGACCACCGACGCGGTGCGGGCGGTGATGTGCGAGGGATCGGACGTCCCGCTGGCCCTGGTGCGCGACCGGCTCGTCGTCGGGGACGTCCTGGGCGAGGTGCCGGAAGCGGCGCCCGCGGTGCCGTTGCAGCGGGACCTGACCCGCCTTCAGCGCCGGCTGCGGCTCAAGCCGGAGGCGCTGGAGCGCGAACTCGAACTCGACCTGCGCAAGGAGACCGACGCCGGCCGCAGCCGACTGCTGCACCGGCTGCGGCTGCTGGGCGTCGACTGGGGCGAACCCGCCGTCTCCCGGGGCAGCACCGGAACCTTCCGCGAGACCTGGCGGCTGCGCTGGGAGCCGGAGCTGTCGGTGCGGGTGGCGGAAGCCGGGGTGTGGGGGACCACGGTGCTCTCCGCCGCCACCGCCAAGGCGGAGGCGGACGCCGTGGGCACGGACGTCCTCGCCGAGGTGACCGCCCTCGCCGAGCGCTGCCTGCTCGCCGAACTGCCGGACGCGCTGCCCGTGGTGATGCGGGTGCTCGCGGACCGCGCGGCGCTCGACGCGGACGTCGGGCACCTCGCGCAGGCCCTGCCCGCCCTGGTCCGCTCGCTGCGCTACGGCGATGTGCGCGGCACGGACACCGAGGCCCTGGCCGGGGTCGCCGCGGGACTGGCCGAGCGCGTCTTCGTCGGGCTGCCCCCGGCCTGCGTCGGCCTGGACACGGACGCGGCGCAGGAGATGCGCCGTCATGTGGACGCCGTGCACACGGCGGTGGGCCTGCTCGGGGACACCCTCGACGCCCGCCACGGCGATCTGCGCGCCCGCTGGCACGGCGTGCTCAGGACCCTGGCCGGCCGGGACACCGTGCCCGGCGTCGTGCGGGGCCGGGCGGTGCGGCTGCTGCTCGACGAGGGGGAGATCGCCCAGGACCGGGCCGCCCTGTTCATGGGGCTCGCCCTCTCGCCGGGCACACCGCCGCCGGACGCCGCCGCGTGGATCGAGGGCTTCGTCGGCGGCGGGGGCGGGATGCTGCTCGTGCACGACGAGCGGCTGCTCGGGCTGGTGGACGCCTGGCTGACCGGAGTCCCGGCGGACGCCTTCACGGACGTGCTGCCGCTGCTGCGGCGCACCTTCTCGGCGTACGAGTCCGGGGTGCGCAGAACCCTCGGGGAACTGGTGCGGCGCGGCCCGGCCCACGGCGGGGGCGGCCCGGCCGGGAGCACCGCGGCGGGGACGCCCGGCTTCGCCGCGGACCTCGACCCCGACCGGGCCGGAGCGGTGCTGCCGGTGGTGCGGCTGCTGCTCGGCCTGGACGAGAGCGGAGCCGTGGCGGGGGCGGCGGCGGGTTCCGGCCCGGGAGCCGCGGAGAAGACCGGTGACGCGTACGCGGGGGCGGCGCGATGACACCGGCGGAGGGGAGCGAGGCGACCGGGGCGACAGAGACGACCGGCCGGGACGCGGCAGGCGTGAGGGTCATGGGGGACGGCGGAGACGGCGAGGACGGCGGGGTCATGGGGGACGGCGGAGACGGCGAGGACGGCGGAGGCATGGGGGACGGTAGGGCCACGGGGGACGTGAGGGATATGGGGAGCATGACGGACGCGACCGGAGTGGCGGACGCGGGGGACCTGACCGGGGCGGCCGGAGTGGCGGGCGCGGCGGATGTGACGGGGGCGGCCGGAGTGACGGGCGCGGCCCGAGGTGCGGGGGATCTGGGGCAGGAGCGGCTGCGGCGGTGGCGGCTGGTGCTCGGCGGGGACGCGGCGGACGGCACCGGCCGCGCGCTGACCGGGCGGGACGCGGCGATGGACGCGGCCCTGGCCGCGCTCTACGGCAAGGGGGACAGGCCGCAGGGCCAGGGCGCGCGGGACCGTTCGGCGGGTCTGGGCGCCTCGGCGCCCTCGGTGGCGCGCTGGCTCGGGGACATCCGGACGTACTTCCCCTCCTCCGTCGTCCAGGTCATGCAGCGGGACGCCATCGACCGGCTCGGCCTGTCCGCGCTGCTGCTGGAGCCGGAGATGCTGGAGGCGGTGGAGGCGGACGTGCACCTCGTCGGCACGCTGCTGTCTCTCAACAAGGCGATGCCCGAGACGACGAAGGAGACGGCGCGGGCCGTGGTGCGCAAGGTGGTGGAGGACCTGGAGAAGCGGCTCGCCACGCGCACCCGGGCCACGCTCAGCGGCGCCCTGGACCGCAGCGCCCGCATCAGCAGGCCCCGCCACCACGACATCGACTGGAACCGCACCATCGCGGCCAACCTCAAGCACTATCTGCCCGAGTACCGCACGATCGTGCCGGAGCGGCTGATCGGCTACGGGCGGGCGTCCCAGTCGGTGAAGAAGGAGGTCGTCCTCTGCATCGACCAGTCCGGGTCGATGGCGGCCTCGGTGGTCTACGCCTCGGTGTTCGGGGCGGTGCTGGCGTCGATGCGGTCGATCAGCACCCGGCTCGTCGTGTTCGACACGGCGGTCGTGGACCTCACCGACCAGCTCGACGACCCGGTCGACGTGCTCTTCGGCACCCAGCTCGGCGGCGGCACGGACATCAACCGGGCGCTGGCGTACTGCCAGTCGCAGATCACCCGGCCCGCCGAGACGGTCGTGGTGCTGATCAGCGACCTGTACGAGGGAGGCATACGCGACGAGATGCTGAAGCGGGTCGCGGCGATGCAGGCGTCGGGGGTGCAGTTCGTGACGCTGCTCGCGCTCTCCGACGAGGGGGCGCCCGCGTATGACAGGGAGCACGCGGCGGCGCTGGCGGCGCTCGGCTCACCGGCCTTCGCCTGCACGCCCGACCTGTTCCCGGAGGTGATGGCCGCGGCGATCGAGAAGCGCCCGCTGCCCGTCCCCGCGACGGCGTGAAGCGCCCTGAGCGGAAGGCGGGGCCGGATGAAAACGGACAAGGCCGGACAAGGGAGAGACCCGTCCTACTCATCAGTAACAGGGGCTTGCGCGGCGACGGGAGGCGCGTGCGAGTATCGGTGCCCCTCGCACGGACACCTCCGCGGGCCCAGCGGACCCGGATGGCCGAAAGCCGTCGGTTTCTCCGGTCGTCTCCTCGGAACCTGCGGGAGGACCGGCTGGTCCCCATTGGGGTGGGGACCAGCCGGCCCGAGCCCCCTCGGGGCTCTTCCAGGGGTCTCACCGGGTCAACCCCAGCCCGGTGAGACCTCGCGGGACCGGCCGTCGCGCGGCACGCGGTGCCAGGTGGAACGGCATCATGTGACAGGTATCACCGCTCACGTGTGACCCTGGATTTATGGCGCCCCGGCAAGCGGCGATAACCTGCGAGATGGACATGCCGCGCGCTCGGACACCGTGTGCGCCCCCCTTGTGACAAGCGGACGTCACGTTGCCCTTCGCGGCACGCCCACGCATCCAACGAACCGCGAGATCACTGATAGGGACGGAAGCGCGTGGACCTGTTCGAGTACCAGGCGAGGGACCTCTTCGCCAAGCACGATGTACCGGTGCTGGCCGGTGAAGTCATCGACACGCCTGAGGCGGCGCGCGAGATCACCGAGCGTCTGGGCGGCAAGTCCGTCGTCAAGGCGCAGGTGAAGGTCGGTGGTCGCGGCAAGGCCGGTGGTGTGAAGCTCGCCGCCACCCCGGACGAGGCCGTCGCGCGCGCGACGGACATCCTCGGCATGGACATCAAGGGCCACACGGTCCACAAGGTGATGATCGCCGAGACGGCCCCCGAGATCGTCGAGGAGTACTACGTCTCCTTCCTCCTCGACCGCGCGAACCGCACCTTCCTCTCCATCGCCTCCGTCGAGGGCGGCATGGAGATCGAGGAGGTCGCGGCCACCCGCCCCGAGGCCGTCGCCAAGACCCCGATCGACGCCATCGAGGGCGTGACCCCGGAGAAGGCCCGCGAGATCGTCGAGGCCGCGAAGTTCCCGGCCGAGGTCGCGGACAAGGTCGCGAACGTCCTGGTCACGCTGTGGGACACCTTCATCAAGGAGGACGCCCTCCTGGTCGAGGTCAACCCGCTGGCCAAGGTCGCCTCCGGTGAGGTCATCGCCCTCGACGGCAAGGTGTCGCTGGACGACAACGCCGAGTTCCGTCACCCCGACTTCGAGGAGCTCCACGACAAGGCCGCGGCCAACCCGCTCGAGGCCGCCGCCAAGGAGAAGAACCTCAACTACGTCAAGCTCGACGGCGAGGTCGGCATCATCGGCAACGGCGCGGGTCTCGTCATGAGCACCCTGGACGTCGTCGCGTACGCCGGTGAGCAGCACGGCAACGTCAAGCCCGCCAACTTCCTGGACATCGGCGGTGGCGCCTCCGCCCAGGTCATGGCGAACGGCCTGGAGATCATCCTGGGCGACCCGGACGTCAAGTCCGTCTTCGTCAACGTCTTCGGCGGCATCACCGCCTGTGACGAGGTCGCCAACGGCATCGTCCAGGCGCTGAAGCTCCTGGAGGACCGCGGCGAGCAGGTCACCAAGCCGCTGGTCGTCCGCCTCGACGGCAACAACGCCGAGCTGGGCCGGAAGATCCTCACCGACGCGAACCACCCGCTGGTGCAGCGCGTCGACACCATGGACGGCGCGGCCGACAAGGCAGCCGAGCTGGCCCACGCCGCCAAGTAAGCACTCAGGACGAGGACACCAACACACCATGGCTATCTGGCTCAACAAGGACAGCAAGGTCATCGTCCAGGGCATGACCGGCTCCACGGGCATGAAGCACACCAAGCTCATGCTGGGCGACGGCACCAACGTCGTGGGCGGCGTGAACCCGCGCAAGGCGGGTCAGACCGTGGACTTCGACGGCACCGAGGTACCGGTGTTCGGCACCGTCGCCGAGGCCATCGAGAAGACCGGCGCCGACGTCTCCGTCATCTTCGTGCCGGAGAAGTTCACCAAGGACGCGGTCGTCGAGGCCATCGACGCCGAGATCCCGCTGGCCGTCGTGATCACCGAGGGCATCGCCGTGCACGACTCGGCGGCCTTCTGGGCGTACGCCGGCAAGAAGGGCAACAAGACCCGCATCATCGGCCCGAACTGCCCCGGCATCATCACCCCGGGCCAGTCGAACGTCGGCATCATCCCGGGCGACATCACCAAGCCGGGCCGCATCGGCCTGGTCTCGAAGTCCGGCACGCTGACGTACCAGATGATGTACGAGCTGCGGGACATCGGCTTCTCGACGGCCGTCGGCATCGGCGGTGACCCGATCATCGGCACCACGCACATCGACGCGCTCGCCGCGTTCGAGGCCGACCCCGACACCGACCTGATCGTCATGATCGGTGAGATCGGCGGCGACGCCGAGGAGCGCGCGGCCGACTTCATCAAGGCCAACGTGACCAAGCCGGTCGTCGGCTACGTCGCGGGCTTCACCGCGCCCGAGGGCAAGACCATGGGCCACGCCGGCGCCATCGTCTCCGGTTCGTCCGGCACCGCCCAGGCGAAGAAGGAGGCCCTGGAGGCCGCGGGCGTCAAGGTCGGCAAGACCCCGACCGAGACGGCCAAGCTGGCCCGCGCCATCCTCAGCGCCTGACAAAGCGCCGGAGAAAGCGCCTCCGCGCGAGCGGAGCACCGGTGGGCCCGCGCCCGGCGACATGCCGGGTGCGGGCCCACCGCCGTATCCGGGGCCGAAGCCGCGTGGGCGGCCGGGTCACCGGGCCTCGGGCGCCAGCCGCTCCGGTCCGGCGTCGGCCTGCTTCTTCAGCGCGGCCCGCAGTCGCTGCTCCTGCTGCGACAGCGGGCCGAGCGCGCCCGGCGCCGGGAGGCCCTGGACCGCGTGACCGGGGGAGACCGGCGCGAAGTAGCGGGTGGGCGCGGTGTGCAGGGTGAGCGCCGTGGCGCCGATGATGGTGACGGTGAACGCGATGGCGGACCGCGTCCAGAAGCGGGTGCTGCGCTCCCCGGCGGTGCGCACCGCCACCGGAGCCGCCGGCCCGGCAGGCACCTCGGTCCCGGTCCCCGCCCCGGTCCCCGCCCAGATTCCGGACCCACCGCCCGGAGCCGCCCCAGGCCCCGCCGGGACCCCGCCGCCCGGGACCCCGCCGCCCGGGACCCCGCCGCCCGGGACCCCGCCGCCCGGGACCCCGGCGCGCACCGCGGCGCCCGCGCCCACCACGCTCCCCACCGCGACCCCCGCGCCCGCGGCCACCGCCACACCGGGCCCCATGACGGGGCCGGTCGCGGCGAGGTGCCAGGCGGAGCCGAGCCGTACCAGACGGCGGTGGAGTTCCGCCGGGTCGGCCAGTTCGGGCAGGCAGGCGGCGACGGCCTCGCGGGCGTGCATCAGCCGGTTGGCCGTCGCCGGGGTGCTCGCCTCGGTCTCCGCCGCGGTCTCCGGCAGATCGAGGCCGACACCGTCGTAGAGGACGAGCGTGCGCCGGTAGGACGGCGGGAGGCGCAGCAGCGCGTGCTGGAGGGCGCGGTCGGCGGGCTCGGGGGGCGGGTCGGGGATCCGGTTGCGGGGCAGGAAGCGGTACCAGGGGGAGAGGGCGCAGTCGTACGCCAGCGCGCGCATCCAGCCCGCCGGGTCGCGGTCGTGGGCCACTTCGGGCCAGCGCTGCCAGGCCAGTTGGAAGGCGCGCTCCACGGCCTCGCGGGCGCGGTCCCGGCGGCCGGTGAGCAGGTAGGACTGGCGGACGAGGGCGGGAGCGCAGAAGGCGTAGAGCGCGTCGAAGGCCTGAGCGGGCGTCAGGGGCTTCCCCGCGCCCGCGCCCGTGCCCGCGCCCGTTCTCGCAGCTCCCTGAGTGCGCGTCAGAGCGGCGTCGGGACCGCCGTGTCGGGCGTCCGGGGGCGGGGGCGGGGGCAGCGGCTTCGTATGACTGTTCGTCACAGTGCGTCCCTCCGTGTGAATAGGCACATAAACGTATATTGAGCGACACAGCGGAGGTTCGCCTGTTGCGCCGGGAATGCGTGTGACGTTGGGAGCATGGCGGGCGTGATCCAGACGACCCATGGACGTCCGCCGCTGCCACGCCTGCGTGCCCGGGTACGGGACCGCTCACCCGGACTCGGCGCCGGTTTCCTGGGCGGGGTGGTCGCGGCGGGGCTCGGTCTCGGCTCGTTCGCCGTGCTCGGCATCGTGCTGTGGATCAGCTCGCCGTACCCCGACAGCGGGCCGGGCGGCGCGCTGCACACGGCGGCCGCGCTGTGGCTGCTGGCGCACGGCGCCGGACTGGTCCGCGCCGACACCCTCACCGGTGCGCCCGCGCCCATCGGGCTGATCCCGCTGCTGCTGGCCGTGGCGCCGCTGGTGCTGTTGCACCGGGCGGCGCGGGACGCGACCGACAGCGGCGACGGCGGGCCGCTCGTGCCCCCGCGCACCGCCTGGGCGGGTGTGGTCGGCGGCTATCTGGCGGTCGCGGTCGGCGCGGTGGTCTACGCGGCGGGCGGGTCGCTGCACCCGGCATGGTTCTCGACGCTGCTGTGGGTGCCGTGCACCGTCGCGGCGGCGGCGGGCAGCGGCGTCTGGGCGGCGTACGGCTGCCCGCGCGCGCCGCTGGAGCAGGCGCTGCGCCGGCTCTCACCCGGCGTGCGGCGTCTGCTGCTCGCTCCCGGGCCCCGCGCGCGCCTGGGCGCCGCCTCCCGGGCGGCCGGTGCCGGGGCCGTGGTGTTCGTCGGCGGCGGCGCGCTGGTGCTCGGGGTGTCGCTGGTGGGGCACGGCGGGGCCGCGCAGGGCGCCTTCCTGCGATTGACGGAGGGCTGGTCGGGGCGGTTCGCGATCCTGCTGCTCTGTCTGGCGCTGCTGCCGAACGCGGTGCTGTGGGCGGCGGCGTACACGCTCGGGCCCGGTTTCGCGCTCGGCGTCGGGCACACCGTCGGTCCGTTCGCCTCCGACCCGGCGCCGCTGCTGCCGCCCTTCCCGCTGCTGGCGGCGGTGCCGGACGCGGGCCCGGGTACGCCGCTGCATCTGCTGACGGCCGCGGTGCCGGTGGCGGCCGGGCTGGTCATCGGCTGGTTCGTGGCGGGCGCGGCGGTGCGGGAGGTGCCGGACGCCACGGGCGCCCTGACCGGGGTGCGGGCCTGGCCGTGGCGCCGGGCGGCGGGCGGGGCGGCCCTGGCGTGCCTGCTGTGCGCGACCGGACTCGGAGTGCTCGCCGAACTGGCGGGCGGCCCGCTGGGCAACGGCACCCTGGACGCGTTCGGCCCCGTGGGCTGGCAGGTCGCGGGGGCCGCGCTGCTGTGGACCTCGGTGGCGGCGGTGCCCACGGCGGTGCTCGTCCGGGCCTGGCGCTGCCACGGTGTACGGGTCCAGGTGGTGGCGGAGACGGCCGGGCAGCGCATCGGCAGGCCCCGCGAGGGCGGGAGGCCGCGCGACGGCGGCAAGGACGGGAACACCGGGGGCGGCAGGGCCGTCGTGAGCGGGGCGCGGGGCGCGGACACCGGCGGGCGGCTGCTGCCCGCGCGCTACGAGGCCGCCCTCGAACCGTACGACGTGCTGCCGCTGGACCCGTCGGCTGCCGGGGAGGTCACCTGGGAGCCCACGGCACCCGCGGCCACCGAGACCGGCAGCCCGGAGAACACCGGCAGCGGCACCACCGGAACCACGGGTACCACCGGAACCACGGGTACCACCGGCATCACCACTACCGACGACAGCGGCCGACCGGAGCCGCCGGACCCGGACGACGCCGGACCCGCGCCCAGCGCACCGCCGACGTCGGCCGCCCCGCCGCCCCCGTCTACCTGAAGGGCCGGGCGGCCCGCGGCCTCAGTCGTCCGTGCCGAGCATGCCCCGCAGCTCCTGCGGCAGATGCCGGTCGCAGGACTGCTGGGCCTGGTGCGTGAGCGAGTCGTTCACGCACGAGTAGTAGTCGCGGTAGACGAACTGCGCGGCGAAACCGGCGAGGACCAGGGCGAGGGCGAGGGACGCCGTGACCAGGCCGCTGATCGCCGCCGTGAGCTGCGGGCGGTTGCCCCCCGCACCGGCCCCGGTACCGGTCCCCGCGCCTGCCCCGGGACCCGCCTGGGGCACAGCCGGAGGCAGCTGCCCCTGCGGCGGGACCTGCCCCGGTACCTGCCCAGGCAGCTGTCCCGGCGCCTGCCCCGGGAACTGTCCCGGAACCTGCGGCCGCCCCGCGCCGCCCCCCGCCTGACCGGTCCCCGCCCCGGCACCGGCCCGGCGCGGCTCGGACCGCAGTGCGCTGATGCCCCAGTACAGGGCGAGCGCACCGAGCAGCAGGGCGACGGGCGACCAGCCGAACAGGACGAAGAAGACGGCCCACATACCGGCGAGCAGGGAGAAGCGGGCGCGGCGCTGGGCGGGGTCCGTGGGGTCCCAGCGCATGCCGGAGCCCCGGCCGGAACCGCCCGGTCCGCCCGGTCCGCCGCCCGGCTGCTCGGGTCCGCCGGGACGCTGGGGCCGCTCGCCGAAGCCGCCGGGGGAGCGGCCGGGCTGCCGGTCGCTCCACTGGCTGCCCCAGGGCGAAGGCCCGCCACCGGGCCCCTGCCCCTGACCGTCCCCTTGGCCCTGCCCCTGGCCCTGTCCCTGACCGTGGCCCTCGCCGGAGCCCTGGCCGCCCGGGTGCCGGGGACGCCACGGCTGGTCGGGTGTGCCCTCGACGGGCGGAGCGAAGGGATTGTCCTCGGGGGTGCCGGGGGTGCCGGGGGTGCCGGGGGCGGTGCCGCCCCGGCCGCCGCCGTCGCCGCCCGAGGGCGCGTCCGGCGGTGTGGAGGGGCGCTCCCGCAGCAGCACGGTGCCGCGCTCCCCTCCCCGCGCCGACAGCGTTGGGAGGATGCGGAGTCGCAGGCTGCGGTCGGGCATCAAGTGAGCGTCTTCCCCTTGGTGAGTCACAACTGGTCGGACCGGTGTCCGGCACGTCCCTCACCCCTTGAACGCCCGGAGCGCACACTGCGTTCCCCGGGTGTCCCCGGCGCGTTCCCGTACCAGGCCGGTGCAGACGCTACCGCCCGGCCGCGCCCCCGTCCCACGGGGGCCGTCAGGAGTGCCGGTATCGTTGCTGGCGGTCGGCTGCTTCGTAGGGTTCCCCGTATCCGGGGACCCGAAGCATTCGTACGACCGTACAAGAACAGCTCCCCGAGAAAGGGCCCCACCGTGGCCGCCAAGCCCGTGGCCAAGCGCCTCGTCGTGCTGGTCTCCGGATCCGGCACCAACCTCCAGGCGCTCCTCGACGCGATCGCGGAGGCCGGAGCCGAGTCGTACGGCGCCGAGATCGTCGCCGTGGGCGCCGACCGCGACGGCATCGAGGGGCTGGCGCGCGCCGAGCGCGCCGGGCTGCCGGTCTTCGTGTGCCGGGTCAAGGACCACGCCACCCGCGACGAGTGGGACGCGGCGCTCGCCGGGGCGGTCGCCGCCCACGAGCCCGATCTCGTCGTCTCCGCCGGGTTCATGAAGATCGTGGGCAAGGAGTTCCTCGCGCGCTTCGGCGGGCGGTTCGTGAACACGCACCCGGCCCTGCTGCCCAGTTTCCCGGGAGCCCACGGCGTCCGTGACGCGCTCGCGTACGGCGCCAAGGTCACCGGTTGCACCGTCCACTTCGTCGACGACGGCGTCGACACCGGTCCGGTCATCGCCCAGGGCGTGGTCGAGATCCGGGACGAGGACGACGAGAGTGCGCTGCACGAGCGCATCAAGGAAGTCGAGCGAAGGCTGCTCGTCGAGGTCGTGAGCCGGCTCGCCCGCCACGGCTATCGCATCGAGGGACGAAAGGTAGTAATCCTGTGACCGCCGAGAGCAACAAGCGGCCCATCCGGCGCGCGCTCGTCAGCGTCTACGACAAGACCGGTCTGGAGGAGCTGGCCCGCGGGCTGCACGAGGCCGGGGTCGAGCTGGTCTCCACCGGCTCCACCGCCGCGAGGATCGCCGCCGCCGGGGTCCCTGTCACCAAGGTCGAGGAGCTGACCGGCTTCCCCGAGTGCCTGGACGGCCGGGTCAAGACCCTGCACCCCAAGGTGCACGCGGGCATCCTCGCCGACCTGCGCCTCGACGACCACCGGCGCCAGCTCGACGAGCTGGGCGTGGAGCCCTTCGGTCTCGTCGTCGTCAACCTCTACCCGTTCCGTGAGACGGTCGCCTCCGGCGCGTCGCCCGACGAGTGCGTCGAGCAGATCGACATCGGCGGCCCCTCCATGGTGCGCGCCGCCGCCAAGAACCACCCGTCGGTCGCGGTCGTCACCAGCCCCGAGCGGTACGCCGACGTGCTGGCCGCGGTCCGCGACGGCGGCTTCGACCTGGCCGCCCGCAAGCGGCTGGCCGCCGAGGCGTTCCAGCACACCGCGTCCTACGACATCGCGGTGGCCGGCTGGTTCGCCGCGTCCTACGCGCCCGCCGACGACTCGGCCTTCCCCGAGTTCCTCGGCGCCACGCTGGAGCGCAAGAACACCCTGCGCTACGGCGAGAACCCGCACCAGCCCGCCGCGCTCTACACCGACGGCACCGGCGCCGGTCTCGCCGAGGCCGAGCAGCTGCACGGCAAGGAGATGTCGTACAACAACTACACGGACACGGACGCCGCCCGCCGTGCCGCGTACGACCACGACGAGCCGTGCGTGGCGATCATCAAGCACGCCAACCCGTGCGGCATCGCGACCGGCGCGGACGTCGCCGAGGCGCACCGCAAGGCGCACGCCTGCGACCCGGTCTCCGCCTACGGCGGTGTGATCGCCGTGAACCGCCCGGTCAGCAAGGAGCTGGCCGAGCAGGTCGCGGACATCTTCACCGAGGTCATCGTCGCCCCGGACTACGAGGACGGCGCGCTGGAGGCCCTCGCCAGGAAGAAGAACATCCGGGTGCTGAAGGCGCAAGGCGCGCCCTCCCACCCGGCCGAGGTCAAGCCCATCGACGGCGGTGCGCTGCTCCAGGTCACCGACCGGCTCCAGGCCGACGGCGACGACCCGGCCAACTGGACGCTCGCCAGCGGCGAGGCGCTGTCCGCCGACGAGCTGGCCCAGCTCGCCTTCGCCTGGCGGGCCTGCCGGGCCGTCAAGTCCAACGCGATCCTGCTCGCCAAGGACAACGCCTCGGTCGGCGTCGGCATGGGCCAGGTCAACCGCGTCGACTCCTGCAAGCTCGCCGTCGAGCGGGCCGGCGAGGAGCGGGCGCGCGGTTCCTACGCCGCCTCGGACGCGTTCTTCCCCTTCCCGGACGGCCCCGAGATCCTGATCGCGGCCGGGGTGAAGGCGATCGTGCAGCCGGGCGGCTCGATCCGCGACGAGCAGGTCGTGGAGGCCGCGAAGAAGGCGGGCGTGACGATGTACTTCACCGGCACGCGCCACTTCTTCCACTGACCCTCACCCGTTCCCCGGGCCCAGGGGCACATCCCACCAGACGGTCTTGCCGTGGCCGTTCTGGGTGACGCCCCAGCGCAGCGCCACCGCGTCGAGGAGGAGGAGTCCGCGCCCGGACTCCTCCTCCTCGTCCGCGTGGCGCACCACCAGCCACGCGTGCGGCTCCCGGTCGCCCACCTCGACGCGGACCGGGCCGTCCTCCCCGTCCGGGCACCGCACCCGTACGGACACGGGGGCGCCCTCCCCGACGTGCAGGATCACGTTCGTCAGCAACTCGCTGACGCAGAGCTGCACATCGCCGCACGGCACGCCCAGGTGCTCGCGCACCGCCCGGCGCACCTCCGCCACGGCCGTTGGGTACGCCGCCAGGTCCAGTGCCAGCGGTGGCGGTGACGTCCTCACCCCGCCGCTCCCTTCCGCAGCGCGGCCGTCAGTGCCTGGGCGGTGGCCTGATTGCAGTTCCCGAGCGCGACGAGCGGGGCGCTGTACGACGCGGCCAGCGAGGGGAGTTCGAGTCCCAGCGAGGGCAGCGTGATGCCGTGCGCCAGGAGCGCGGCGCGCAGTTCCGCCAAGTGGGCCTCGGCTTCCCTGATGTGGGGGTGCGGCACGGGCGTACACCTTTCTGTGTGCGATGCGTGACGAATGGCTCACACAGTGGCGTAACGCGGCGTACCGTGCCAGGGGTTCGGGTTGCGCACGGTGACTGGTAAACGGTGGTGATGAGCGATGCCCGCTCGCAAGGATCCCGACGCCTCGACGAGCGTCCCCTCCTTCTACGGCGCGGAGTTGCGCTTCAAGCGCGAGGCGGCGGGCCTCACGCTGGAGCAGTTGGCCGAGGGCAGCTTCCGGGGGATCTCGTTCCTGAGCCAGATCGAGCGGGGTGAGCGGCGGATGCCGCTGGATCTCGCGCGGCACGCGGATCAAAGGCTGGGCACGGACGGCTTTTTCGAGCGGCGGTGTGAAGACGTCGCCAAGGCGAGGAACACCGGGCATCCGATGTACTTCCTCGAAGTACCGGAGCTGGAGAAGCAGGCGACGTCACTGGAGGAATGGCATCCCGACATCTTCCCTGGTCTGCTTCAGACGGAGGAGTACTTCCGGGGACTCGCACGGTACATGGGCCCGTTGACGCCCCCGGAGAAGGTCGAGGAGAGAGTTCGCGGCCGGATGGCCCGCGCGGAGCTGTGGCGTCGGGCGGACCGGCCCACGTACTGGGGGATCGTGACGGAGGAGGTTGTCCGAGGTGCCCCACTTCCGCCAGCGGTGATGGCTGCGCAGTTGGAGCACGTTGTCGATCTGATGCGGGCTACGAAGAGCATTCTGCAGATCATTCCGGGAACAACGCTCTGGCACCCCTTGAAACATGGCATGGCAAAGATCATGACCTTTGCCGATGCCCCTCCGCTGGTGTGGTCGGAGAGCGATTTCGATGGGCGGATTATTGATTATCCGCCGAGAGTGACGGAGTACCGACGGCGGTACGATCTGCTCAGGGCCACCGCCCTTCCGCCGGACGCGTCCATTGCCCTGATCGAAGAAGCAGCAAGGACCTACAGACATGAAGCAGAGCAAGGCGATTGACCTGAGTCGGACGACTTGGCGCAAGAGCAGCTACAGCAGCGAGGACGGCGCCGACTGCGTCGAAGTAGCCGGCACTTTCCCCGCCCTCGTCCCCGTCCGCGACTCCAAGAACCCCGCCGGCCCCGTCCTCCTCTTCCAGCGGAGCGCCTGGGCCCCCTTCCTCTCCGCGCTCAAGGACTGACCGCATGGCGATGGCCTCCGGCCCTCCCCCAGGAGGGGCCGGAGGCCATCGCCGTCAGGCGGCCCGGATCAGCAGGGGCGCAGGGACCAGATCGGGTCCCACGTGGCCGTACCGGCCTGGTAGGCGGTGGACGTCCAGCGGACGCTGCCGTCCTTGTTGAAGAACTTCGCCACCGTGCCCGGTGTCTGGTTGTTGGTGAAGGGACCGTTGCCGGTCCAGTTGTTCAGGTTCCAGGTCTGGCACTTGTAGAAGTCGAACTTCTGGCCGTTGACGAGCATGCAGAGATGGCCGTAGGCGCAGTCCAGGTCCTTCTTCAGGGCGGCCCTGTTCCTGGGTGCGTCGGTGACGGTGAGGCCGTCGTACCTCACCGCGTCGGCGGTGACGTGGAGGGGCTCGGGATGCCCCGCCAGGACCTGCTCGGCCCGCTGCTGGAGGCTGGTCACCCGGGTGCCGGCCGGGTCGGACGCGGAGGCCGCGGCCGAGGTTCCGGCGAGCAGGGCGGTGGCCGCGACGAGCAGCGCGGCGGGCTTCTTCACGTTCACAGGTTCCCCCATGTGACGAAGGTGGTCGTACCGCCGAAGCGGAGTGGTCACACCGTGTCAGTCAGGCGTCACCATGGGTACCTCGGATGTCTCAGGGTCCGGGGGCGGTCCGTTCCGGTGGGAACGACCGGCTGCTACGTTGCCCGGATGAGGAAAGGACCTGCCACGCGCAGTGCCGGGGCGGACGAGCCGCTCGGCTTCGTGATCGCCTCGGTGGGCAACGCGGCGGCTCTCGCGTTCGAGTCCGCCCTGGCCGTGGAGGGCCTGCATCCGCGGCACTTCGCCGTGCTGCGCGGGTTGCGTGACGGTGAGGAGCACAGCCAGCAGCAGCTCGCCTCCTCGCTGGGCATCCCGGCCAGCCGTCTGGTGGGGCTGCTCGCGCTGCTGATCGACAGGGAGTTGGTGGAGCGGCGCGAGTCGCCGGCCGACGCCCGGGTGAAACTGGTCCGCCTGCGGGCGGAGGGCCGCGCCGAACTGGAGCGGCTGATCCGGCTCGCGGGCGCCTCGGAGCGGCGGCTGACTGCGGGGCTGACGGCCGGGGACAAGGCCGAACTGCGCCGGCTGCTCGGTATCGTCCACGCCAATGTCGCCGCCGAGCCCGGGGGACGGCCCGCCCGGGTGTGGTGAGCGGACTTCCGGTCCTCCGGTGGCTGTCCTGTTCCTGTCGGTGGCGGGGCTTGCCAAGTTCGTTTCAGTAGGAATAGTTTCAGTGAGAACGAATCGAGGCGCGGCGCTGCCGCGCGGCACCCGACCACAGGGAGACGGCGATGACGGTCACGAGCGACGACACGGTCGAGGAGTTCCTCGGCCGGATCCGGGACGCCTGGGACGCGGGGGACGCGAGCGGCTACGCGGCGCAGTTCGCGGAGGACGCCTCGTATGTGATCTTCATGGGGGACGCCCTGTTCGGGCGTGCCGCCATCGAGCGGACACACCGCGAGGTGTTCGCCCGGTGGCAGAAGGGCACGCGCATGGCGGTCAGGCCGGTCGACGTGCGGATGCCGGACGAGTCCACGGCGGTGGTGACCACCGTCGGCGGCATCGGCAAGCGCGGCCGGATCGGCTTCGACAAGTTCCAGACCTTCACGCTGCACCGCCGCGAGGGACTCTGGGAGTGCGTGGCGTTCCAGAACACGAGGATGAGCCGCCGGTCCCGGCGCGCCCACCGCTGAGGACGCCTCCGGCCGCGGGCGGTACCTCGGAGTTCTCAGGGTCACCTGCGGCCCGGAGGCGTGTACTCCTTGAGGTAGTGGGCGACGCGGGCGCAGTAGTCGCGGTACTTCGGGGGAACTCCGCCCGCGTCGTTCACCTTGCGGAACGAGGTCCGGTAGGCGGCGGCGATCAGGACGCGCCGGTCGCCGGGCAGGCCAGGGGCCAGGTTCGGGGCGATGAAGCACAGGTAGCGGCCCATCGCCGGGATGGAGACCCGGGCCGGGAACGGCGGCCGGGGGACCGTCGCCGCCGGCTGCCCGTCCGGGCGGATCCACCAGCGCAGCACGCGCGGCGTCCAGCGGGCGATGCCGTACTCGTCCTTGGCGGGATCGGACAGATTGGGGTCGAAGTCGCTCTCCGCCTTCAGCATGGCGGCGACCAGCGCGGGGGTGACGTCCGCGCTGGGGCAGGCGTGCGCCGCGTCGACGATGAGGGGCCGGTAGGAGGGCGGTACGCCCTGGTCGGTACGGAGTTCGGGGGCGCCGTAGGTGGCGGGGGCGGCCGAGGTGCCGGGCAGCGCGGCGGAGGTCTCGGCGGGCGGCGGCTCGTGCGCCAGGGTGCCGATGCCGTAGCCGAGGGCGGCGACGGCGGCCGTGGCGAGCAGACCGCCGGTGAGCAGGCGGGTGCGGTGCCGGTGCCCGGCGGCGCGCGCGGGCAGCCGCAGCACGCGCGGCGGGCGTGCGGTGCCGGCCGCGGCGGTGACGCGGCGCAGCAGCGCCTCGGTGCCGATCCGGTCGGCGTGCGTCCGGGTCAGGCAGAGCGGCAGCAGCGCCCGCCAGGCGTCCGGGAGTCCGGGGGACAGACACAGGCCCGCCGTGCCGCGCGCGTAGGCGACGGCCGCGTCCCGGCGGGCGGTGGGGATACCGCCGGGCAGCGGGAACGCGCCGGTGAGGGTCAGATGGGCGAGGACGCCGAACGCCCAGACGTCGGCGGACGGGCGGATCCGCCGCCCGCGCTCCCCGATCTCGGACCACAGCAGTTCGGGCGGGGTGTAGTCGGAGGTGGAGAAGCCGGGGGAGTAGGCGTGGGTGCCCTCCAGCTCGGCGGCCATGTTGAAATCGGCCAGCCGCGCCGAACCGTCCCGCATCAGCAGCACGTTGGCCGGTTTCAGGTCACCGTGCACCCAGCCGGCCCGGTGCAACTGCGCCAGGCCCTCGCAGATCTGCGCGAGCAGCGCGGGGCCGTCGGCGGGCCGGGGACACGAGGCGAGCAGCGCGGCGAGCGAGCCCTCCGCCTTCTCCAGGACGAGGACGGTGGCGCCGTCCAGGGCGGGACATGCGGGATCGTCCACGGTCAGCGTCTCGTACATCCGGATCAGCCGGGGCCGGCGCAGTCGGCGGTGCAACGCCACCTCGCGGTCCACGAGTTCACGCAGATGAGTGAGGCGGCGCGGGGTGCCGGTGCCGGTCGGCAGGAACTTCAGGGCGGCGCTCTGCGGCAGCGGGCCGTGGCCGCCACCGGTCCGCCGGGCCTCGTAGACGCTGCCGAAGGCGCCCGTCGCCAGGGGCCGCCGCACCTCCCAGACGCCCACCCGGTAGCCGCGCGGCACCGGCACGGCGTACGGCTCGGTCACCGCTCCACCGGGCCCGGGGCGGCCTGGAGCACCGTGCGGCCCGGCCCGGCGAGCACCACCAGGTCGTCCTCGCGCACCAGGTCGAAGCGGAGGGCGAGCGAGACCAGCGACTCCTTCTTGCCGTTGAGCCGCGGGCCGGACTCGGCGGTGTCCGGGCCGGGTTTGAGGCGCAGCTTCACGGCCAGGTAGTCGATGTTCCACTGCACCGAGGTGCGCGAGGCGGCCGGCCAGAGCGGGCGCAGCCGCTCCACGACCTGGTCGACGGTGGGCAGCGGCGCGTGCGGGTCGCCGCGCAGGCGCGGCTCGCACAGGGCGGCGAGCACCGCGAAGTAGCGCTTGGCGCGGTCCACGGAGAAGGCGGGCACGGTGGGTTCGCCGTCCGGGCCGCCCGTACCGTGCAGATAGTCGTGGCGCGGCGCCCACACCTCGATGGGCAGCAGGTCACCGGCGGCGGGAAGCACGATCCGGGAGAACTCGAAGGGCACCGGCGCGTCCAGGCGGCCCGGCCCCACCTTGATGTGCTCGCCCGCGCCCTCCGGGTTCTCCACGACGTAGGTCTGCCGGGCCGAGAGGTTGCTCAGTATCCAGAAGGCGCCGTGCGCGGTGATCCGTCCGGCCCGGCGGGAGACCCCGTCGTGCCCGATCACCAGGTCGTTGTCCGGGGCGGAGCGCCCGAAGGCCAGATGGTCGCCGGGCGCCAGCCGCAACTGGCCGCCGGTCCGCTCGTCCTCCGTGGTCGGCGGAGGTACCACGATGATGCTGTACAAGGTGCGTCTCCCCGTGCCTGACGGCTACGGATCCCAGACTAGGGCGACGCACCAGGGCCGTGCCCGCCCTCGTGAGGGTGAGACACGGCCCTGGGGGTGAATCGCGGGAACCGCTCGGTACGGCGGCCGGATCTCAGTAACGCGGGCGGTTGAACCACGCCTTGCCCTTGGAGCCGCCGACGAAGCAGGCGATCAGGATGCCCAGGACGAGATGCACGAGGCCGATGATCGGGAAGGGGTAGAGAGCCAGAACCGCGGTGACGATGCCGAAGACCAGGGTGGCGACGCGCAGACCGTTGCCGCCTGTGGTGAACTTCGATGCCAGGACCGCCGCGAGAACGAGCCAGACCAGTGCGAGGACCACGAAGCCCCACAGCACGCCGGTCGGGTAGTCGGCGAGTTGCGGCACGTCGTCGTTCTTCTTGAGGCGGTCGATGGCCACGGCGGCGAATATGTAGATGGCCACGCCGATCACCTGGAGACCGACGATCACCCAGAGCATCACGCGGGCGGCGCTCACGTTGCCCGGCATGGTCAGGGGGGCGCCGCCGCCGTAGGGCTGCTGGCCCAGCGGCGGGGCCTGCGGGTAGCCGTAGCCGGGGGCCTGGCCCGGCTGCTGGGGCTGGCCGTATCCGGGCTGCTGCGGGGCGCCGTAGGGGTTGTTCGGGTCGCCGTAACTCATGGCGGTGGTTCCTCCGTGGATCAAGTGCGGGGACGACGCGCGGCACCGTACGGAGGAGAGTTCTACAGAAAGCGGTCCGTCCCCCCGATGAGCTGCCCGCGGCACTGTGCCGTCCATCGTTCTTGACCGAATGCTTACTTGTCCAGTCGTATCCGGCGGGTGTTGTGCAAGTGCAACATCACTGATCATGGACGCGACGGGCGGGCGGACGGCGGGGCGTGCGGATGCGAACGGCGCCGCCACCCGGTTCGGCACACCGGATTGGAACAGCGGGCCGGTCATCCGCGAGGATGGGGCCATGACCGCCCAGATTCTCGATGGCAAGGCCACCGCAGCCGCGATCAAGTCCGATCTGACCGCCCGGGTGGCGGCGCTGAAGGAGAAGGGCGTCACGCCCGGCCTCGGCACGATCCTGGTCGGGGACGACCCCGGCAGCCGCAAGTACGTCGCGGGCAAGCACCGCGACTGCGCCGAGGTCGGCATCTCCTCCATCCAGCGCGAGCTGCCCGCCACCGCCTCCCAGGAGGAGATCGAGGCGGCCGTCCGCGAGCTGAACGAGGACCCGGCCTGCACCGGCTACATCGTCCAACTGCCGTTGCCCAAGGGCATCGACGAGAACCGCATCCTCGAACTGATGGATCCGGACAAGGACGCCGACGGCCTGCACCCGATGAACCTCGGCCGCCTGGTCCTCAACGAGCCCGCCCCGCTGCCCTGCACCCCCAACGGCGTGCTGACCCTGCTGCGCCGCCACGGCGTGGAGATCAAGGGCGCCGAGGTCGTGGTCGTCGGACGCGGGGTGACCATCGGCCGCCCGATGCCGCTGCTGCTCACCCGGCGCAGCGAGAACGCCACGGTCACCCAGTGCCACACCGGCACCCGCGACCTGTCCGCCCACCTCAAGCGGGCCGACATCATCGTGGCCGCGGCCGGTTCCCCGCACCTGATCCGCGCCGAGGACGTCAAGCCGGGCGCCGCCGTCCTCGACGTGGGCGTCTCCCGCAACGCCGAGGGCAAGATCGTCGGCGATGTCCACCCGGACGTCACCGAGGTGGCCGGCTGGCTCTCCCCGAACCCCGGTGGTGTCGGCCCGATGACCCGGGCCCAGCTGCTGGTCAACGTGGTCGAGGCGGCGGAGCGCAGTGTCGGCTGAGGCGAGCGGCACCGTACGCGGCAGGCTGCGCCGGGCGGGCCGGGGGCGGACCGGCCAGGACACGGGCGGCACGGACGGCGGGCCCGGCGGGGCGGCCGGGAAGGGGCGCCGCCCGCGCGGCACGCGCCGCTTCCCGCTGTTCACCCGGGACACCGCGCGCCCCGAGGGCGGCGGCCGGGCCGCTCCCGGCGACGCCCCGGCGCCCGCCCGGCAGTGGCCGCTGCTGTCCGTCCTGATCACGGTCGGCGTCGGCCTGCTGGTGATCGCCCTGGACGCGTTCCGGGTGGGGCTGCTGCTGGTCGGCATCGGTCTGCTGGGCGGCGCCGTGCTGCGCTGGCTGCTGCCCCGGGTCGGCATGCTCGCCGTCCGCTCCCGCTTCACGGACATCGTCACCTACGGCGTGCTGGGCCTGGCCATCGTGCTGCTGGGGCTGATGGCCCAGCCCCAGCCGTGGCTGGAGATCCCGTTCCTCGACGACGTTCTGCACTACACCGTACGCAACCGCTGACGCGGTTCCTGCATCATCCTGAGTAGCGTGACGGCGGCCCATCCTCTCCCCCGAGTAAGGACGGGCCGCCGCCGGGATCAACCCTGCTCCACGGGGAACAGGCGTTCAACGCCTGTCTGTGCGCTGTGGCACGGAAGTGACCGTTCCGCTACGGTGTCCGCGCTTCGCCACAGCCATGTCCATGACCGGCGTGGGAACCGGCCGGTGCGCCGTCGTCGTCACTCGCCGCGAGGCGGGCCCCGTGGCCGCCGGGAGGTGAGGTGAGCGATGGGCGCCTGGCAGCCGTTGCCGGACGATCTGCCGCCGGAGGTACGGCATTTCGTGGAGCAACTGCGGCTGCTCAAGGACGGGACCGGGCTCAGCCTGGTCGCGCTCGGCGCGCGCACCGCGTACAGCAAGTCGTCCTGGCAGCGCTATCTCAACGCCACCCAGCCCCCGCCCCGGCAGGCGGTCGCCGCCCTGTGCCGGGTCGCGGGCCTGACCGGAGCGGACGCCGAACGGCACACCGTGCGCTGGGAGATGGCCGTCAAGGTGTGGCCCCGGACGGCACCGCTGGCCGCACCGCTGCCCGCGCCCGCGCCCGCGTCCGTGCCGGTCGCGGTCCCGGTGCCGCAGGGGCCGGACGCGCCGGACGCGCCGGACGGCGAGGTGCGCGAGGGCTACGAGGAGGTGCCCACCGTGCCGTGGTGGGACCGGCCCGAGGGGCTGGACGAGCGGCGGCGCGGCCGGCCCGGCGGGCGCCTGCTGCTGTACGCCGTCGCGCTGCTCGCCGCGCTGCTGGTGACCGCGGTCGTGGGCGCCGTCGCGCTGGGCTGAGCGGCGGTCGGAGTCGTCCGGGAACCGGGCTAGCGTGGACCATCAGCGCGTACGGCGGGGTGTCCGCGTCCTCCGCACGGGCACCGCACAGGCACCGTGCGGGGAAGAGCCGGTACGTACCGGGGAAAGAAGAGGGGGAGAGCAGCGATGCCTCGCTGGAAGGCCCTGCCCGAGGAACTGGACCCGCAGGTCAAGGAGTTCGTGGGTCAGCTGCGTCGGCTCGTGGACCGGAGCGGGCTGAGCGTCGCCGCGCTCGCCGACCGGACGGGCTACAGCAAGACGTCCTGGGAACGCTATCTGGGCGGGCGGCTGCTGGCGCCCAAGGGCGCGGTGATCGCCCTCGCCGAGGTGACCGGCACCGACCCGGTCCATCTCACCACCATGTGGGAGCTGGCCGAGCGCGCCTGGAGCCGCGCGGAACTGCGCCACGACCGCACCATGGAGGCCATCCGCGTCGCCCAGGCCCGCGTCGCCCTGGAGGAGGAGCCGCCCGGCGCACCGGCGCCGGACGCGGGGGCCGGGCCCGGTCGCGGTTCCGGGAAGGGCA